>JAMOSB010000013.1 GCA_027068485.1 Sulfurovum sp.
ACACTGCTCTGACTCGTCGCAGGGAGTGTGACACTCTCGATACTCAACGCCTCACTCTCATTGACATCTTCTCCCATCATCTGAGTGATCTCCTCATCAACAAAGGGCAAGATCCCATTGAGAAGTTTCTTATCAAACTGTGTAAAGAAGTACCACGATGCACCCCCCAAAAGGAGAAGGACAAAAAGGACAAAGAGCTTGGAGCTTCCACCCTTATCATCTTCATACTCCGCAGAGAGTACCACACTAGGATGGTCATTGTGGTGCTGATTGTAGTGTGCGAGTGCGACATCACGAAAGACACTAAGGTCTATCTTGTACTCTCGTTCCAAAATCGAAATAAATCCCAACGCCTTCACGCGTGTGAGTTTCTCAAACTCCCCTTGGAAGAGTGTCTCCACATCCTCTTTGGCAATATTGGTCTTTTTACTTATATCACTAACACTGTAGCGTTCTATAATATCATTTAACTGCATAACTCATCCTATGTATTAAAATCGCGGCTGCCGCACTGACATTGAGTGAGTCAAATGCGTGCTTCATCTCTATTGAGACCGTTTGGTCTAGCTTGGCTCTGGCTTTTTTGGAGAGCCCTTTTCCTTCACTTCCTAGAAGAAGCAGACGCTTAGGAGCAAAAGTCACATGCTCTATCGCCTCCCCCTCCATCGCTGCACCATAGGAGGTGAACCCCACCTGCCCTAGCTCATGGAGTACATCAGCGATATTGTGCTGTATCCTAAATGGCATCGCCAACAATGCCCCTGAACTACTGCGTGCAATCGCTGCAAAGTTGAGCTGTTTGACCCCTGTGGCGATCACACCCTCTGCACCCAAGGCATAGGCACTACGAACGATCGCACCGATATTGCCTACATCGGTTAAGCCATCGAGTACAACGATGAAATCACTCTGCTTCATCTGTGCTAAAGAGGCTTGCTCAAACGCATTCACCTCAAGCAAAATTCCTTGGTGGTTGCCCCCTTTGCTCATCGACTGAGCCCACTTCTCCTCTAAGAACTTAATCTTATCGTGAAACTGGTGAAATAGCTCTTTGGGGAGGATGTTTTTTTTGGCTACATAAACGGTGGTAATTGTGTCGGGGTACTGCTCCAAAGCGTAGAGGCAGACCTGTTTTCCATAAATAATCATAAGTAGGATTCTACCTAATTTTTACTTGATTTTTGTGTTAGCTCTTCATACCACGCCTTGACACTCTTGTCACTTAGGTGTGCGAGGAGTTTGGCTTTGGGCTTAGGGGGGAGGTCTAGTCTGCGTACCTCTGCGAAGGAGAGGCTCTTTTGGCTACTCACTTTGGCATGGATGACCACCACCCACTCCCCACGAATCGTCACCTCAGCCAACGCTGCTTTGATAGCGACAACACTCCCACGATAGTAGGTCTGATAGCGTTTGCTAATCTCCTTGGCAAGGAAGAGTTCACGCGACGCATCGACTGCTTCGATCTCATCGAGTAGTTTGACAAGGCGATGGGGGGCTTCATAGAGTACAGTATTGTAGCCACTAGAGAGTGCCTCATCGAGAGCGGTGGCACGCTCCTTACCTTTATGAGGCAAGAAGGCAAAAAAGCAGAACTTCCCCGACTCAAACCCCGACGCAGCGTAGGCGGTTGTCACGGCGGATGCTCCAGGGAGAACATCATAGGCGATACCCTGCTCTTGACAGTAGGCTACAAGGAGTTGACCGGGATCGGAGATGATGGGCATCCCCGCATCACTCACATAGACCACCGCTTGCTCCACAAGTCGCTCCCCCCACTCTTCGAGGCGTTGGACTCCATTATGGGCATTAAAGGAGATAAACTCCGCTTCGGGGTAGACCATATCAAACCGCTCTTCAAGGAGTCGCAAAAGCCGTTTGGTATGGCGTGTATCTTCACACAAAAAGAGGGTTGCTTTCTCAAAAAGCCTCATTGCACGAATGGTAATATCTTGGGGGTTTCCAATAGGAGTAGGAATAAAAGTAAGCATAGGGGTTATCTTTCTAAGGCAAGGGAGTCCCCCGCCTTATAGGAAGAAAAATTACAGATTGTATTTTTTCTTAAATTTATCAATTCTACCAGCAGTATCGATATTTCTCTCAGAACCAGTAAAGAATGGGTGACACTCATTACAGATATCTACACTCATCTTCTCTTTGTTTGTTCTAATCTCAAATGTGTTTCCACATGCACAGCTCACTTGACACGCCATATATTCTGGGTGAATCTCTTTTTTCATTTTGAAACCTTTTAGTATTTTTTGTGACAGGTAACCAACCTGCTCTAGCATAGTGCTCTTCCATATTTGACTCAAATAGGGTGGTTGCAACGCTCTAGGCGAGACAACATCGCGAATTATAGCCAAAAAATTTTAAGCTACTCTAAATCCCTACAGAGGCAGAGAGGGTGGTGCGTATCTGTTTGGGCATATAGTACTTAAACTGCTTAGGGTAGATAAAGAAATCTACCTTACCGCAGCCCTGCTTGATCTCACTCCACCGCTCAATAGGCAACTCCACAGCCAACACCCCCATAGTGGGAAACTTCGCAAAGTTCTCTTGGGTGAGGTAGTTGGCAAACTCTGTCAGAGCAGGGTTATCCCCGATCAAAAAGATCGTCTCATCACTCTCATCTTGGAGTGAGAGGACATTGAGCATCACCTCTAGCTCTGAGAGGTAGAGCTCTTTCATATAGTAGATAGCCCCATGATAGGAGAGCTTCTGTGCCAACTTATCAGCAGTGATCTGTGCATAGAGGGCACAGCTTGAGACCATCAAGTCAGGAGTGATATCGTGGAGTGCTAAATAGGAGCCAATCGTCTCGATATCTCGATACCCTCGTTTGGTCACGCCCCGTTCAAAATCACGCAACGACCCATCACACCCGTTGGACTTTGCATGTCGTATCAGATATAAAGTTTTGATAATCATTTCCTTTGGGTACTACAGAGCATCCATCTCTTGAGACATAGAGTGGACAATTTTAGACATAATCATCTTCCCTAGTGCCACATTGCCATCATCTCTAAAGATCGCAAAAACCATCAGCTTTGAGAAGTTATTCCCTGCACTACTGCCTGAGCTATTGACCAAAAAGACATGCCCATCTTCTGTACGAGACTCGACCAAAGAAGCCTCCGCAAACCCTACATCCAAAGAGGACTCAGAGATCATACGAAATGCATCATTGAAGATACTCGCAGAGTAGGCGATATCCACGCTTGTATTCTCTTCATCAATAAAGAGTGTCTCCCCTGAGAAGTTCAAGACAGCAGACCCCAAATAACCACTAACCGATTGTAGTTTTTTCATCGAAGCATCAAAATTTATCATATCTATCCTTTTAGTTTTTCTGTAACTGAGTCATCATCTCATTAAACTGCTCTAGTGACCCACCTTGGGCAACCAAAAACGCATTCAGCTTTGTACGGGAAGCCTCTATCCCCTCTTGATCCTCTATCTGCTTCAGCTCCGTGTAGAGTGCCTCGATAGGCTCTCTAGCACTCGCACTCATCGCACGGCGTGTTGAGACATAGTTTCTAAAGGTACCATCTGGATTGGTCGCAACTCTCACATGGGCAAAGACCCAGTAGAAGCCACCATCCTTACAGAGGTTTTTGACAAAGACCTTGACATCTTTACCTGCTTTGAGATTTGTCCAGAGATGCTCAAAAACCACTTTTGGCATATCGGGGTGACGGATCTTACTGTGGGGTTGATCCATCAACTCCGCTTGGGTATAGCCTGCTACCTTAAAGAAAATAGGGTTGGCATAGGTAATATTCCCCTCTTTATCCCCCTTGGATACAATAATATCAACAGAAGTGACAACTTGTTCGCTACTCATTTTTAGACTCCTTTATCTTTTGCAATTTGAATGACACTGCGTACCTCTTTTTTACTAAAAGGCTTCGTGACAAAAACATCATAGAGTTCTCGCTCCTCCTCAAGTACCTCAGGATCACCAGAGATAGAGGCGACAAATAGTGGAGGAATCCCCTTGGACTTCTCATAGGCTCTAAACGCTCTAAGCAACTCCGTCCCAGAGAGTCCTACCATATGCTTATCCAGATAGAGTACATCAAAGGGATCATGCTCCTCAACCGCCTCTTTGAGGAGTGTCAACGCCGTCGCTCCATCAAATGTAGAGATCATCTCTCCACACTCTGTACCCAAGATAGACTCCAATAGACGCACATTGATCCTATTGTCATCCACAATCAAAATCTTAACCTGTTTACCTGAATAGACCAGCGCATGAAGGGCATGCTCATAGTAGGTATTCTCCGCTACGATATGGAAGTGGCTATTCTCTTTCTTGTTGAGTAGTGAGAAGAGTTGCTCTTCGATCAGTAGCACCTCCACCTGTGAGGAGCCAGAAAGACTCAGCACCTCATCGGTAATCTTATGCTCAAAACAGATTAGGTGTGTCACATCTTTGGGGATTGTATCGGAGATGACAATCTTCTCTATAGGCATCGCCAACTCTGTGAGATACTCCACCATATGTGCTACCCGATCAGACTGAGGCTTATCCGTTAGGATAACAATCTTTTTCTTGAAGTTATAAAATGGTGGATAGCTTGGCGTTTCATCAATGATATTTACTGCCATATCAAAGAAGAATTCACTCCCCTCTCCTACCCTACTCTTAAGCTTTAGCTCCCCGCCAAACTCAGCAACATACTCTGCACAGATCGCCAAGCCAAGTCCTGAACCTCCATACTCCATACTCGTATCATCTCGCGCTTGGGTAAAGGCTTCAAAGAGCTTCTTTTGATTCTCCTCTTCGATACCAATCCCTGTATCTTTCACCGAGATATGCATACGCTTTTGTCCACTATCATAACGAACCCTTAGATCGATACGCTCCCCTTTGGGGGTAAACTTATAGGCATTACCGATAAGATTGATGAGTACCCGCTTGAGCTTGAGCTTATCGATCTGAAGCTCTTTGGGGAGTGTCGGATCGATATGGATATAGTACGCTATCTGCTTCTCTGAGACACGAGAGCTGAAGATATTGGCGATATCAGAGATAAACTTCACACTATTGACTACCTCTTGTTTAGAGATACTCCCCTCATAGCGGTTTTTGGTCTTGGCTAAGATTGAGTCGGTGAGTGAGTTGATAAACCCTGCACTCTCTTTGGCATTGGTGACAAACTCCTTGAGCCGTCTATCCTCTATCTGCTCCTCCAATAGCTCCAAAAATCCATAGAGGCTATTGGCAGGGGTACGGATATCGTGAATGGTGTTGGAGAGAAAGAGAAGCAGACTCTTATCATCCTCTTGGGTATGGGACTCTTGGAGCTTCTCCTCTATCTCTTTGACCGATGGCTCTTTGGCTACGGGGATACGCCTCTTGGTGATCGCCTCAATCATCTCAGCAAGATAGCTATCGAGCAGGGAGAGTACCTCTTGGTCATCTGCGGTGTAGTAGCGTCCTGTCCCTTGAGCCGTACGAGAGACACGCACGATACCTAAAAGCTCCCCCTCTTTGAGAATAGGGCGTAGCATCTGCGAACGCAGACGATGGTTGAGTGGGTTATCTACAGATTGGACATACTCTTTATCACTGATGAGGTGGTTGTAGATAGCAGGGGTTTTGGTCAAAAAGACCCGCCCAATACACCCTTTGGCAGGTGCGATAGAGAGTTCGATTTTATTCTTGGTACGCGTATAGAGTTGCTGTTTTTCAGGGTTGAACAGTAACACCGAAGCAAACTCCGAATCGGTCAACTCCTTGAGGAGTGTCCCCATCTTTTCACACCGTTCACAGTGGATCTCACTCTCAGGCACCGTACTCCCATCCGCACGGACGCATTGAGACTGCTCTGTTGACTCTTTGGTCTGTGCCACCTCTTTGATAAACCGCTTGAGGGTCTCAATAATCTCTGCTTTTTCTTTATGCATGGCTCACCTCTTTATATTTCTTAATTTCATCACTAAACTACAACAACACTTTGGATGCTACAGCACACACCGCACTCTCTGATCTCAATACCAACGGGGTATCAAATCCTACAATCCTATCTGAGGAGAAGCGTGCGACCTCCTCCTCAGAGAACCCCCCTTCACACCCGATGATAAGAGGCACTTCTCCTCTCTCCTCTGCCACAGGACACTTAGAAAAGTTGACAAGCTTACTCTGAGGATACTCCAAGAGAAACGCCTCCAGACTCTGAGCCATTGCCAACTTCATTCGTGTTGAGCGTCCAGACTGTTGAGAGGAGTTAAGGAGTATCTTCTCTAAGCGTTTGAAGTCAAGCGTAAAGCTCTTTTGGGAGCGTTGACAGTAGATAAAGGTGATCTGCTCTACCCCCATCTCATTGAGAGAGGGGAGTACCTTCTCCACACTTTTGGGATCGATCACACACCACCCAATATGTAAAGGGGTTTTGGCTTTGACTTCACAGACGGTTTGAGAGCATAGGTGTAGCACAGCACTGCGTCTATCCAGATGCTCAATCCTATAGGTATAGAGTAGTCTATCTTCGAGATTACGAAGTGCTAGACTCTCCCCTGCTTTATGTCGTCTTACCTTAAAGAGATAACGATGCTCATCTCCTGTTAAGGTAAGGGAGGCGATTCCCGCCTCTTTATGATAAAGATATAGCACCCTTCACCTCTGCGATCTTTAAGACTACCATCATCGTCACAAGGAGAATATTGATCAGACTGATCTTGATAAATGCCCCTTTGAGAAGTTGGTGTTTGGTTGGCTCTTGGAGATTGGCAACTTTGATGAGCTTATACTTGCGTATCTCGATATACATCAGTATCGCCCAGATGATGATCATGAGTATAATCCCCAAGCCCATACCGACCTCCCCTTTGACCATCGCAATCAACCCTGTAAAGGCGATCATCGTTGTCAAGCCTTGGAATATCATCGTATAGATAAAGCTCGCTTTTCGAAAGCCTAGCGGATTCTTGGCAGTCATCACAGGGATCAGAAGCCCCCCGACCAAAAACCCCAAAAAAGCTTTAATAATTACACTATGGTAGAGTATCATCTCTTCTATCATTCTTGTCCTTCTGTTCCAAAATTTGATTAGCGTGAATTATACTCAAATTTGTTATAATCTCTATAATTTCATACAAAGGTTCTCTCGTATGCCGCTCTCTATTACCCAAGCACTCCACGCTATCGATATCCATATTGCACCACTAGCTTCAGAGCTTCTCCCGCTAGAGCTTGCCCTTGGACGCATCACCGCACAAGCCTACACCGCTACATTTGATCTCCCCCGCTTTAACAACTCCGCAATGGATGGCTACATCGTCAAAGTCGCAGATGCAGGAGAGAGCCTCCCGTGTCGTGCGACCATCTACGCTGGCGACAATCCCCAGATGACCCTCCAAGCAGGAGAGGTCTTCAAGATCATGACAGGAGCCCCTATCCCCCAAGGGGGTGAGGCGATTGTCCCTATTGAGCATGTCACCCTTCATGAGGAGCGGGTCACACTCCCCGATAGCCTCAAGCACGACCACTTTATCCGTATGAGAGGTGAGGATATCAAAGCAGGTACTATCTTCCTTGAGAAGGGAGAGCGGGTCACCGCCTATGCCATTGCAATGCTTGCAAGCCAAGGGATCACCCATATCCTTGTCACACGCACCATCAAAGTCGCAATCTTTGGGACAGGAGATGAACTCCGTCCACACTTTGAGAAGATCCAACCCCACCAGCTCTACAACTCCAACACCTTGATGTTTCTCTCCCGTGCCAAAGAGCTTGGGTGTGAGGTGCGACAGCTCCACTCTTCTGCCGACACCCTCGAAGCCCTAGAGTCCGCCATCACCTCCGCACTCGATGCCGACATCATTATCACCAGTGGTGGGGTGAGTGTTGGAGACAAAGACTTCACCAAAGAGGCGTTTATCAACTGTGGGATGCATATCCACTTCAACAAGGTCGATATCAAGCCAGGTAAACCCACAGTCTTTGGACAGATAGGCAACACCGCCGTGGTCAACCTTCCAGGCAATCCCCTCGCCTCCATGGTCAACTACGAACTCTTTGTACGGGCGATTATCCGTAAGATGTCAGGAGCCACCGCACACTACCACGGGACGATAGAGACCACGATGGGAGAAGCATTGAGCCTCAAACAAGGGAAGTATACGGTGATACTAGGTCGCTATAATGGCAAATGCTTCACCCCAATCAAACCCCAAATGCCAGGGATGGTCTCCCCGATGCAACAAGCCGATGGGATGCTCATCACCCTCCCTCAAACCTCACACCTTGAGCAAGGTGATAGGATCGTGATGCTCCCTATCGCCTTTGAGCTAACAGACACCCAGCCCCAAGCACTCTTTAGCCACTAGACCTTGGTGGGATTGCGTGTTGGGGTGTGGCTGAGAAGCTTCTCCCAGAGCTGAGGGTCTTCCCACTCCGCTTGCACCTGAGAGGAGAAGATAATCTTCTCTAGATCAATACTCCCCATCAACGGGCTATGGGCATCTGCTTGAAACGCCTGAGCATACCCCGTCTGAGTCTCATGGGCGATGATACTCTGTACCGTCACCTCCCGCTCACCATTGACCATCTGCGTACACGCAAGTACCCGCTCTACCATCAAAAATATCACCCGAGCAAACTGCTCAGCAGAGGGGGAGACAGGCATCTCTATCCAGCGGTTGGAGTGGGCTTTCATCGCATCGATATAGCCCTGTTCATCCCCACTCCAGAGCGTAATGGCATGATCAAATGAGTCGATGAGTGTCTTAATCTGTCGCTTCATCAAGGAGAAGTCATAGACCATCTGCCCATGATCGAGATAGTTTGACTCCAAGAGTACCTCGATGGTGTAGGAGTGTCCATGGATATTTTCACTACAGCGACGCGTCGAGCAGTCTCGCACAATATGAGCATTTTCAAAGGTAAAAAGTTTTCGTATTATCATAGGCTGATTTTAGCTAAGATTTCTAAAAATAACCCTAAGGCACCACTTCAAGAGACTCCCCTACTTCCAAAAAAGATGATTTGTTAATTTAGTGTTAAATTCTTGATACAAGTCAACACCATTTATAATAAAAATAAGCTACAATGATAAGTATTAGCAATAGTGCCACAATACTATTGACTAAAAACTTAGAAGGAGAGGAAATGAAACAAAGTTTCAGTAAACTTTCAACACTTTTTCTAGGCTCTGCACTCACTGCTACGACAGTATTTGGTGCGGGGGCTTTAGAAAAAGTCATGAAAGAGAGAGGTTTAACAGAAAACGATGTGATTCGTGCAGCCAAGACCTACAACCCAACGGGTGGTAGAGATGAGTTTGTCGTCTTTAGTTCAGGTGGTCAATCTGGACAGATGCTAGTCTATGGTGTACCATCAATGAGAATCTTGAAGTATATCGCCGTCTTTACCCCAGAGCCATGGCAAGGGTATGGGTATGATGAGGATTCACTCAAAGTACTTAGACAAGGTAACATCAGAGGAAGAGAGATCAACTGGGGAGATACACACCACCCTGGACTTTCTGAAAAAGATGGAAAGTATGATGGGAAATGGCTCGTTATCAACGATAAAGCCAATCCAAGATTGGCTATTATTGATCTAGAAGACTTTGAGACTAAACAGATCGTAGTCAACCCAATCTTCAAATCAGATCATGGTGGAGCATTCTTTACTCCAAACTCAAAACACATTTTGGAAGCATGTCAATATGCTGCTCCATTTGATAACAACTATCACCCAATTGAAGAGTACAAAGAGACCTACCGTGGGGGTGTAACCGTATGGGATTTTGATCCTAAAGAGGGAAGAATTCACCCTGAAAAATCATTTACATTAGAGTTACCTCCATATATGCAAGATTTATCAGACTCTGGTAAAGGTGCGAGTAATGGTTGGGGCTTTACCAACTCATTCAATACAGAGATGTATACAGGTGGTATCGAAGTCGGTATGCCTCCATTTGAAGCGGGATGTTCACGAAATGATACAGACTTCCTTCATGTCTACAACTGGGAGAAGTTGGCACAACTTGCTAAAGATGACAAAAATGTGAAAGTTATTAATGGTATGAGAGTGATTTCTATGGATGTTGCAGTCAAAAATGACTGTTTATTCTTGATTCCTGAGCCTAAATCACCTCACGGTGTTGATGTCTCTCCAGATGGTGAGTATATCACAGTCTGTGGTAAGCTCGATACACACGCGTCTGTCTATAAGTGGAGTAAGATCAAAAAACTTATCGCTGATAAGAAGTATGTGGGTAAAGATCCCTATGGTATCCCTATCCTTGATATGAAATCATCACTTCATGGACAAGTTGAGCTAGGACTTGGGCCTTTACACAATCAGTACTCTAATGTAGATGGTGAGATCTATACTTCACTCTATGTTGATAGTCAGATTGTAAAATGGAACTACAAAACACTCAAAGTCCTTGACAAAGAGAATGTACACTACAATGTAGGTCACCTTTGTGGTATGGAGGGTAAATCAGCAGATCCTCAAGGGAAATATATCATCTCACTTAATAAATTGGCGATTGATAGATTCCAAAATGTTGGACCACTTCACCCACAAAACCACCAGTTGATTGATATCAGAGGTAAGACGATGGATCTTCTTGTTGATATGCCTCTTCCACTCGGTGAACCACACCAAGCAGTTGCGATCAGAGCAGAGAAGCTCCACCCAAAAGTTAGATATAAAATGGGTACCAACTCTAAAACAGGTAAGCAACATGTCGGTAAGACACTTGCTGGTCAAGAGAGAATTGTAAGAGAAGGAAACAAAGTCACTGTCTATGCGACACTGGTTCGTTCACACATCAATCCTGAGAGAATCACGGTCAATAAAGGGGATGATGTCACTATCTACCTCACCAACCTCGAAAGAGCGCAAGATGAGACACACGGATTTACCGTCGATCACTTTGATATTCACGGTTCACTAGAGCCAGGTGAGACAATTGAGTTGAAGTTTAATGCAGATATCGAAGGGGTATTCCCTTACTACTGTACAGAGTTCTGTTCAGCACTTCACTTAGAGATGATGGGTTACCTTATGGTAAAAGACCCTAACAAAAAATATGTCTCTGCTCAAAAACTTAAAATGGCAACCATGTCACCAGAGCAACTCAAAGCAGAGTATGACAAAACTATCGCAGTCAATGCTGCTACAGATGCCGTTATCCAATCGGTTGTGAAGTTCCTCAAAGAGAATCACTTCGAGAAACATGAGACCGTTGCCAACCTTGTAACGGATGCACTCGACCAGTATGGTAAGATCAAAGAGCAAAAAGCAAAATCTGATGAAGCGGTCAAAGCGGGTGATTTAGAGAAAGCGATTCTGTTTGAAAATATGATCTGGCAATATATGGTTAAAACTGCGGATGTAGGTATCAGAGCCAAAGACCTCTTGGTCAAAAAGATAGCAACCAAACAGTCTCCAGCAGCAGAGAGAGGTGCAAGAGCCTTCGATGAGGGTGGATGTAGTGGATGTCATGTTATCGGTAAGGTCTCTTCAGGTCCAGACTTGACAGGGGTACTCCAAAGACATGAAAATGCAGAAAAATGGGTAGCTAACTTTGTAAAAGCACCTGAGAACATGTATACAGATCCTTATATCAAAGGTATGATTGACTACTTCAATCTTAAAATGCCTAACCAACATATGAGTGATGAAGAGATTAAAGATATTATCGAATACTTTAAATGGATTGACGACAACGCCAACCTCTTTTAATCACTGCGTCAGAGGCTTCGGCCTTTGACCTCCCCCCTCTCAACGCTTTAAATCATAATTTAACCTTATTATTCTCATAACCTACACAAAGTGACTTGATTAGTGTCAATGGTATCACTACTCTCTTTGGCTATAATCTCCTATTATTTTGTACTTACTAAAGGAGAAGGTATGCATCCTAGTTTTATCAAAGCAAAAATCTTTGCTTCGTTGGCTCTGATTATCATGACTGTTGCGTTTACACTCCCCATGATCGCATTTCACGGGACACTCAACAAAATCGATGAAGGAAAAAGTGACGAGGTCACCTCTATCGCCAAAAGCGTATGGAACCTCTATAATCAAGGTAGATATAAGAGTGTCACCACCCCCAAAGAGGCACACAACGACCTAGAGAAGATGATCGAGAGTTCCTCAGAGATTGGTGTGGCATCGCTTCCTATCTGGGCAGTATCACTTGAAGCACCCAACTACCCCAAAGAGGCATTCCCAGAGGGGATTCCTGTCTTTTTCCACTTTGATGGCTACAGTGGAGAGGTACATGAGATGAACACCATCAACCACTATGTCGGGATGGATCCGATGTGGGTCGGAGGTCACTTTGAACGCAATATCAGTATCTATGCACTCCTACTCCTCTCGTTGTTGATGATTCTCTTTATCGCGTATGATGTCAAGATCCTCAGCTACGCGATGCTGATTCCTGCGTCACTTCCGATACTCTTTATCGCAGACTACTCCTACTGGCTCTACTGGTTTGGTCACAATCTCCACGACTGGGGGGCATTCAAGATTAAACCCTTTATGCCTACAGTCTTTGGAGATGGGAAAATCGCACAGTTTACCACACACTCCTACCCTACTATCGGGTTCTACCTTATCGTAGTGATTGCTCTCTTGAGTCTGTTGGCATTTTTTGCCAAACAAAAAGCACTCAAAGCGACAGCAGACGCTTCATAGTGACACCACAAAGGCTTTCGTGTGATTAGGTTATCGACTCTTTTTCTCCTCCTTCTTCTCTCTTTTGTAGAGGCAAACCCTCTACAAAAGGCGATAGACCAAGCCCCTAATGGTGCGATCTTGAAGCTCCCCAAAGGGGTCTATAAGGGGAAGGTTACGATTAACAAACCACTCACTATCATCGGTAAAGAGGCGGGGGTGGTGATCGATGGTGAGGGAGAGGGGACAGTTATCACTATCACCAGCTCCTTTGTCACCCTCAAAAACCTCACCATTATCAACAGTGGGGAGATGACCCACACCCTCGATGCAGCGATCAAGATCACCCAAGCCAAACAGTGTGAAGTGAGAGATTGTATCATCGACAAGTGTCTCTTTGGGATCGATATGCAGATGGTCAGCCACTCCATCATCCAAAACAACACCATCACCTCTAAAGACTTTGATCTAGGATTACGAGGCGATGGTCTGCGTCTATGGTATAGCAATGACAACCTCATCAAGAAGAACCGACTCATCAAGTCACGCGATATGGTGGTGTGGTACTCTCATGGTAACACCATTGAAGAGAACTTCGGAGAGCATAACCGCTACTCCTTACACTTTATGTATGCGGGGAAAAACCTTGTCAAGAACAACACCTACCAGTACAACTCCGTAGGTATCTTCTTTATGTACTCCAAAGATACCACCGCTATTGGCAATGTGGTCAAAAGCTCCTTGGGGGCAACAGGGATGGGGATAGGACTCAAAGATGTCTCCAACTTCACCCTCAAAGACAACACGGTGATCTACTGTGCCCAAGGACTCTATATCGACCGCTCCCCTTTTGAGCCAGGGACACACAACTGGATAGAGGGCAACAGAATCCTCTACAACGCAGAGGCACTCCACTTCCACTCACTCTCTGAGGACAATATCATCAAAGAGAACACCATTATGGGCAATATCGAAGATATCCTCAGTGATAGCAGAGGGAGTAAGACCAACAACAATGAGATCGTAGGCAACTACTGGGACAACTATACAGGATTTGATCGTAACGGTGACAACATAGGAGATACCCCTCACAGGGTCTATCAGTACGCAGACCAACTCTGGGTCTACAACCCTGATGTAAAGTTCTTCTACGGCTCCCCTGTCATCTCACTGCTCAACTTCCTCGCAGAGTTGGCTCCCTTTACAGAACCACTCTTTCTACTAGAAGATGAGAAACCAAAGGTAAGGTTATAACTATGGCAAAAGTACAAACAGACAGAAGAGAGTTTATCAAGTACTCCACACTTGGTGTGTTGGGCTTGGTCTTGGCAGGTGGTGTGGGGATAAGCCCCTACCTTCTTGGAGAGGAGATGCGTCTTCGCCCTCCAGGAGCAGTCGATGAGAAGGAGTTTTTGGGACTCTGTATCAAGTGCGGACAGTGTCTACAGGTCTGCCCCTATCACTCCATTGAGCTTGCCGATTGGGGCAAAGGGCATGGAGTCGGTACCCCCTTTATCGATGCGACCACCCGTGGGTGCTGGGCGTGTAAGGGTGTACCGTGTGTCTTGGCGTGTCCTACAGGAGCCTTGGCACACGACTGTGAGAAGCCCGAAGATATCCATATGGGTGTAGCAGTGCTTGCCTCCCCTAGTAGCTGTCTAGCCATGAGCAACACCCCTATCCCAGAGGGCTTTAATACCAAGATGCACCGCTTCACCCAAGGTGTGACCAATGTCACCCAAAATGAGCTAGAGATACTCGAAAAACTCGATAGCTTTGCGGGTAAACCCTGTACACTCTGTGCAGATATGTGTCCTATCCCCAACCCCATGAGTGCCATCGCGATGGTACCTGACAAAGATGGCGGACGACGACCTGAAATCTATGAGGGGTGTATCGGCTGTGGTGCCTGTGAAGAGGTCTGCCCGACTGCTACCCCTGCGATTATCATCAAACCAAGAGCGACTTACGCGTCGATCTATGGAAAAGGAACAAGCCTATGAAAACCCCATTGATAGCGACAACGATTGCGATGACACTCTCCTGTCTGCTACTTGTTGGCTGTGGAGCAGAGGAGAAGAAGCATCCCACCTCCTCTACACCAGAGAGTAGCACACCCCAGATCGAGATAGTAGCCAGTGAGAATACCCATGCAATCAAGATCGCAGAGAGTCCAACACCCCAACCTAGCCAATCGGGACAGCATGACACCTACTACTACGACTACCATATCAAAAGTGCCTATGACCCCACGAGCAAACCTGCCAATGCTGATGCCTCCGTCCGTGTCAAACCACGCACCGCCATCGAAGCCAATATGAATATCCGAAGCCCCTATGAGCATGTACAAGTCTCCCTACTCGTCAAACGACTCAGTAAGAACTTTATGGTCAAATGCTCTGCATGTCATGATGACTACGCCAATGGGGTGATTGGACCTTCGCTTTTGGGCAAAAGCTCAGATGAGATATTTGATGCGATCGATGCCTTCAAAACAGGGGTCAAACAAAATGTCTTGATGGATGGGTTAATCGCACAGATGAGTAGCGAGCAGATCCGTAAACTCGCCGATGAGATTTATAATTTTAACAAACAAATAAAAGCACTAAGGAGATAGAGATGAAACATGGTATTGTAGGGATTTTAACACTAGGGATTTTCGCTCTTATGGGTATCACTTTTATGGGTGGACCAGCCTATCATGGCGGAGAGCATGGCAAGGTGATCGCCGATTTGGGGGACAACGCTGTTGCCAATCAGACCCAAGCGATTCAAGAGAAAGATGATAGACAAAAAGAGATGGACAAACTCTCTGCACTTCGAGAGAAAGCAGGAAATGTAGGGGCATTTAAAGTGAGTCAAGCCTACAAAAGCAAATGCTCCTCTTGTCACGGAGTCAATGGCTCAGGGGAACAAAACGGTAAGAAGTTGATGGGAACCAAACTCTTTGGTCAGAGTGCGGATAAGCTCTTCAAAGATTTGATGGATTTCAAATCAGGACGCAGAGAGAATATGATTATGAGGGGGCTTTTGATGAGCCTTGATGAAGATGACCTCAGAAAATTTGCTGATGAGATTGGTGAGTTCCCTGCTAGAAAATCAGCACAAAACAACTAACCCAGAGAGCCATAAGACGCAAGAAGGAGTGATATATGGATAAGTACAACAACCGAGAGACCATCAAAAACACCTCATTTTGGTCAACATTTTTTAGTACGACCAAAGAGGGAAAGAGAAAGTTTAGTTATCGTATGAAGCGGTGGATTGTCGTTATTTCAATCCACCTGCTCTTCTTTCTCTCCTTCTTTATCGACCTTCAGGTGCTGGAGGGGACACTCAACGGCTCACGCTTCTTGGGCTTCCATATGATCGACCCCTTTACCACGCTAGAGCTATGGCTTGCTACCTACCATATCCCTATCAATGTCATTATTGGGGCAAGCACTATTATACTGGTCTACCTCCTCGTTGGGGGGCGTACCTACTGTGCGTGGGTCTGCCCCTATGGGATACTCAGTGAGTATGGAGAGAAGCTCCACAACACCCTTGTCAAGAAGAAGATTATCAAATCACGCAAATTTGACCACCGCATCAAATACCTCTTTTGGGTAGGCTTCTTGGTGATGGCATTTGTGAGTGGATACTTGGTCTTCGAGACGATAAGTACCGTAGGGATACTGAGCCGTATGATCGCCTATGGGTGGTCAGTCGCACTCATCTGGGTAGCCGTGGTCTTTGCGATAGAGGTCTTCTTCTCTCGTAGGGCGTGGTGTACCTACATCTGTCCTATCGGTACGACCTATGGACTCCTTGGCAAAGTGAGTGCCACACGCATCGAGTGGAATGACAACTGCGATAGCTGTATGGTCTGTCATGATGTCTGCTTTGAGAATCAAGTCCTAGAGATCACCAAAGCCAAGTATGATAAACAACGCGAAGAGAAGGGGATCACCCATGAGTATATCACAGGTGCAGACTGCACACTCTGTGGACGCTGTATCGATGTCTGTCACGCCGATGCGTTGAAGTTTGACTTCCGCCTCAAAGGACTAGTCTAATCCTCTAGCCTACGCACCTGCTCCACTAGATCGGTGGGGAGCATGGCGTAGCTGGCTCCACCGTAGTTGGCACTCGCTTGGGTGAGTGCGAGTGAAGCGTGGAGCGTCGCTTCAATCCCACTATAGCCCTGAGCCAAGAGTGCGACAATCAACCCCGACAACACATCCCCACTCCCCCCTTTGCTTAGACGACTACTCCCCCATGGATTGAGATAGAGTCTGTGTTGATGGATGATGAGCATCACTGCCCCCTTGAGGAGGAGTGTCACATGGGGGTAGCGTCGTCCAAAGATACGAACCATCTCAAAGCGTCTACGCTGAAGCTCCTCCACCTCCAACCGCTCCCCACTCAACGCCTCCCACAACACCACAAACTCCTTGGGGTGTGGGGTAAGGACAATCTCCCGATTGCACTGTTCAAGGATACTACGGAGTGTCGGGTGGGCAAAGCTATCGGCATCGAGTACCACAGGAAGAGAACTATCCACTAGATGCTGACGCAAAAAAGGGTGATCAAAACTCTCCCCTAGCCCCATTCCAATCGCTACAGCTGTCGTGGTCGCAGGGAGTGTGGTTGACTGCATCAGGTAGGGCGGTAGCATAATCTTCTCATGACATAACAGTGTCGTAAGCCCCGCACCCAAAGCACTTGAAGCCATCGCAGAGAGGATACTCGCCCCCTCCATCTCCCCACTCACCACCACCGCATGTCCGAAGCTCCCTTTGTGTGTATCGTGCTGATGACGGTGAGGAAGTCGCAGATCAGATGGCTCTAGGAGCATCGTATCAGAGGGCTTGGCATACCACTGTGAGGCGATCCCTAGATCTACCCGTACAATCTCCCCACAATACCCCTTGCTCTCATCTAAAAAGAGGGCCTCTTTGTACGCCCCCATCGTACAGGTGATATCCGCCTTGAATGCCAGAGGCATCACGCACCCCTGCATACCAATACCACTGGGGATATCACACGCGATCTTGTAGCCTCCTAGCGCATTGAGCTGACGCAGTAGGGTTTGAGCGGTGGGGTCAAGCTCCCTAGAGAGTCCCGCCCCAAAGAGAGCATCGACTATCACCGCACTCTCCTCTACCACCTCAACCCTCTCCACACCAATAGCCTTGGCACGCGACAACTGACGCTTCGCCATAGAGGAGTGTACCCCAAATGGCACCATCAGACGCACCGCATACTTCCCATGCAGTTGGCGTGCAAGCACCATCCCATCGGCTCCATTATTACCCACCCCACACACAATCAACACCTGAGTATGGGCAGGAAACTTCGCTTCAATCACACGAGCCATTCCCAACGCAGCATGCTCCATCAAGATCGCTTCACTCAAACCATACTGCTCATAACAACGGCTGTCTAGGGGGTAACAGGAGGGGTATACGGGTTGCATTATCTTACACCTTTCGATTATCATATCAATTTTATGGACTCATTCTAACACAAATCAACACAATCTAATACTATTTGGCTATAATCCGCCTCAGATTTATCGCTTTTGGTTTAACGACCAAAAAATCTTGATAAGGAAGGGGGTGCTTGGTATGCCAGGAATTAAACTTACATCACGCGATTCATTTGATGATGCGTATAGAAAATTCAAACGACAGTGTGACAGAAACCTTATCGTGACTGAAGCGAGAGCGAGACAACACTACGAAACTGAGACTGAAAAGAGAAAAAAAGAGAAGATTGCAACACGCAAGAAGATCCTTAAAAAACTCTTTATGCTTAGAAGATACGAGTCAAGACTCTAATCCTTCTAACTGTAGGGCTTCTGGCTCTACAGAATAATTTCTTTATATTTACCTTAAATTTCTACTTTTTTTCTTAAACTCATTATACTTTATCCCTTTTTCTGCTAGAATCACCCTCCAATATTTTTCCAAGGCTTTCTCAATGACATTTACAACAACACTACAAGATGATGCTATCAAAATTATGCTCTTAGGATCAGGTGAACTCGGCAAAGAGGTTGCCATCGAAGCCCAGAGATTAGGGATTGAAGTAATTGCTGTGGATAAGTATAAGAATGCCCCCGCACACCTTGTTGCCAACCGCTCCTATGCGATCGATATGCAAGACAAAAAAGCGGTTATTGCACTCATCGAGCAGGAGAAACCAACCTTTATCCTCCCCGAGGTCGAGGCGATCAGTATCGATGCCCTCTTTGAGGCTGAAGCGAGAGGCTTTCATGTCATCCCCAACGCAGAAGCGGTCAACAAGACAATGAACCGCAAACACATCCGTCTCTTTGCCGCAGAGGAGTTAGGGCTTACCACCAGTGCCTTTGAGTTTGTCACCACCCTAAAGGGGCTTGAAGAGGCGAGTCAACGCATCGGATTTCCCTGTGTTATCAAGCCTGTAATGTCTAGCTCTGGACATGGACAGAGTATCGCTAAATCTGCAGAGGATATTGCCAAATCATGGGAGATCGCCAAAGAGGCACGAGGGGACGCGAGTGAGTTGATTGTTGAGGCGTTTGTGGATTTTGATTATGAGATCACCCTCCTTACGGCACGCAATGAGACAGGAACAGTCTTTTGTGATCCTATCGGACATATCCAAAAAGAGGGTGACTTCATCCTCTCATGGCAACCCATGGCGATGTCAACAACAGCCCTAGAGAGAGCCAAAGTGATCGCCAAGTCTGTCACCGATGGATTAGGTGGGCGTGGTATCTTTGGGGTGGAGTTCTTTGTCAAAGAGGATACCGTCTACTTCTCAGAACTTAGCCCCCGTCCTCACGATACAGGAATGGTGACCCTCATCACCCAGAGTCAGAGCCAGTTTGCCCTACATGTGCGTGCGGTACTAGGACTTCCACTCGACTACATCACCTATGGCTCAGGCGCGTGTGGTGCCTACAAAGCTACCAAAGAGCGTCACGCCCCTACCCTAGAGGTACCCAATAGTGCCTTTAGTGCCAATAGCTTTGTGCGTATCTTTGGCAAACCAGAGTCTCATATCGGTCGTCGTATGGCGGTCTCTCTTGTACTCGATGAAGTGGAGTCTGCCAAAGCACGCGCAACAGAGATTGTTGAGGAGATTTATGACAACTAAGTGACAACTAAGTCTTAGAGGCTTATACTTTCTCCTTACAAAAAGGGGACTATTGAGGCATCATACTACTACAGTCGTGATACGCTAACAACTACACTACGAAATACTAACTTTATCACCACGCAACACAGATAAAACTCTCTTACTCACCGTAGGAGTGTTGTGGACTAACCAATTAGGGGGAAGAATTGGCACCAAAAAAGCTATATAGAGACACGCTATCACTCTTGGGATGTGGCATACTACTACTCTGCCTACAGGGGTGTGAGGTTGATCCAGGAGGATCAGAGTCGGGGGAACACGCCAGCTGTAACGGCGTACCAATACTGAGTACATGGGATAGAGGGAACTACCTCGATGCGATCAATCTAGCCCGAGCAGAGCCTCAAGATTGTGGAGTCTATGGATTTATGGATGCCGTCCCCCCACTAGAGTGGTCAGACACACTCTACCGCTCTGCCTATGAGCATAGCTGTGACTTAGCCAAAAACAACTTCTTTAGCCATACAGGCTCTAAGACACGCTATGACAAGACCTCCTATGAGCAGAATCTCCCACGCGGAAGCTCTCCACTTGATCGTATGGTCTACAATGGCTATCAGGGGAGAAATATGAGAGAGAATATCATCGCAGGAGCCAATATCGACTCCTCTATCGAGGCGGTCGCAGAACTACTCAAGAGTGATGCCCACTGTGTGACGATTATGAACCCTGATCTCAATGACTTTGGTATGGCACTCGTCGAAGAGGGTGACTCCAAATATATCTACCACTGGACCCAAAACTTCGGTACTAACTAACCCACCCCAAAGGAGCCACCACCATGAAGCGGATTATCCTACTTGATGCCAAGACACTAGGCAGTGACCTAGACCTCAGCCCACTCGATGCGTTTGGCGAGGTCATACGCTACGAGACGACCCAGCCCGACCAGACACTCAACCCTCTCCTACACCTCACCCACCCCCGCCGACGCCTCCTTGTCACTCCCCATATCGCATGGGCAAGTATCGAGGCGAGCGGTCGACTACTTCAGGGGATTGTAGCCAATATCGAAGCATTTGAGAAAGGAGTCTAGATGGTTGATGTCTTAGTAATCGGTTCGGGGGGTGCAGGACTCACTGCCGCACTCTGGGCAAACGCTTCGGGTGCCTCAGTCGCAGTCGTAGGCAAGAGCTACCCCACCACCTCCCAGACTAGTATGGCACAAGGGGGTATCAACGCCGCACTAGGCAATGTGGAGGAGGATCACACGGCACTGCATATCGCTGATACCATCCGCTCTGCTCATGGACTCTGTAGTGAGGATATGGTACGCAAGATGTGTGGAGATGCCCCTGAGATCATTGCATGGCTCTGTGAGATTGGGGTACCCTTTTCGCGTCTAGCAGGGAGTCACCAAGGTACCCAGAGTATCGCCCAACACCAACTCGGCGGTGCCTCTGCCAAGCGTGCCTGCTACGCCCAAGACTACACAGGACTCAAGATCCTCCACACCCTCTACGATAGCTGTCTCAAAGCCCAGATACCCTTCTATGATGAGTACTATCTCCTCAATCTCATCACCCAAGAGGGAACCATCAAGGGAGCGACCTTTTTGGAGATACGCACAGGAGAGGTGATCCAACTCAATGCCAAATCGGTCATCATCGCTACAGGAGGATATGGCGCCCTCTACCACGGCTACACCACCAACGCCCACGGCTCCACAGGCGATGGTATCACAGCGGTACTGCGTGCAGGTGGAGCGGTATCAGATATGGAGTTTGTCCAGTTTCACCCCACTGCACTCAAACACTCCGCACTCCTTATCTCAGAGTCCGCACGAGGTGAGGGGGGCTACCTCCTCACTGAGGCAGGTGAGCGGTTTGTCGATGAGCTCAAACCCCGTGATGAAGTCGCCCGTGCAATCTTCGATCAGATGCAAGCAGGGAAGCGGGTCTTTCTTGACTTGCGTCACCTTGGAGAGACCAAGCTCCTAGAGATCCTCCCCCAAGAGGTGGCTCTGTGTAAGATCCATGAGCATATCGACCCAGCCAAAGAGCTGATCCCCATCAAACCTGTCGCCCACTACACCATGGGGGGGATCGATGTCGATGATGCCTTGGAGGTCAATGGGATCAAAGGGTGCTTTGCAGTGGGAGAGTGTTCCAATGCCAAAGTACACGGAGCCAACCGCCTAGGGGGCAACTCACTCCTAGAGATCATCGCCCTAGGGAAGTTTTCAGGGGAGAACGCCTCCAAACACGCCATCTATGCGAGTAGTAAACCTGCTAATACAACCCAACAGGAGATCGATCAAGCCAAGATCACCGCACTCCTTACGCATCCTGCCACAACCAACTTCTACCCCTACCGTGAACGACTCGGACAGCTCTTCTATGAAAAAGTCGGTATCGTACGCAATGCAACACAACTCAATGAAGCCCTACAAGAGGTCATCTCCATGCAAGTAGCACATCAAGCGATGGGGATACTCGACCCCTCCCCTACCAACAACCAGACGCTTATCGCCTCATTGGAGTTTGGCAATGCCCTACTCCTTGCTCCAACCATCATCTCCTCAGCCATCGCACGAGAGGAGAGCCGTGGAGCCCACTACCGTAGTGACTTCCCCGCTGAGGAGCCTAGCCTCCAAAAACATATCATTCTACAGTGGAAAGAGGAGGCACCATGCAGATAAAAGTCCATAGAAGTGCAACCAATACCTATCAGCTCTATACCCTACCCGCAGGGGAGATCCCACTACTCAATGCCCTCAACTATATCAAAGAGACACAAGATGCCACCCTCACCTTCTCCTCAGGGTGTCGTGCCTCTGTCTGTGGTACTTGTGCGGTGCGTGTCAATGGCAAAGAGGAGCTCGCCTGCTCCTACAAAGTCAAACCCGATGATGTCATCGAACCCCTACAATACCACCCCGTCCTGCGTGATCTCAAAGTCGATAAAGACCCCGCCAAAGTGACACTGGTGCGTGCCAACACATGGGTACAACAGCACCAAGAAGCCCCCCTCACCCACCAAGATGAACAGACCACAG
>JAMOSB010000014.1 GCA_027068485.1 Sulfurovum sp.
TTACCCCTGTTAATCTTTTAAATAACTCTGGTTTTAATTGTTTTAGCTTTTCATAATTCTTCATTTCTTAACCAATATAATTTTTAAGAGATTTTATCATTTTTTTGGTTATGCAAGAAGTCTATTACCCCTTTTTTATGAGCTTTGATATAGTACTTGTTGGCAAACTCTACCGTACACGCAGGAGCATAGAGTGTCAATGAGTCGATCAACATGGCTCGTTTTGCCAACTCCTCCATCCAGTACCCAAAGAGAATTGACCCCGCAGAGTGTCCTACAAGATGCACCTCACACCCAAACTCCTTCTGAAGTCTCTCTAGCGATTGTGCCAAGATGACCATCCCACCTGATTTGGTATCACCATGCTGTGCATATCCAGGAACCGCTCTATCACTCGCATACTTAGCATTCTCTTTGATCTCTGACCAGATCCCTTTGACTACAATATGTTTGGAGAAGCTCTCAATCGAACGATCGATCGACTCTTGAAACCTCTGGAGTATCCCGTGTGCTTTTGTACTAGATGAGGCGATACCCACCGCTGAGAAGATTTTCCCTATCTGATCATGGATTTGATTGGAGATTGACTCCATAACGCCTGTTTTCCATGTGATAAAGAGTGGATAGATCCCATTGGCTTTGAAGTAGGGAGCCATAATCCTAATGCGATTAATCGAATCTTTCTCATTGTTGAGTCCCCCATGTGCATAGATAACCACTTTTCGATTCTTTTTACTCTCTGCCATCCACGCTTTGAGGTAGCGATAGGAGATGATTTGAACAGACTCTTCTGGGGTTGAAGCAGAGACAATCGTCCGTTTTGGTCTTCCATCATTACCAATCACCACACTATGCTGATAGGCCTGCTCTTCACTCCAGGGCTTGAGACGCTCTTGTGTATAGGAGTAGCCCAAGGCTCGACTGATTGTGAGATTTTCTGATTTTGAATAGTCCGCACCCACAGTCTGAAGGGCTTGATTGGAGAAGGTAATCGGAACGCGTTCTACCGCAAGTGGTGCCCCTCTTACCGCAACCCACGCATCGGTACTATTCTCTACCCAATCACGATAAGTGATGACAGCAAATCCATGAAAGCCCCACTCTCCTCCCCATGAGTTCTGTACGATAAACCCCTCTTTGTTGTACCCTACGATAGCAAAGGCATGTCCTCCCATCTTACGCTTGGTCTGTTTGATAGTAGGCAATATATCAGAAGAAATGATCTTCTGCCACCCCGTATGCACTGTAGCGGAGCAGTAGATAGCCCCCACTTCCATAATCGCTGCTTGCATATCTACCACAGAATCTTTATTGATTCGATAGTAGACCCCCAAAGGGTTCTCCACCGCCTCCTTAGCCCAATCCTTAGCAGGATACTCCTCTGTTTTATGCTTGTGGTTAGGCCACGATTTTTGGCTACAAACCCCATGTTTATGCCATCCTTTCATTGCCCCTCTACAGCTCGACCCCTCATAATCCTCTCCTTTCCACTCATCATAGATTCGTGCCATATTGTAGAGCATCTTAGGGCTGACTTTTCGCGTTTGGATCTCCTCTTTTTTCAACGCATCACCCTCTTGACTCACGGCATCCCACCACACTAAGAAGTTGATTACCCCTGCTAGTCCAAAGCCTGTACAGGCTCCCTCTTCACCTTGATTGAGTACCATACCCATCTGATTATAGAGAGGGAAGTACTTTGCTATATCCGCCTCTCTTGGCCATGAAGCAGGAAGTGAGATTAATGGAGGACGATACTCCCTATCTCTTAAATCCAATCTATCTCGTCGTGCATCTAAAACCACTTTACTATATTGACTCTTTGCCATCATCTACTCCTCAAAGACTTTCCATCTATTTTTTTGATACCGTGACGCAACAATTTGTGGGGTTTGTGAATAGTTCACATGGGGGAGAAATTTGCGTATCTCCCGATACCAGTCACTATAGGTTGCCTCTTGGGATAAGCGTGTGAGTGCTTGGAGTGCCATATAGGTAAAGGCACCATTGGCACGACCATTAAACCACGCATCATAGCTATACTCATTATCTCTACACCCCGAGAGCAATACCGATGCCGCACGGATCTTCCCGCGTGCAGATTGGTTCTCGACCCGTTTTGCTCGACTCAAGAGGGCTCGATTGTTGTGTAGATAACTCTCAGGGGGGAGAAACTTAATCGCAGGAAACTTCCACGAATCCCCCTCAACTCCTGGAACAAAGTGACTCACACGACTCACCGACCCAGAGTGACACGAATCACTAATAAAGATAATACGAGCCCCCCACCTCTTATGACTAAAGATATCATGGAGTTCATCATCTATGAGAACTTCACCCGTGGCAATATCATAAGGACAGAGGGCTTCATCTCTCCCATCTGCCTCATCATGATCCTCATCAGGTACCCATGTCCCATGACCTGAGTAGGTAATCACTGCAATATCATTTCGCTTGGTATCTGCGACGATCTTCGTAAGTGCCTCCACCATCGCACCCTTGGTCGCCTCTCCATCGAGTAGAGAAGTCGTCAAGAACTCTCGCTTGGCTAGTGCCTCTTGCCAGTCATTGGCATCATTGATACACCCCTCTAGGTCACTTCCCATCTCAGGATAGTGATTGATCCCAATATGTAGTGAACGCTTCATCTTATCTCCTTTTTTACCCTACAGTATAACAGAGGAGAATTTTATAGATGTTGCATTGTCTCAAAAATGGAGGGTTACCCCTGTATGGTTTTTGGTAGGATAGACAACATGGTAGTGGTACTGTGCAGGTAGCCCTCTCTCACCCCATACGGCAGTATAGTGAGAGTGGTAGTTGAAGTAGAGTGTAGGAGAGTCCCCTCCATACTTGAGAATCCGTGCAATCGCGACCACATCAGGGTGATGGTGTCTTGCACCATTGGTTGAGATGAGATAGCGATGACACCGTAGGCGTTGAAGAAGTGCTTGGGAGAGGTTGCCATCACTCCCATGATGTGGTACCTTAAAGAGATCCAAAGAGAGCGACTCACACGCAGGGAGATACTGCTCAATCGTCTCTAGTAGTGTTGTGGCATAAGCATCTCCACTAAAGAGCATCTGCTTCCCCTCATAGCGTAGTAAAAAGGCGATACTACTCGCATTGGTTAGAGAGGTATCAGACTCAAAGGGTGTCTTGGCAAGGGTATCAATATCTCCTAGCGTCTCTCCTCTTCGACCTATAGGATGGGGAGTCTCTGAGGAGTCTCTGGATTTCAAAGTGGCTCGTTTCATCTCTTTGAGCCAGTGTGGTTGTAGAGAGGTGAGTGCCTCTTGGGTAGGAGAGAGAAGAATCAGCTCTACCCCTCCACGAAGGGCTATAGGCACTCCTACTGCCTCCTCCTTGACGACCACCGCCTCTCCATCAAAAGCTCCATTCCATGCACTAGCGGTGTGTGTGAGATAGTCCGAGAGCCGTTCACCCTGCATCACCCCTTTGGTACGCCCCCCTCCTAGATGTCTCAGTCCATTGAACCAGATATCAGCAAAAGTAACCCCTAGCCCCTCATCCTCAAGCAGTCTCAAGACCCCACCAATATGATCCGCATCGATATGCGTAATCACCAAAAGCTCAAAGTGGCGTGCATCCAAGGGGAGGCGTTCGATACGCTTTTTGAGTTGTTTGTAGGTTGCACGCGTCCCCCCATCGATAAGGATACGATAGCATTCCTCTTCACCATACTCAATCCAGAGACAATCCCCCTCCCCTGCACCTATCGACTCGACACAAATCATCCCCTACCCCTCTACCACTTTACTCTTATCTGACGCACCAAAGAGATACCCAGCAATCGCACCAAGTATACCCATCGGAGCGGTGAGTTGTCCTGTATCCCCTACCATCAGTACAAGAAGGATAGTACCAAATATCACCGAAGCCATCCCCACCATCGTTACAATATCTTTGGATTGGTGTTTTTTATCCCACATAAAGACCATGATAATAACCAAGGAGAATGCATAGAGCATCGCTGTAATTTCTACATAGCGTACATTGGCTTCGACCTGCATCCGCACAACCTCTTGATTGGATTCTACGACTGGCTGTACCTTGGAGGAGGCTTCTGAGGTGGTAGCCCCCCCATAGGTGTAATTTTGTGCCAACGCGGTAATCTCTGGGTCACTCTCCTCTCCATAGAGCAGACTCCCACCGACAAAAAGTAGTGCGATGAGTAACAACATCTTATAAAAAATGACACGCATCACTGCCCCTTTTGTAGTTGTTCTAAAATTGTGATTAGCTTTTGATAATACCCCGCTTCCTCAAAGTTTTTATTATCCACTGCACGATTCATCTTGCCTTGAAAGTAGGTTTTTAACTTCGCTCGCTTCTGAGGAGAGAGTTTCATCATATCTGCTCTAAACTTCATCTCCACATCAGGCTTAGCCGTAGTCGTTTGATAGACTACCGTTGGCTGTTTGGGGATATAGTACTTATCGAGTGGTGCAGAGAGTAGAAGCGTCCCACACACCATACCTACCCCTACCAATCGACCATAGTTTACCTTAACTATCATATCCATCCTCCTCTACTCTGAACTATCTTCATTATACACCATCTAAATTTTATTCGTGTTGCATCTCCTTACGGGCATCCACTCTTGGACTTGGCATGCATAAAGTAGAGGGCAATACCATCGCCAAATCCATTGGCAAACCCTCCGAGGGTCTCAGAGACACCTGTCATACCACTCTGGTTTCCACGAGCTAGAGCCGTTGCCCAGCTGACGGCTTTGGAGGCACCCCCTTGTCCTGCACACCCTAGCAGAGTGCCTGCTCCACCCCCTGCATTGGCGATGGTCGTTGAGGAGAGAGCCCCTGAGGCGAACTGCATCGTCGAGACGGCACAGGCGATGGTGTTGGCTAGGCGTTGAGCAGACTTGAGGACACCACAAGTATCGGGGAGTCGTAGAGAGTAAGTCAGCACCGTAAAGATACTCGTCTCCACCCCCTTAAAGAGTCCAAAGCCATAACTCGCGATATCCATCACCGATTGGAGTATCTCCTCTTCACTCATCGCCCCGTAGCGACCATCGGCTCTCACGAGTACCGTATGGTAGGTATCGGGATCGATCTCAAACCAAAGACGCGGTGGGGTATCCCCTAAAGGGTAGAGCCATACCCTATCACTCTGCTGATAGCGGGTGATTAGGGGTGAGGGGAGATGGTGCGACCGCATCCACGCAAGGATAGGAGACTTCTGCGTAAGAGGCAGAAGCGTAAAGGTCGCAATGTGTGACTGCCAATACCCCTCAAGGCTAGGAGCATTGGGGATCACCTGTGTCTCCGCCTCCGCTCCAAGTATCCCTCCCATCAGCTGAAAGGCTCTACACCGCTTGGTGCTACCATAGCTATCTCCCCATACACGCCGTAGGTCGATAGAGCTAGTAAGTCTACCATCAGGGTGTCGCTCCACCATCGCAAGGATCGCCCGAGGAGTCTTGTGACGCGTTGCAACAACCCCTAGGCTCTGGGCTAGATGCCTCTCATAGGCATGCTGTAGGGTGACAAACTTATAGAGCTTGGCACGGTTGATCCACTGAAGCTTCGAGAGGGGGGTGATAGTGGGGTGGCTCTGCCCCGCAAAGCGATCTACCCGCTTCTGCTCCATGCGTGCAAGCGTCGCTTTGGGGATATCAGGCGTACCCAAGGCAATACTCAAGAAGAGATCACTCAAGGACTCCCCCTTCTCAAAGTGGTGGGTGTAGGTATCGAGCGTGCCATCGGGCATCTCAATGGTGATCGCCAACTCCTCAGGGGCGATGTGGCGCTCAGGGAGGGCGTGGGTCTGGTCTTGGTGGGTGCCGTTGTGGTCGGTGTAGTATGCGGTTGTCTTTGGGAAGTAGACATCGATAGGGGTATCAGAGACCTCCGCTAGATCCCACCGCTTTTTGAGTATCACCGCAGACTTCACACGATGCCTACTCCCCCCCATCGCACCTCCAAACATCCCAAAACTCTGTGTCGTACTCCCATCACTCTGGGGGCGGTAGCGTAGTGTCACGGTGAGGGTTGTGTAGCACTTGGCACGCGATGAGCGGTAGTGCTTCTGTGTAATCCACTCCGCCACCGCCTCACTAGGCTCCAAAAAGGGCAAGACAAGCGAGTGAAGACTCCCCGCCTCCTCCCACTCGATAAACGGAATGGTATCTCTAAGAGGTACCTCCCCTGCTCTAGCCGACAAGACCTCACGCCCCTGAGGGGTGAGGTGGTAACTCCCAAACCGTACCCTCTGCCCTTGGAGGTGGTCGTAGAGTGCATAGAACATCGCATTCTCTGTCGCCCACCCTTGGGTGAAGAGTCCCGCAGGGGAGTAGAGTGACGCAGTCGCCTTATAGTAAGCGGGTACCCACTGTAGCGTTTTGAGTGCGGTGATGAGTGCGGGGGTATCACCCAATCGCTTCATAGACTCACGCCCCTCACTACTCGCATCGAGTGGGGGTATCGTGACCTGCTTGGGGGGTGGTGGGGTGCTGGTCTTCGGGGGATGTGCCTGAGCATACGCCTTACGCAACACGGTGACTGCACGGCTAATCTGTCGCTCGATAGGATCAGACTTCACTCTGTAGGGGTCGATGATCGTTGGGAGGGTGTTGAGTCCCTCAGTCCCCTCTGCCATCTCCCCGATGATGGGCAGATCGATCGTACCATACTTACTATCATAGTAGTGCAAAGAGAGCTGGGTGATGGACTCCCCTTGCTTCACCCGAAACGCCACTTGCCCCCGCATCTGCCCTGACGGTGCGACGGTGAGTGCGTTGCTTTGAGGAGAGAGGAGTGGCTGAGGGAGGAGATGAGAGATCTCGGAGAGTGGTTGGAGGGGTCGATGGTTGATAGAGAGGTAGAGGTGGCGTGTGAGATTGGGGATTAGATAGGGCGGTATCGCCTCTATCGTAGGTATCTCTTTGTTCTGATTGACCCATGTTGCGGGGTGGTCTGATCCCTCAGAGAGGATGACCTTTTGGCGGGGGAGACGATTGGTCAAGGCGAGATCAAAGAGCAGATACTCCACCCCGATCCCCGCTACTTCTCTCTGGTAGTCTAGGTGCTTGAGTGCGATACGCACCGCACGATTCTCCTTGGAGATGGGGTGCCATGGGGGAAGCGTCTGGGAGGTAGTGGTGTCTGTAGGCACACTAGGCGGTGGGGTGGGGGTATCCGCAGGGAGGATAAACCCACTCTCCTCCCCCTCAAAGCTATCAAAGCTATCAAAGCTCTCAAACCCCTCCTCGGCAATACTCCCAAGTGTCATCAGAGACACAACGACGACTACAATACTCATCCGCATAGGCTACTCCTTTAGTGTTACGATAGAGGGCTTCTCACCCACCACAACGACATCCTCCACCACCCGCTCAGGGGAGGAAGCGACGACCACACGGTAGTGACCCCCCTTGAGGGAGAGTCTATCACCACCGACGATACCTGAGGCAACATACTCCCCTTGGGGGGTATAGACACGATAGGGTACCTGCAAGGCGTGGTCGATAGCACGCTCAAGCGAGTGTTTATCGTTGGCTTCAAAGTAGGCACCATTGCCCAACTTTGCCCATCGACGAAACTGGACTTTGAGTGCCTCATCATCAATGGCAAACCCTACGATATTGATCCGTACCTCAAACCCTTGTGCTTTGAGGTGGGCGATCTCCTTGGCAGGATCCCCTCCACAAGTCTCCTCTCCATCGGTCACGAGGATCACCACCCGTGTACCGTGACTCTTGGCAAGGTCACTTGCCACCTTCGCCAACGACTCAGCAATCGGAGTCTTGGCACGGTTTTTGGCACGGATATGGGAGAGGATACGGAGCGTCTTGGTGGGGTTGAGGGGCTGAAGTCGCATCGCTAGATCGGTACGACAGCTTCCCGACTGCTTATGCCCAAAGACCCGCAAGGCGATAGGGGTTTTGGGTGGAATGATCTGCTTGATCGCCTTGGTGAGTACCTCTCGTGCGATGGCGATGCGTCGTTTGCCATGGATGCGTTGGAGCATACTCCCTGAGGCATCAAGTATCAGCTCTATGGCGAGGTTTGAGGTGGGGTGTTGGGTCTGTGAGGGAGCCTCTATCACCCGCAGACTCCCTGCCCCCAAGGGTCGCTGGTAGGTATGCTCTATCCCTAAGCGGTAGAAGACAGGACGACGCAGTATCGCTGTAGCCAAATCGATCGCATGGTACATCTCTTGGGCATCGTTGACGACGCTATAGGTGCCGTTGTTGACCCGTGACCAACTCTGCATCACCCCCGTATAGAGTGGGTTGTTTTGGTACTGTGACTGCACACGAATCGCAAAGACCTTGGGCTTGACTGCTGCGAGACTATCCCAGAGGGTGATGTCACGATTGCCCACTCCATCACCAATGAGTATCACCCCTTTGGTACCCTCCCGATACTGGAGCTTCTGTGTTGCCACACGCAGAGGGCGTTCGGCATCACTATCGGAGCAGTCGGGGATAAAGTTGTTGAAGATCGTCTCTATCTGATGGGTATCATCACTAAAATCCGCAAGGATTAGCTTACTTCGCTGATTGAAGCAGAGGAGATTGACCGCATCGATATGAGGCTCAATCGTACGGATATAGTTGTTGACGGTGTTAAAGATCTCTTTGTGGTAGGGGGAGACACTCCCACTGTTGTCCCACGCAAAGATCACCGAGATAATAGGCTGTGTAACCCTAAGCGTATAGTTCCCCTCCGCTACCTCAAACCCCAAGGCTATCTCATTGGGGGCTTGGTCACGCACACTAGGCTCAATCTGATGGTGCCTAGGATCAAAGAGTTGGGCGGTCACATCGACCCCCTCACGCCCCGCGAGTCTTACGGTGAGGTGATTCTCCCCTTTGGGGATAGAAATCTGATACCAATCTGCTTGGTGGTTTGCCACTGAGACCTGCCCCGTGACGGTCTGGTTGGACTCTAGGGGGTAGGCATCTTCTTGGCGTTCATTGCCCTCTATCACGGCGAGGGTGTGTGAGGTATCGGGGTGGCTATACTCATAGAAGGCACGGTGAGAGTCTACACCCCACTCCCCCAATATCGAGGCATACGAGGAGCTTGGCTTGGCTTCATAGATCTCTAGGGTCTCAGGGAGTGCGTAGTAGCGTGTGGTATCCAGAGGCACCTCAAACTTCACATACCTCGCCCATGTCGGTCTCTCAAAGTGGTAGTGACTCTCCAGCCCCTTCCCTTTCACCCATCCGTTCACCTCTCTCCATGGTCCATTGGGGGTCGTCGTAGAGATAGAGACCTTGAGGCGTTGGATTGCATAGCGGGGTTTTTGGTTTGTAGGGGCGTGCCACACCATATCGGTGAGCTTTGCCATACGCTCATGGTGGAAGCCCACCACCCATGAGAGTTCTTGTGCCTCTTTATGTAGATAGAGTCCACTCCCCACATCAGCTTTGGGGGTGAGGATCGCACGATCCCACTGGGAGCTGAGGAGTGTAGAGGCTTTGACGATATGCCCACCGTAGCGGGGATCTGCGATATTAAACCCCGCTATCCCTGTTAGGCTCTCCTGCTTGGCGATGACCTTCCACTCTCCAAGGGAGATCGCTTTGTGTCTCTGGTTGGCATGGTTGGAGTGGAGTGTGAGGCGGGCATACTTGGCACGGTAGCTACGATCAAACGCAAACACCTGATCGGTATGGGCTAACCCCAACTCTCCACGATAGACCCGCGTAAAGTGCGTGCCATCTTCCGATAGAGAGATAGAAAACGCCTTCAACTGCTCACTACGGCTCCCGCGTCCTAGAGGATTGAGACTCACCCCCACCACCTCAACCGCCTCACGCCCCGCAAGAGCGATGGTAACATTCTCATCGAGGGTATCACGGTGGGCGTAGAGGTAGAAGCTGTTTTTGTAGACGATATCATCAAAGAGTAGCTGATAGCCGTTGGCGATACTAGGGACATACCCCTCCCCCTGCTCAGGGTAGCTTGGCACACGCGTCGCCCCAAAATCCAACCGTGCCACATTGAGTCCTCCCAAGAGTGCCTTGGGTAGCCCCCAATCCTCATAAGAGCGGAGAGGGAGTGAGTGGGTCTTGGGGAGGATAGGTACAGAGAGTGTCTTGAAATCCCCCCGTGCAGTCGCATACTTCACCGTCACGACGACAGGGGTGGTATCACACTGCTTGGGGATGCGTACCTCAAAGGGTATCTGTATAGGCTCATTCGCCAAGAGCGTCACACTCTCATTGGACTCCACCTGCCATGAGGCATCACTCACATGGGTGGTGAGGTGTAGTGGAAGAGACGCATTACTCTCTAGCTCTAGCACAAACCGCACCCTCTGCCCCAAGGCGTGATACGCCAAAGGCTCCGAGGGGGGTGTAGTGACACGCAACGAGAGGGGCAATACCTTGGGGATGCGTGGGGTGTAGGCGGAGAAGTCAAAGGTGTAATCATACGCACCAATCCCCCCTTTAACCTTGAGGTAGGTGCGTGCGGGGGTCTTGAGCTGTGCGGTGTAGACCTTACGCTTCGCCTCCCACTTCAGTGGGATATAGGCATCTTTTTTATCACTACAGTGGTAGAGGAGGAGTTGGTCTTTGAGGTTGGCTCCTGAGATGGTGAGGTTACTCTCCTTGAGGAGTTGGCTTGGGAGCTTCACATAGTCATCATCACGGGCATTGCTGTAGCCTTTGAGGTGGAAGCTCATCGGCAGGGTTTGGGCTAAGGAGAGCTGATCGTTTGGCTCCTGCTCTGTGGCGGTGAAGAAGTTGGTACGGGAGAGCTGAAGGGTGTAGGGGTGGAGGCTGGGATGATCACTCCATAGCTCTAGGGTGTAGCGTCCAGGGGGGTAGATCCCCTCGATGATCGCCTCCTCGCCATGCTGACTTGGACGCGAAGAGTGACGCAGAAGATCCCCTTTGAGGACAAAATGGACGATCCCCTCCTGCGGGGGTGTCACACGCAGACGAATCGACTCATAGTTTCGTAGGGTGAAGTGGTAGTAGTCCTCATCTTTACGGTTTTGGATACTCCCTTGGATAGGGGTATCAAACGCCAAGGCGTTGGTCTGACGCTCGTTTTGGTTGGGTTCATGCTCAATCTGATCGAGTGAGTCAATCCCTAGTGCGGTGAGATTCTCCTCCTCCACTCGCACCCGATAGCTCCCCTCATCGCCCCATAGACAGAGCCGATACTCCCCCATCAAGAGGAGTAGATGGGTGAGTGCTAGGGTGGGCTGTTTGCTTCGTGAGAGGCTCATCAGCTTCTTCGAGGAGGCTCCTTTGAAGAGGCTGATGCGTCGTAGCCCCTCCCCCTTGGCATCGATATGCCATAGGCGGTTGGCTCGATCGACGGTAAACCCAAAACAGTCACGCTCACGCCCGCGAAATAGCCCCTCTATCGCGTGTGATGGCACGAGAGGGGTGGCGAGTGCCAAGCTATCATTGGGCTCTATCTCATGTGCCACGAGAGGCGACCGAAAAGGGGAGAACTTCAGCGTATAGTGACTCCCACGCGTAGGGGTATCGACCCAGAGGAGGTACTCCTGTGCGACACTGAGTCCAAGGTGTCTCATGGTGCCATTATGCTCTTGGGTCTGCTTCTGTAGAAGGGTACCATGGCTATCTCCAAGGGAGAGTACCGCCTTTGTATCCTCACTCTCCAAGGTGATATCACACACCATCCCCTCAAACCGCTTGGGGATAGCGAAGCTAAAGTAGTCCCGATCTTTGGCTCTGTTGGCTTGACCATGAATCACCTGTGTGAGTGTGATACGGTTGGCGTGGGGCTTCTTGTCATTGGGTTCGCTCTCTGTTTGGGTGATCTTCTGGGTACCTGTACTATAGAGTTGCATCCCGTAGTGAAGCCCTGAGCTATCCCCTTGGAAGTGGAGGAAGTATCGCCCACTATAGAGGCGTAGATCACGCAGGACAAACTTCCCAAAGCGGTCACTCTTCGCCTCGGCGATACGCTCCCCCGCCTCATCGACAAGGGTGATTTGCACGCGATGCCCTACACTACTAATCCCCCGTAGTGTCCAGAGCTTCTGACGCTCTTTGGCATTGATACGAAACTGTAGCCACCCTGAGGATTGCTCAAAGGCGTAGTGGTAGTAGTGGGGGGTGGGCTGAGACTTAGGGGCGAAGTGGGGGGCGTGGGCTTGGCTACTCTCCTTGATACGGGCAGGACTCTTCTGGTCTTGACGCACCTCAAGGCTATAGCGTCGGTTGGCACTCTGCGGGTCGTGAGGCTTGGCAGTCACAGCGATGAGATACTCTCCCTTATCAAACAGCAGATGGGGAAGCTCTACAGGTCGGTTACCTGTGCGTGTCCCAAAGGAGAAGTAGCGTCTATAGGAGACCTTATCACCTCGCTTCTCCACACGCATCACATCGATGCGTGTCATGGCATGGGGGAGTCCTGTGAGGATCATATCCCAACTATACACACTCGCCTCACTATCAATCTCCCACAAGTAGGCATCTTGATCACCCTGCTCTATGGCTCCATAGAGTACCATCTCATCCCTAAAGTGCGTCGCTGTGGCAGGGGTATTGTTGGGTTCTATCTCATAACGGGTGGTGGTGGGGGACGCAGAGAGAGACGCTACCATCAAGACCCACATCAGCACATACACACTATATCTCATTATCCTCAACTCCTACAGATCCAAAAAAAGGCTTATATCCTTTGATTATAGCGTGTAGGCGTTGGGTTCTCTCTATGGAAGAGCCAAAAAAGGGAGGAGTTGAGGCAAATTTGCTGTTTGGGTAGAAGGAGAGAGGAGAGAGTGATTACCTTATGACAACCAACCCCACGCCTAGCCCCCCCTTAGTAGACCTCTCCTGCAAAGGTCATCCCTGAGAGTCGGCTCTTGGTGTGGGTGGTATCGGGGGTGAGGTATCGCATATTGACCCATCCGAGTATCGCATAGGGGATCTGCATACTCCCTACCCCCATCGACCATCGCATCTGTGAATCATACGCCACATAGCACCAGCGACTCCGTCCGACCTTTTGGCATTTGCGTGCGATGATACCGACATCATCGGGGTAGAGTACCCCTACCTTTTTGGCGTGGGTGTAGGGAGCGGAGCGAACATTGAGCTGATCATCAGAGGCGACCCCTCGTACACGGAAGATATTGTGGTTGGTGGTGTAGGAGAAGGCATCACTATAGAGGATATCCCTGCTGGCTTTGAGGTAGCGTCTATTGACCCACTTCTTGCCCAGAATAGCCGAGAATCCCCGCTCAAAAAACATATAATCATCAGACAAAAAGTCGATACTACACCATGTCGTCCGCCCCCGCTTGGTACAGGAGTCGATGACGATACCTGTATCGTAGGGCATCAGCTCCGTTAGTTTCTTCGCAGAGGCAGAGGGAGCCGAACGCACACTGAGTGTATCATCAGAGGCGACCCCCACCACCCGATAGTATCTATCCCCCGCAAGGGAGAAGCTCACACTGAGTAGTAGCACCGCTAGTATCGTTGGGTATCGTTGCATCTTCTTGACTCCTCTACTTTAAGATAGACCAAGGATAATTATAGCATAAGTGACGATGTGGTGGGGGCTTGGGGAATTTGGTAGACTAAGTCTGAGTCGCTATACTATGATTTTGAAAAAGGATCGGTTTGATGCAAAAATATCTGCTGTTTTTGTTACTCTTGATACTCCACGGCTGTGCCATTAGTACACTAATGGTACCCAAAGGGGTAGATAGAGCCGAAGTGGTTGCCTTTGGGTCTACGATCAAGCACTACCGTATCTACCTAGAGCGAAGCCGTCTCAAGCCCATCCTCAATCACAAGAAGTATCTCTACTTCTACCACAAACGATCCAAACAACCCGCCGTCTTGATCCATCGCCAAAAGCACTACACCCTCTATAGCCTCACCGACCCTAAGCAGAAGCCGTTTACCTTTTCACAGAGCTACAAAGCACGCTATCGCCATATCCTACGCACCCTCAAGACCCAAGGGTATCAGCCTCTTGCACACCCAGAGCGGATAGGTTTCAGCATCACGGTGGGACATCGACGGCTCAATGGAGCCAAGACACTACGCATCGAAGCCAAGGACTACACCACCCTCATACGCCTTAGCCGACACGCGATCAAGGGCTACACCACCACACCCCTCGACGCTGTTGAGAGTGCCTTGCCGTGGTACTTTATCTCCGACTACTACACACGCTATGCCAAGCGTGCCACCTCACCCCAACAACACGAGGCACTCGATGCGATCGCTCAGAGACTTCAGCTCACCCCAAATATCACCCCCAGAACCCCCAGAACCCCTGAGCATAACACTTCACAGCGGAGCATAATCGTAGAGGCACGCATCCGCCAACGCATCCGTAGACTCGCCACCCAACACAACCAGACACGCGCCAAGCAGATTGCCAGACGACAACACCCCCAACGCACCACCACACCCAAGACACACCCCAAGCCCTACCGCTACTACCTCCAAAGTGCCTCCTCTGCGGAGCTGACCCGCTACCTACTCAACCCCCAAAGTATCAAACAACTCTCAAGCCAACAATATGGGGAGCTGATGAAGCGACAGATTATCCTACGACGCACAGCACGCAAACGCCCCAAACCCACACATACCCCAACGGTGGGATATAGTAAATCATTTTTAATTCTTAAGGCGAAGTGATAATCTTACGCAGATCAAGCGTGACCTTGGTTCCTTTGTCAAGTTGGCTCTCAATCGCGATGGAGAGCCCTAGCTCATCACAGAGCTTCTTGACGATATGAAGCCCAATCCCAATCCCTCGACTCTGCTCTTTATAGTAGCGGTTGAAGACCTTGGAGGGGCGTTTGATCCCCTTGCCTGTATCTTTGATGATAAGGTGTGTCCCATCAAACCAGACAAAGACATCGCCCCCTTCGACATTGTATTTACCTGCATTACTCAGAAGATTATCGATGATACGCACCAGTGCATCAGGGCTACTCTTGACTGCTATCTCCCACTTCAAGGCGATACGATACCGCACCTGAGGGTAGAGCGTCTCAAAGTAGCTCACCCGTGCTTTGAGGAGGGTATTGAGGCTGAACTCCTCAGACTGTGTAGGTAGCTCTTTGAGAAAGAGCTGGAGGTTGTGCTGAAGAAGCATAATCGTCTCGATATTATGCTCTAGTCTCTCGATTTTCTTCCCTCTGCCATACTCCTTTTCGAGGAGTTTGAGGTTGATACGCATCGAACTGATGGGGGTATTGAAGTCGTGTAGGATATCCTTGACAAACTCCTCATTGAGATGTAAGGCACGGCGGATAGGCATCAGAGCATAGAGGGCAAAGAAGAGAGAGATGAGCAGTGCGACAATCGAGTAGATCTCAAACTTCCGCAGTGTCTTATCCTCTAGGCGCTCTAGCCTCTTGTGGTAGAAGTCCTCAGGGTAGATCACCTTGGTGAGTTCGGAGTGGGCTTCAGGGACACGAAAGTAGCTATAGAAATCCCCATCACGACAGAGGATCCCCGCCTTTTGAACCTGCTCCACTCTGGGGAAGATCTTCTGAAGTCCATGACACTGCCCTGTGTAGGCACACAACCGCATCTCTGTCTCTATCTTCTTCTCTATCCCCCCTTTTCGCTCATGAAACTCATACCAGAAGTTGAGCATCAAGAGGATCTCAAAGAGAAAGAGGAAGATAAAAAAGCTCTTCAGAAAAGATTCGACTTCACACTTTTTCAATCATATATCCTTGCCCCCTAATATTGGTGATCTCAATGCCTAGTTTGCTCTTGAGCTTGGCGATATTGACACGCAGGGCATTGGCATTGGGCTGCTCTAGGGTATCCATGAGATCATAGCTCTCCACAAGGCTATTGAGGTGGGTGATGAGTAGATGAAATAGGTTGAGCTGTACTTCACCTAGGGCGACCCGCTCAGCTCCACGATAAAGCACCCGACTCTCTGGGTCATAACAGAGCTCTCCTAGGCAGATACGATGCTCCTCACTCGGGGTGTACTTACTCTTGATACGGATGAGAAGCTCCTCAGGGTCAAAGGGCTTCTTGATATAGTCCTCTGCCCCTATCTCAAAGCCTTTAGAGATGGAGTTGATATCGGTTAGGGCGGTGATATAGATCGCAGGGGTGGTATCTCCCGCCTCTTTGAGGGAGCGAAGGACATCAAATCCATCGACATCGGGGACATTGACATCAAGGATATAGAGATCATACACCTGCTCAAAGGTTCGCTCAAACACCTCCGTGCCACGGTAGGCGGTATCGACGCTGTACCCCTCAAGCTCCAACAACTCTTTGAGTGAGTCGCTTAGTATCCGATCATCTTCTAGTAGTAGTATCTTCATCATACCCTCAGTATACCCCCCAACCATTAACGGGTGGTACTACTTCTTCTTTGGTGACTTCAAGACGATAAAAAAGGTGAGCAAAATCAGACCATAGACAATATAGTGGTAGATATTATCACTAGGCATCACTTCTCCTCCACTAACGCATAGAGGGCTTGAATCTCTTCTGCCCAGATCGTCTCATCGATTGTCTCTAGTATCATGGGGATATCCTCCATACGCGGATCATTCATAATACACCTAAACGCCTCCCAACCAATCTCACCCTGCCCTAGGGAGTGGTGACGGTCTACACGAGAACCTAGAGGGGGCTTGGAGTCATTGAGGTGCATCCCCATCAGATAGTTCGCCCCTACGATACGATCAAACGCCCCCATCGTCTCCTCATACGCCTCTGTCGTACGCAGGTCATACCCTGAGGTAAAGGTGTGGCAAGTGTCCAAGCAGACCCCTACACGACTCTTCTCCTCTACCCTGTCGATGATATGTGCAAGATGCTCAAACCGATACCCAAGGTTGCTCCCCTGCCCTGCGGTGTTCTCAATGACGAGTTTGATATCCATCTTGGCGGTCGCTTCAATCGCACGGTTGAGCGACTCGGAAATCACATCGAGACACCCTAGCTCCGCTTCGAGTAACTTCTCTTGGTAGAGTGGGTCGCGTTTGGGTATCTTGACAAGGTGGGATCCTGGGTGGAAGTTGAGACGGTCAAGCCCAAGGATATGGCACCGCTCTATCTCATCGACAAACGCCTCACGCGACTTCTCTAGCTTCTCCACCTCAGGGTGTCCAAGGTTGATGAGATAGGAGTCGTGTGGGAGGATATGTTTGGGTAAGATCCCTGAGGCTTCGAGATTTTTGTGAAACGCATCAATCGTTTGGCTCTCTAGGGGCTTTGCCTTCCACTGTCTTTGGTTTTTGGTAAAGAGTGCAAAGGCTCTTGCCCCAATCTTCATAGCATTGAGTGGGGCGTTGTCTACCCCACCACTTGCACTTACATGTGCACCGACAAACTTCATTTTTTTACCTTAATAAGAATTTTATTGATTGTATCACGGAAAATCGTCTCTTTTGATAAAACGGTGTAAGCTATCTGATATTTTCCACTTTTTTTAATCTGTTGCGTAAAGCCGTTACGCTCTCGCTTGAGTCCACGCCCCTCCCAAATCACCTCCCCACGAAAGATCTGTGAGAGGAGCTGGGGAGGATAGGGGGCATGGAGTACCTCTTGGTTGAAACGGCTGTTCTCCATACACGCAAACTGTGACAAGCAGGTACGCTCCTTGCCGATACGCAGTGCCATCTGAGCATGCCCACTACTATAGACCTCCACCTTCACCTCCTCCCGACTCTCATAGACAAACCCCATATCGGCAAACCTCACTGTCGGGGTCTTCAAGAGAATCAACGCAGCAGTCTGTGTCGTATAGGTGTGTGAGGCACACCCCCCTAGTATCCATACACCTATCAGCACCCCATACCACTTCATCTTCTACCCCTCTTTTAGACTCTATTATACTAGAGTTTTAGCCCATTGTGACTATTTTTAATAAATTGTATCAACTTAAGCTTATTTTAAGTAATCTAGGTATATAATTCCGCCTACAAGTTGTGAATGGCCCCTTCGTCTAGCGGTTAGGATCCATGGTTTTCATCCATGTTACAGGAGTTCGAGTCTCCTAGGGGTCACCATTTGTACTTGTACTACAGTTATAAAATTTGTTGGCCCCTTCGTCTAGCGGTTAGGATCCATGGTTTTCATCCATGTTACAGGAGTTCGAGTCTCCTAGGGGTCACCAACATTTTTTATCTCCCTAAGCCTTCCCCACTATTTTTTACACTACTAACTTATTTATCTCTTAAACGACACTTCTCTATAGTCTTACACCACTACCCTCAGGCAGAGATAGCGAGTCGAGCATAGAGATCGCTACGCGACCTCTATAACAATCAAGAGCAAAAAAACAAATCCAAGATAGCCATTGACTGTGAAGAAGGCTTTGTCTATCTTGGTAAAGTCTTTGTTGACAAGGTAGTGTTCATACCCCAACATCACCGCACCAAAGAGTACCGCAATCCATGCCCATACCCCAAGCCCTGCACTTAGGGTGAAGCCTCCCCATAAGCCAATGGTCAAGAGGTGAAAAAGCTTGGCGATGTGCATGGTGGTGGTCGCCCCAAACTTAGAGGGGATAGAGTGAAGCCCGTGGGCTTTGTCGAAGTCGATATCTTGGAGTGAGTAGAGCAGATCAAACCCCGCCACCCAAAACATCACCCCAAATGCCAAATAGAAAGACCACCCCGTTACCTCTCCCAAGACTGCAACCACCCCTGCGATAGGTGCGAGTCCTAGACTCACCCCCAAAATCAGGTGTGCCGCAGCGGAGAATCGTTTGAAGATGGTATAGGCTCCCAAGACTGCCAAAATAGGTAGAGAGAGCTGAAGAGCAAGGGGGTTGATAAAGTAGGCGATTAGGACAAAGAGACCGCCATTGAGCAGGATAAACCACCGCATCTGAGCGTGAGAGACTCTCCCATCTACAGAGGGACGGTTTTGGGTGCGGGGGTTGAGGATATCGATATCTCTATCGAGATAGCGGTTGACCCCCATCGCAAAGTTACGGGCACTCACCGCAGCGAGTGTCCCAAGAAGAAGGAGCTTCCACCCAAACCACCCCTCCGCAGCAACCAACATCGCAATGAAGATAAAAGGGAGGGAGAAGATCGAGTGCTGAAACATCACCAGCTCAGAGAAGTCATGGAGCTTCTGTTTAATCTGTTGCATCGATAGACTCTAGGGATGGGGGATTTTGAGCTGAGAGTTGAGCGACCATGCGATCCCCATCGTCAAGAGACCGATCACATAGCTACTTCCAATGATATCATAGGAGAAGAGTAGATAGAGTATCCAAAGCAGTATCGCACCTAGTGGGGTGGGTACCCCTGTGAAGTACTTTGCTGCCTCTCCCACTTCGACTTTGATATTGAACTCAATCAAGCGTCGCAGTCCAGAGATGATATAGCCAATAAATACCAAGCCAAGAAGCAGTGCCTCTATCTGCCCACTCTCTTGGGTGATGGCGTAGTAGAGCAAAAATGAGGGCATCACCACAAAGGAGATAAAGTCTGCGTAGCTATCGACTTGGATACCAAACTCTGTGGAGAGGTGATACTTGCGTGCGACCTTCCCATCTGCGATATCCAATGCCCCTGCAATCCACGCCAAAACAATCGCAGTAAAGAAGTCCCCGTGGACAATAAAGTGTATCGCAATCAGACCCGCTGCGATGTTGCCAAAGGTAATCAAATTGGCGATGTTAAAACGGTTGTTTTTGTCAAATAAGTTCATAGTAGCCTCAAAATAGTTTGGCTTATTTTACCCTCTTTGCGATTACAAAGTAATGAGAAGTATGCCACTATTTTGTTATGATTGCACTATGAAACAACTCGCGATTATAGGGGCAACCGCCTCAGGAAAAACTGCACTTGCTATCGAGGTGGCAACACAACTCAATGCCCATATCCTCTCAATCGATTCGCTCTCCATCTATAAAGAGATCGATATCGTCTCTGCCAAACCCACCCTAGAGGAGCGTGCGGGCATCGAACACTTTGGGATAGATCACCTCTCTCCTAATGCACACTTCGATGTGACGACCTTCATCCAGCTCTACCATGAGGTGGTCACAGCGTGCCAACACGCAGAAAAAAACCTTGTCATCGTAGGTGGAACAAGCTTCTACCTCAAGATGCTCCTAGAGGGGATCAGTCAGACCCCTACCCCCTCCAAGCAGACCCGACTTGCCACCCAAGCCTACCTCTTGGATCTCCCCCAGACCTACGCATGGCTCCACTCACTTGATCCGACCTATATGGCACACATCACCCCCCATGACCGCTACCGTATCGAGAAGGTACTACACCTCTACCTAGAGAGTGGAGAGATACCCACTGCGTACTTCAAGCAGTTTCCCCCTACGCCTACAATCACCATGCCACTACCCCTCTACCAGATCACCACCGATCGTACCACACTGCGTAGACGCATCGTCACACGCACCGAGCAGATGCTTCATGCAGGGCTGATCGATGAAGTGTGTACCCTAGAGCAACGCTACACCCGTACCCCCAATGCGATGAAGGCGATCGGGATCAAAGAGACACTTGGCTACCTCGATGGTCTCTACACCAAACCCCAGCTCATCGAGAAGATCTCCACCAATACCGCACGCCTTGCCAAACGCCAAACCACCTTCAACACCTCTCAGTTTGAGGGGGTGACCCAAGGGAGTGTCACCCAACTCCAACAGGCTATTCTAGGGTGATAAAGAGCAGATACCTCTGCTCTGCATCATTTTTACCAAACCCTATCACCTCAACCCCTTTATGGTGTGTATTGACATCAATCAGGATTGGATACATCATAGACTCCATATCGGCAATAACCAACGAGGGGAGAAGCTCCTCCACACACACCCGCTTAGAAGAGCCATCAATCCCGAAACAGAGCTGTTTGGTATCACTATCAAAGCGTACCCAGTTGAGGGGGGACTCCCCTGCATAGTGCATCGTGGTACTATCGGTGGGGTCTTTTTTGAGCAGTCCTACCCCGAAGGTATAGGTGGGGTGGTTGGCGATAGACGCTCGTATATCCTCTATCAAATCGATAACAAACTTCATGAGAGATCCTTTTAAATACTATACTCATACAACCGTGATTGAAACAGTATAAGATTTGAAAAAAGAGGGGAAGAGATACAAAGAGACCCCCCTCCCAAGGGAGGAGGTACGGAGTGTGGAAGGGCTAGTAGCCACTCGCACTAATCATATAGTAGAGGTAGGATACCAGTGGTTGGACATAGAAGATCGCTCCTACTGTCGCAATGGTAGCAAACCCGATCACTACCATCAACGGTTTAGAGAGGTTGTAGTAGATCACATCGACTTTTTTGACTGGTTCCATCAAGAACATATAGACAATGAGCTTGAGGTAGTAATAGGCAGCAATCGCTGAGTTGAGACCCATCACGACTGCCAACCAGATATACCCCGAGTTGACAGCTGCTTGCATTACATAGATCTTGCCCCAGAAGAGTGAGAAGGGTGGAACCCCTGCAAGTGAAAGCATAAAGAGTGCCATGATCGTCGCACCCACTGGCATGATTTTGATAAATCCTGCAAACTTACTGTAGGGGTGGTCATAACGGTTACTAAAGGCTTTTTTCTTACGACGAGAGATCCACAACATCGCAAATGCACCAAGATTGGTAAACATAAAGAGTGCATAGTAGAGGAAGATCGCAGTCGTCCCCTCAGTGGTATCAAGTGCCAAAGCGGCCATAATGAATCCCGCATGGGAAATAGAGGAGTATGCGAGCATACGCTTGACATCCTCTTGGACAAGTGCCATGATGTTTGCCATGGTCATGGTCAAGACTGCCATCACCAACAGTGTCACTCTCACCCACTCAACACCCAAGTCGATATACATACCAAAGATACGGATAGAGACCACAAAGGCTGCGATTTTAGGGACAACTGACATATACCCTACGAGTGGAGCTGCTGCCCCCTCATAGACATCAGGAGCCCATGTATGGAAGGGGAAGAGAGAGAGCTTAAAGGCAAAGGCAACGAGGAGTAGTACCGATGAACCAAAGATAGCGATCATCAATCCTGTCTCATTCATACGCGTAGCAAGTACCTCTGCGACCTTATAAAGCTCAACCGATCCTGTCAACCCATACACCACCGCAGATCCCATTGCATAGAACGCAGCTGCTAATGCACCCATTGTGAAGTACTTCACTGCCGCCTCAAATGAGTTGGCTCTGTTGTGTAGTGCGATCAGAGTATAGAGTGAGAGTGACGCAGTCTCAAGTCCTACAAAGATCAAGATAAGGTTGTCACTGGCTACCATAAACTGGAATCCTGCAATCATAAACAAGAAGAGTGCAAAGAACTCTGGATAGGAGTACTCATGGAATCGCTTAGAGGTGAGTGCAAGCGGGATAAAGATAATCGATGCGACGATAATCATCAGCTGGGAGATGATAGAGATACCATCAATCAGCATCACATCAAAAAATCCTCTCTCATTGACACCAAGCCCTAGGGTTGCACCAAAGTCAACCACTAGAAGCAAGATTGTGAGCATCACATAGAGTGATTTGTGTAGTTTTTCATTGATTAAGTCAAGAATTAAAATTACCAATCCACCCACAATCGCGATAAGCATCGGTGCAAGTGTAACAAGGTTTAGACTCTCTAAACTTACATTAATAGGTTGCAACATTAGGCACCTCCTTGATTTGATTTAGCGACGATGATCAACTCTTTCGCCTCTTTTGTAATCGCTTTTTCATCCATAAACTCAAGCATCGCTTTGACAGAGTTATCAATAGGCTCAAGTACAGGTTTAGGATAGACACCCAACCAGATTACAATCGCAACCAAAGGAATGAGTGACCAAGTCTCTGTTGGCGTAAGGTCTTTGAGTACCTTGTTTGCCTCATTGGTGACAGGTCCAAAGAATGTTCTCTTATAGATAGTGAGCATATAGATCGCTCCAATAATAATCGAAGTCCCTGCAAGGAGTGTCATCACGGGAGAGATTTGATAGAATCCAAGGAGTACGAGGAACTCCCCAACAAATCCAATCGTAAGTGGCAATCCAACAGAAGCCATCAACATAATACCAAAGATCACAGCGTACTTAGGCATCACTGCTGCCAAGCCACCAAACTCATCGAGCATCTTAGTGTGTCGTCTATCGTAGATCATCCCCACAAGCATAAAGAGCGCCCCTGAGACGATACCGTGTGAGAGCATCTGGAAGACTGAACCACTGATACCCTCTGCATTCATCGCAAAGATACCCAACATAATGATACCCATGTGTGAGACAGATGAGTAGGCGATAACCTGTTTGATATCTTTTTGTGCGTAGGCGACCATCGCCGTATAGATAATCATAATAATCGAGATCACAGCAATCGGTGTAATCATCATCACCGACGCATCAGGAAACATCGGAAGTGAGAAGCGTACAAATCCATAAGTACCCATCTTGAGCAGAACCGCAGCAAGAATCACCGAACCAATCGTAGGAGCCTGTCCGTGTGCATAAGGCAACCAAGTGTGGAATGGAAACATCGGTACCTTGATCGCAAACCCAAAGAAGAACGCTCCAAAGAGCCAGAGCTGATACTCAACAGGCAAGACCAACGCATACCAATCTGTAATCGCAAAGCTCCATACTCCTGTGAGGTTGTGGTAGATATAGGCAACAAACAGCATACCAACCAACATAATCAATGACCCTGCAAAGGTGTAGAGGAAGAACTTCACTGACGCGTAGATACGAAGATTACCACCCCAAGCCCCAATGATATAGAGCATTGGAACAAGTGAAAGCTCCCAGAAGAGGTAGAAGATAATGGCATCAAGTGCTACAAAAACACCCATCATCGTCATCTCCAAAAAGAGCAAGGTAATAATCATATTTTTAATATTCTCCGTGATACTCATACTAATCATACCAATCAGCGTCATCAACGCTGCCATGATAAGGATAAAGAGTGAGATACCATCTACCCCAAGGTAGTAGGAGACACCAAAATCAGGAATCAATGGAATCATCTCCACAAACTGCATCCCTGCATTACTCGCATCAAAACTAACCCATAACCAGATAGAGAGCAAGAACTCAATAGCTGCTACGGTGATACCGTACACCCTTGCACTCTCTTTATCTACAATAAATCCCAACAATCCTGCGATTGCTGGGAAAAATACCAATATACTTAATATATTATCCATCTATCTACTCCTTAACCTAGCATTGCTGAGAAGGCTGCGACTAACAAGAGCAACACGGCACCAACAGCCATCCAATTTAGATAGTTTGAAAGGTTACCACTCTGCATCCTTCTAGCCCCATCACCACTTTTGTAAAGAAGTTTCGCAATACCATCTACTGTGGCATCGACGATCTTCATATCTACCTCTTTCCATAAAATCTCTGAGAGCATCGCATACGGTTTGGTGATGAATGCCTCATAGAACTGAGGAATATAGTACTGGTTTGCAAGGAGCTGATAGATAAAGCTGTTTTCAAGTGCTTCATCTCTCTTAAGCCCTTTTGCATACTTCTTATAAGCATACGCAATACCACCTACAGCAACTACCAAGACAACCAAGCCAAGGAGCCATGCGATGTGGTGTGTATGTTCACTCATATGGTACTCAGGAAGGAGTGTCGTAACAAAATGCTCGAAGCTCCCCATACCAAATCCAGCAACCACTGCCAAGAGAGCCAATGGTGACATTGCGATCAATACAAACTTATACATCTCATGGGGGTGGATATCAAACGCTTTGTATCGCTCATCACCCTCAAAGGTCAAGAAGACTTGTCTAAAGCTATAGAAGGCAGTCATACCTGCGGTAATCACAAGAATTGCCCAGAGTACTAGTGTGCCTTCATTCCATGCGGTCTCAATAATCGCATCTTTAGAGAAGAACCCTGCAAAGAACGGAATCCCTGCAAGTGCCAAAGATGCCAATCCCATATAGATATAGGTAGGACGCATTACTTTTTTGAGTCCCCCCATCTTGAAGATATCAAGCTCATCATGCATTGCGTGCATAACATTCCCCGCACCCAAGAAGAGCAGGGCTTTGAAGAATGCGTGTGCCGCAAGGTGGAAGAGTGCGATCCAGTAGGCACCCAGACCCGCCGCCGCAAACATATACCCTAGCTGTGAGAGGGTTGAGAAGGCGATAATACGCTTCAAGTCACGGTTGACTAGCGCCATGGACGCAGCGAAGAATGCTACAAATGTACCGAGTGCTGCGATAAAGTAACTCACCCCAGCGACCTCTTCCATCCCAAAGAGTGGGTTGGCACGAATAACCAAGAAGACCCCCGCAGTAACCATAGTCGCTGCGTGAATCAATGCAGATACAGGAGTAGGCCCCTCCATCGCATCGGTCAACCAAGTGTGAAGTGGGAACTGTGCTGATTTACCCATCGCCCCAATAAAGAGGAAGATAGCCGCAGCATTGAGTACCGAACCACTCAAACTAGGAAGTGTCTCAAAGACCACATCATACTGAAGGCTCCCAGTGTTCCAGTAGAGGATAAAGAGTCCTACCAACATACCAAGGTCAGCGATACGGTTAACGATAAACGCCTCATTGGCTGCCCATGATGGAGAGATAGAGGGATTCTCTTCTCTCGAAACATCCGCTTTGTGATACCAAAATCCAATCAGTAACCATGAACAGACACCAACCCCTTCCCAACCAATAAAGAGTCCAGCGAAGTTATCTGACATGACCAAGATCATCATCGAGAATACAAACGCAGAGAGGTAAGAGAAGAAACGGTTGAAGCTCTTATCGTGATCCATATACCCAATAGAGTAGATATGTACCACGGTAGAGACGAGTGTCACCACGGTCATCATCGTAACAGAGACTTGATCCACCAAGAATCCAAATGGAATACTCAAGTCACCCGCACTAATCCAATCCATCATCGTAACATGGATTGGGGTACCTGTCGATACAATGTGAGACGCAAGTGTCGCCGAAGCCAAAAAGGAGATAAAGAGCAGTGTTGAAGCGATCACCCCAACAAATGTCTGCCGCTTACTCATCCCAAAGAGTGCTGAGAAGAGTGAACTAACCAACGGAGCAAAAAGTGCTATATATACTAAATTTTCCATCATTATCCCCTCATTTTTGCAAGATCATCAAGATCGAGCGTACCATGTTTTTTGTACAATACAATCAAAATCCCCAGTCCAACGGCTACTTCACTCGCTGCAATAGCGATAATAAAGAAGGCAAACATCTGACCTGTCAAATCATTGTAGTAGTGTGAGATCGCTGCAAATGCGATATTGACCGCATTGAGCATCACCTCTGTTGCGAAGAAAAGCATCAAAAGATTTCTTCGTCGTAACACACCCACCAATCCAATAGAGAAGATCAGTGCGGAGACGATAAGGTAGTGAGAAAGACCTATCATTTTTCATCCTTTTGTATCAAGATTTCATCAGCACTCATGTCTTCTGTAAGACTCTGATCCATTTTTTTACCTGCGAGGATAATCCCTGCAATCATAGCAACGAGTAGCATCAAGGCAGCGACCTCAAAGGGGATAAGGTACTTCGTAAAGAGTACAATACCCACATCTTGTGCATTCCCTACCCCTTCATGCATCGGATAGAGTGCGGTGATCGCATCACTATGGATAGGGGCTGCAAACATCAATACCAACACCAATGCACTCAAACCACCTAGTAAAAAGACCAACGCGGAATTGGTATTTTTCTCTTTGATATCGCGTGTTGCATCAAAGAACATCATCGCAAATGAGTAGAGTGCCATAACAGCCCCTACATATGCGATGAGCTGAACGACACCCAAAAAGTCTGCCCCCAAGATAAAGAAAAATCCTGAGATAAGTACCATACCTGCGGCAAGTGATGTCATAGCGTAGAGTATATTTTTACTCATAACTGTCACAAGGAAAAGCCCTATGGTTAAACCTGAAAATAGATAAAAAGCAACTACTTCATACATATTCACTCCTCCTAATACGCCAGTGGCGTTTGTTTAATGTTCTCATCAGCATTTGGTGATACTGCACCAAACCCTTGATACTCTTGCTGTAGGTTCAACTGATCTACAGGGCTTAACATGTCTTCAAAGATAGAGAAACTCGCTCTCTGCTCTGAAGCTGTCTCATAGCGTTGCCCATGGACAATTGCCAACTCAGGACAGACCTCTGCACAGTATCCACAGAAGATACAGCGTCCAAAGTTGATGGTGTACTCACTCACCTCTTTGCGTTGATTCTCATCATAGCGTGTATCCATGGTGATACAGTTTGAGATACAGATCTTCTCACACAATCCACATCCGATACAACGATAGTGTCCACTCTCTAGGAGTCGAAGCATATCATGAATCGCACGGTAGCGTGGAGAGATAGGCATCTTTTCAAACGGGTACTTCACGGTGTGCATATCATCAGCAAAGAGTGCTTTGACCATCGCCTTCATTACGACACCCAATCCTACAAAAAGCTCTCCCTTCACGGTACGCTTTGCAACTTGCTTAAAGCGTTCCATTCCTGTTTGGGGTGAGACACCCACATCGAGTGTTTTGTAGTTTTGTGTTCCTACATTTCTGTTTTTAAATTGTTCTAAACCCATACTTTCTCCTTATACCATCATCACAATACCAGTAATCACAACATTGATTACTGCAATTGGCATTAAGACTTTCCAACAGAGCCACATCAACTGATCTGGTCTGACATGAGGCCATGCTGCTCTTACCCATAACATCAAGAAAAAGAAGAATGCTACTTTTAAGAGTATCGCTAATCCAAGTGTCCCTTCACTGTACCCACCAAGGAAAACCACCGCTGCAATGATAGAGACCGTAATCATATTGGCATACTCTCCAATGAAGAACATCCCCCATCGCATACCAGAGTACTCTGTTGCATATCCAGAGACAACCTCTGCTTCATGCTCAAGTAGGTCAAAAGGTGTTCTGTTGGTCTCCGCAAATCCTGCGATCAAGAAGAGGACAAATGCGACTGGCTGTTGCCAGATGAGCCACGAGGTAATCCCTCCTGCTTGATAGCTATTGAAGTCAACAAAAGAGAGTGATCCTACTAGCATAATAGGTGCAAGGATAGAGAGTCCTGTAACGACTTCATAACTCAAGAACTGAACTGCTGTTCTAGCTGAACCGATAATCCCCCACTTGTTTGCTTGTGACATCCCCGCAAGGAGTGGACCATAGAGTCCCGCTGCCATCATCCCAAGCACAAACAAAATCCCGATATTGAGATCCGCTGCAATAGCGGGTACGAAAGTATCACCAAGCAGTGGTATCCAACTAGGGATAGTAAAGTCTGGGAATACAGGCACCGCGGCAAGAGCGATAAACGCAGTCGCTGCAGTGATAATCGGTGCAACCATAAAGATAAACTTATTGGCATTTTGTGGGACGATATCCTCTTTGGTAAAGAGTTTGATACCATCAGCCGCAAGTTGTAGCAACCCATAAGGTCCAACATGAAGTGGTCCCTGTCGTCGTTGCATCCAAGCGAGTACTTTTCTCTCAATAAATGTACCAAACCCAGCAATAGCAGAGATAATTGCTAAGATGAGGATGGCTTTGATAAGCACACCTACCCATGTGACATGTGGTAGGGTTTCTACGAGTGTTGTTTCCATATTACACCTTTCTCATTGTTACTGTTTTGTATCTTGACTCACCAAAGAGAGTATAGACATCTTTCGCACTCTTAAAGTCTGATAGCTTGGTGATATCCCCTTCTATTTTGGGATCAACAATCACATCTACTACCAGTGTCCCATTCTCAAAGACAATCTCGACCTTCTCACCTAGGCTCTCTGCTTTGGCAGGAGAGGCGTAGAGTCCAAAGGCTTCAAAGATCTCATGAGACTTATCGGTAAAGTCATTAAACTGTCGTGCAGGGTTACATCGGTAGACAATCTCACCCTCAAGCACTAGGCTCGTATCAAACTTCTCAATCGTAGGCACAGCGACCTCACTACTCTCAACTTCAAGGAGGTAGCCACGATTCTCAACTCCCTCATTGGTATAGCCATTAGGTAGATCATCAAACGCAACCGCTCTATACCCTTTAGCGGTAGGAAGTAGTGGTGTCCAGTCGATCGTTTCGCGTTGTCCCTCAATCAATACAGAGACGATATCATTGAGTTCGTACCCACCATAGCTCAGTGCTGCATTGGTTGGAACAACACGCTTAGACATGGTAGTAAATGTCCCCTCTTGTTGGTTCATCGCTGGCATATCCAAGTCACCCTCTCCAAGAGCAGAGAGTCTAAAGTCACCATTCTCATTATACCCAATGGTGTACCCCTCTGCCTCATCATCAAGATCACAGATAAGAGCAACACCCAAGGCATTGGATTTGGGTGGTGTCATCACCACATCAATCGTCGTACACTTCTCAATAAGCGCAATAAGGTGTGCGATATTTTCTGCTTTCTCATGATAGTAGAGATCCTCTCCTACCATCAGTGAGAATGACTCTTTTTTCTTCATCATCTTCGCAAAAGTCTCCTCAAACTTCTCCGCGTCACCACCAAGAAGCTCAACAAGTCCATTACGCTCAACACTCACCTCTTTGGTTACCATCTCTGGTACCTTTTTGGTCACCTCTTTAGACTCACCTGTCTCCTCATCTACCACCGTCTCAGTGACGGACTTCATCACCTTCTCTTTGATAGTTTTGGTCTCACTGCTCTTGAAGCTTGCGATATAAGCACTCACCTCTTCAGGTAGACGCATCGCATCTGCAAAGAGATCAAGGAGGAGATAGAGTGCTGCCTCTTCGAGTCCTACTTTGTGTGTAAAGGAGAGGAGACTCTTCCCAAAAGTAGGGATAAGTGTATCCCCTACAGGGTGGAAGTAGAGTCCTGCCCCTTTATTCATCTTCTGTACATTATTGAAAGCGTACTTAAGCCCTGGGCTATCATTACGCATCGCTGTACCAATCGCTATCACAAAATCACTCTGCTTCATAATCGTATCGGTATCGGTTGTATAGAGGCTATTGCCTGATGCGTCTTGATAGTATCCCAAGAACTTCTGGAACTTGCGTACCTCAGGGTTGTAGAGCTTAATCCCCATCTGCTCCTTGAGACGCTGAAGCATTAGTGCCTCTTCATTGGTAATAACAGAGTTGAAACGCACTGTTTTTGCTTGTTTGAACGCTGCGACTGCCTTATCAAACGCCTCGGGGTCTTTGGTGACTCCACGGTTCTCAAAGTCATACGCAAAACGCGCCGCACCATCAAGGGAGACATAGTTCCACTCATTAGTGACACGGAAGATCTTCTTCTCTCTATCCTCAATGGAGGCAGGTTTCGTCTCATAGAAGATCTGGAATCCATCAGAGGAGTGGGCAGATACCGCAGGGATGCGTGAGAGATCCCATGCGTTGGTGGTGTATTGGAAATCACGGCTTACCAATGCCCCGACAGGACAGACTGCCGCACACTCACCACAATCAGAACACTCTGTAGACTCTGTCCCATTACTTGGAGCAATGACCGATTTTTGAAGCTTGTTCCACATCGCATAGGCATCTTTTGGCATACTTGCCTTATACTCCTTATCGAGTGCTTCTCCTCCGCGTTTGGTTGTCTTGAGTGCCGCGTCACCAATCATATCTTTACAGACAGTAACACAGCGTTCACAGACGATACAGAGTCCTGCATCGTAGTGAAGTACAGAACTCCAATTTTTGTTCTCTCTTTTGGTATCGGGGATACGATAGGATTGAGAATCTACTCCCAACGCTAGGGTGTAGTTTTGGAGTTCACACTCCCCACTCTTGTCACATACACCACACTGAAGTGGGTGGTTGACATCATAGACCTCCATAATCGCTCGACGCTCTTGAAGAATTGTCGGTGTATCCACCGTGATCTCCATCCCCTCTTTGACTTTGGCATTACACGCATAGACCTGCTTACCATCAGCCTCTACCAAACAGATACGACACGCGAGTGTTGGTGAACATCTTGTTAGGTAGCAGATTGCTGGAATAAAAACATCATTAGCACGCGCTGCATTGAGAATATATTCACCCTCATTAACTGCAAACTCTTTGCCATCAATTTTGATATTGACTTTACTCATTATTACCTCCCTGCCCTTTTAAAATCTAACCTGCTAAATCTATAAGAGGATAGCAAAGCCCCACTTAATCCCTTGTCATAAGTAGGGTTGAGTGCTATGGTCCCTTTCATAGATGTATCAATCTTAAACACACGATCAAACACTACACCATCAATAGTATAGATAATCTGCTCGCCATCTTGTAGCTTGGTTGCCGTAGCAAACTGCTCAGATCCAACCAAAAAGCTCTCAGACTTCAACGCATCACACTTCGCGGTAAAGGCAGAGAACTGCTCTGTTGGATTACACTGATAGACAACTGCTCCATCAAACCCATCAATCTCGGTGATCTCTTCAAACTTTCGATCAACAGATGCCTTGATGCGTCTCAAGGGATAGCCACGATACTCTCGTCCAACACTATCAAAATAGTCAGGAAGATCATCAAAGGCTACAGATTGGAACCCTCGCTCTTGAGGAAGCAGTGGTGTATAATCAATCGTATACTCCTCCACCACCCCGAGGGCATTGGCGATATCATTGAGCGTGTATCCCCCATACGGTAGGGCAACATGCATCGGTACCACACGCTTATTGAGTGTGGTGAGTGTCCCCTCTTGTTGGTTCATCGCTGGCATATCCAAATCTCCATCACCCAAAGCACTGAGCGTAAAGTCAGCAGGGACATTATACCCTACCGTATACCCCTCAGCCTCATCATCAAGATCACAGATGAGTGATATACCCATAGCATTACCCGCAGGGGGTACACAGACGACATTAAAGTCTGCAAAAGTCTCAAGGAGTGCTAAGATTTTGGCAATCTGCTCTGCTTGAGGATGGGCATAGAGATCACTCCCAATCACCAACGAGAAGCCAGACTTTTTCTGTAGAGAGTTGGAGAGCATCTCTAGCTCTTCCTCCCCTACATTACTCTCCGCACTCAGATTACCGATATCGAGATCATCAAGGAAGCTACGCACCCCTTTGGGGAGCTCTACAGCCTGAAGAAGTTCAGAGACGAGTAGTGCAGCTACCCCCTCTTCACTCCCTGCTTCATACTTGATAAACTGTGTGACAATCCCACTAAGCTCTCGATCTTCAATCGGATGCATATAGGCAACTCTTGCACGATGCCACTTACTTGCCATATTGATATGGTACTTCACCGAGGGAGCATCATCATTGAGTCGACTCCCCATCACAATAATCACACGAGACTGAGCAATCTCCTCTAAGCTTCCACTATAGAGGCTCTTGCCTGTTACGCTACTATACGCGTCCATAAACTTCTGATAGGCTCGTGCTTCATGAGAGATGAGACGGTACCCCTTAGTCTGCTTGAGTGTTTGAAGTATCATCGCCTCTTCATTGGAGATTTGACTACTAAAGTGGATACTCTTTGCCGTTTGGAACGCCTCGATAGCGTGGCTAAACGCCTCTTTATCTTGGGTGACTCCTTCATTGGCATAGTCAAATCCATAGCGTCCCGCTCCACAAAGATTGGTAAACTCATAGGCATTAGTGACACGGTAGATCTTGTTGTTTTTGACCTCATAGGTCATCTGACATCCACCACCACAGTGAGGGCAAGCACTCGGTATCTTCTCTAGCTCCCATGCGTTGGTCGTATATTTGAAGCTGGTATCGACCAATGCCCCAACAGGACAGACCGCCGCAGCTTCACCCAATGAGGCGTAGTTCTGCTCAGGTTTGGTGTTGACAATCGTGGATCCATACCCACCAAACTTCACCTTGAGTGCCTCATCTCCTGTGATCTCAGTGGAGACGCGTACACACTTCTCACACATAATACACAAAGAGGGGTCATAGGAGACATATCCCCAGTTTTCGATAGGACGGTGCTGATCACGGGCAGTAAATGCCTGCTCAGCTACACCAAACTCCATTGTCTTATTTTGAAGATCACACTCTCCACTCTTGTCACACACCCCACACTCAAGTGGGTGGTTGACATTGTAGAGTTTCATGATATTTTGACGCTCTTGATGAAGTGCTTGGTTGTTGGTACGGATCACTGCCCCATCAGTTGCTTTCTCTTGACACGAAAGGATCATCCCCTCTACACCCTCGACCTCTACCACACACATACGGCACGCCCCAATAGGCTGTACCTTGGTGAGGTAACACATGGTAGGGATATAGACCTCATGCTCTCTTGCAATCTCAAGAATAGTCTTACCAAAAGTGCTTTGAATTTTCTGACCATCAATTGTTACAGTAATTGCTTTACCTTTATTGATAGAATTGTGTTGACTCATCTTATACCACCTATCATACTGCTACCATCGAGATATAGTAACAACGCATGCATCGCTCTGCTTCGCTCATTGCTTCCTCTCCCGTGAAGCCTAAGTTGACCTCTTTATTGTTTGTCTTCCGCTCCTCTACCCCAAGCTTTTCACTCTCTGCTCGTGGTAGTCCAGGCATCCAACCCGTAATCTTCTCTTTTTTATCGTAGACTCTTAAACGATTGAGGTGATCTTCCATAATCTCATCATCTAGCAGAGTACACTTACCATCATAGATATAACGGCTAATCACCGAAGCTGCTCTTCGTGCCTGTCCTACCGCATTGACAATCGTCATGGGTCCATACTCACAATCACCCGCAGCAAAGAGTCCCTCACGGGAGGTCATATAGTCTTTACCATTGGTAAGGATAGAGTTCCATGAGGTCATCTCTATATTCCACTCCTCTGGCAAGATCTGTGTATCGAGTGCTTGAGAGACCGCAGGGATAAGATAGTCACATGCTATCTCAAAATCCCCATCTTCAATCTTGACCAGTTGTGCACGCCCACCATTAGGATCAGGGACAAGTTCAAACTTATTGACCTTGAGCTTGGTAATCTGCTCCCCATCATCATAGATCTCTTCAATCGCGGAGTGGAAGATAAACTCAACCCCCTCTTCGACAGCTTCATGATACTCTTCATAGGTCGTATTACGAATAATCGTCTTCTCATCACGACGGTAGAGCATAATCACCTTTTTGGCACCCTCACGAATAGAGCAACGCACCACATCCATAGAGGTAAATCCACCCCCAACACAGACGACTGTCTTACCCTTGAGTTCGTTAGAGGCAGGAGATCCTATCTGATACTTATGCCAGAGGTTTACCTTATCTAGCATATCAATCGCACCCCAATATCCACCCATTTTTGGGTTCTCATTGGCTGCACGCACCTTCTTGGAAAGTCTTGCTCCAAATCCAAGGAGGATCGCATCATACTCCGCTTCAATCTCTTTGAGTTTGGCTGCATCGACACGACAGTTGTTGGTGATACTCACCGCTTCCATCTCTAGTACCAAATCGATATCTTTTTGGTACTTGCCAATAGGCATACGATACTCAGGTACCCCAACAGCAACCTCACCCCCATTGACAGGAAGCTCCTCAAAGATATGAGAAGCGATCCCCTCAAGTGCGAGGTAGTACGCCGCCGTAAGTCCCGCAGGTCCTGCACCAATAATCGCTACCTTCTTCCCATCATTACGCAAGGGTTTGGGTTCTACAGGGTGAAGCCATGGAAGTTCATGATCGGTCTCATAGTCTGCTCCTAGACGCTTCAACTCCATAATAGAGATCGGTTCATCTAGGTTGGTACGACGACACGCATCTTCACACGGGTGTGGACAGACACGCCCACAGGTGTGTGCCAATGGCATCGTCTGGCGTGTCGCAGCAAGAGAGTCGGTAAAGAGCATATCTCGTACCCCCTCAATATACGCAGGGATATCGACATGTGCGGGACACATATCGGTACAAGGAGCCGTCACCTTGGCGATATAGTTGATATCTCCTTGGTAGTGCTTGGAGGGGACTTGTGCATCGATACAGTAGTCAAACTGCTCTTTATAGTGCTCCATCAAATCCAAAATCGGCTTGGGTACGGTCTTTCCGATCTCACACTTAGAGGTGTTCATCATCGTACTAGAGATCTCTTTGAGGTGGGCGATATCATCATGTGAACCTGCCCCCCGTGCAATCTTATCGAGTAGATCATAGAGGATCCGTCCACCCCATCGTCCAGGGGTACACCGACCACACGCCTCAGAGTACTCTTGATACTGTGCCGCATACTTGTTTGCCAACTCTACCGCATCGATATCTTCATCAAAAATCGCAACACCATCCCACCCTATAAAGGCTTTGGCATCTCTATCGCCATGGTAGGTTTCAGGTAACTTAAAAGTGGATTGACTCAACTCGTCAAGAGGTTTACCGCGGTTATCAATAAACTCATCACGCCAAGTAGAGAATACTATACCTGACATTATTTAGCCTTTGATTTTCTAGGAGTGGTTTTTCGTGCAGGTGCTTTTTTATCGCTCTGCTTCGTTGCTACCTCTTTTTTGGCTGTTTGCTCTGCCTCTTTGGCTTTGGCTTCCTCTTCCGCTTTGAGGGCGGCAGCTTTTGCCTCCTCCTCTGCTTTAGCTTCTGCCTCTTCTTTGGCTTTGAGTTCCGCTTCCTCTTTGGCTTTAGCCTCTGCTTTTGCCTTCGCTTCTGCTTCCTCTTTTGCCTTCAACTCTTCTGCTTCAAGAGCAGCTACTCTATCGGCTTCCAACTTAGCTATGCGTGCCTGCTGTGTCGCTTCATCGACTTTTTTGACGACAATCGTCCAGTCCACTTCATTGAACTTCAAGGAGTTCATCAAGTCGTGTCCTGCAGCACGCACCACATCTGCGGACTTCTGAATCGCAGAGAAGTCTCCCACCTCAAAGAGGAAGATCCCTACCTCGCCTACAGTAAGACCCTTTTCGATAAGTTCAACCATTCTGTCATAAAAATCATCTTTGAGATGTCTTAAATCATATCTTTTCATTGCTCTTCTCCTTAACGGTCAACTTCACCAAATACGATATTGGTCGTACCAATAATCGTAACAACATCTGCTAGATAGGTTCCTACAAGAAGCTCTTGTAAGAGTCCTGTATGGAAGAAGCTAGGGGCTCTACACTTCAATCGATACGCATAAGGCTCACCCTCTGACTTGATATAGAACCCAAGCTCACCTTTGGGTGACTCTGTTGGGACATAGACTTCTCCTTTAGGAGGTCTCATCCCTTGTGTAACAAGTACAAAGTGTTGCATCAACGCATAGTTTTGCGTCATAATCTCCTCTTTGGGTGCGGAGATATACTGTGGTGCGTGTGCCATCAACTGTGGCTCAGTATCTTTATACATGCGTGTGAGTTGTCTGATGATCTTAGTCGATTGAACCATCTCCTCCATATAGATCATAAATCGCCCATAAGAGTCACATCGTTCACTGATAGGGATATCAAAATCAAGCTCAGAGTAGAGTTCGTATGGCTCCTCTTTTCGGATATCATACTTGATACCAGATCCTCTAATCATCGGTCCACTACAGCCCCAAGAGAGAGCATCTTCAGCAGAGATAACCCCTACATCCTCAAGACGCATCTTCCAGATACGGTTTTCGTTGAGCAAGGCACCATAGGTATGCTCTACCTCATAATCTACCTTATCACAGAAAGTCAAGACATTGGTCAACCAATCTGTAGGGAGATCCAGTGGCACCCCACCAATACGCACAGCAGAGTGTGTCAATCTCGCACCACAGTAGTCCTCCATCAAGTCCATCGCAAACTCTCGCTCACGGAAAGCATAGAGAAAGACCGACATCGCACCAACATCGAGTGCATGGGTCGCAACAAAGAAGAGGTGGGAGATGATACGGTTCAGCTCCAAGAGCATGGTACGAATCACCTGTGCGCGTCGTGGTGCTTCAATACCTAAAAGCTTCTCCACTGCTAACGCATAGGCGTAGTTATTTGAAGTAGAGGCGATATAGTCTAGTCTATCGGTTGTAGGCAAGAACTCATTGTAGGTCATATTCTCTGCCATCTTCTCGATACCACGGTGAAGGTATCCAATATCTGGATAGGCTTTGACGACCTGTTCACCCTCTAGCTCAAGTACCAATCTCAACTGTCCGTGAGCTGAAGGGTGCTGAGGACCAAAGTTGATAACCATTGTGTTGTCTTCACGCTCAAAATTGAGGTTTTCAAAAAATGGGGTTAATTTATTTGGTTGTTGCATAGTTGTCCCTACCTTCTCTCATCTAATTGTTTGCCACTCTCTTGAGTATAGTCTACCAATACGGTTTCACTATACGCTATAGGGTTCTCTTTTTCACCTTCAGAGATATCGGCTCCAAATGGTACTTCATATCCTACGCGTGAGAAACGCTTGGTATCATATCTATCAATGCGTGACTGATCTCTATTTTCTGGTCCAATGACATCTCTATACTCTTTACCAAAGATCTTATCTACCTCATACCATGAGGCAAACTCATCTCCTATCATAGGGTAGGTTTTGAGTAGTGGATGTCCCTCCCAATCATCAGGCATAATAATACGCTTGAGGAAGGGGTGGTTATTGACCTTGATACCAAACATATCAAATATCTCACGCTCTGCAAAGTTGGCAGACTTAAAGAGTGGTACCACACTCTCAATCGCCTCACCCTCTTTGATACGACAGACCACTCTCACACGCTTAGCTTCCGTGATATTGAGGAGTTGATAGAAGAGTTCAAACTCCCCATCTTGTGCGAGGTAGTCCACCGCACTCTGCTCTGAACACTGTGTATAACCACACTGCTCTTTGAGTGTTTGAAGTACTGCAAAGTTTTCAGTAGACTCAATCTGAAGGACGAGTTGTCCCACTTCGATATAGCACTCTTTTGCTTGGGTACCTATAGCCTCTACTACCGAAGCGAAGTGACTCCCCTCTGCTACCGCCTCTCTTGGTACGCGTGGAGCAACCCAAAATCTATCTGTATAGTAAGAGTGTTTTTGTACATTATCTTTTGGTGTATATTTTCTCATTACACTAACCTTAGGTTCTGTTTTGTGTTGTTGTTCATATTGGCAGACTCTCTTCTAATCTTCTTTTGAAGCATCATCATCGCGTACTGAAGTGTCTCTGGGCGTGGAGCACACCCTGGAAGATAGATATCTACAGGGATAATACGATCAACCCCTTGGACCGTTGCGTAGGTGTTAAACATCCCTCCTGTATTGGCACAAGACCCCATAGAGATGACCCACTTTGGCTCAGTCATCTGATCATAGAGTCTGCGTGCAAACTCAGAGTGTTTTTTGGAGAGTGTCCCTGCCAAAATCATCACATCGGCTTGTCTTGGAGAGGCTCTAAAGATTGTCCCCATTCTATCGAAGTCATAACGCGATGCTCCCGATGCCATCATCTCAATCGCACAACATGCGAGACCATAAGTGAGTGGCCAGAGTGAGTTTGACCGCCCCCAGTTTACGAGTTTGTCGACCGATGTAAGTGCTATCGGTAATCCTGCCGCACTGGCGTAATTTACTTGATGCTGTGCCATTCAAGTGCTCCTTTCTTCCATGCATATACGAAACCAATCGCAAGTAGTAAAATAAATAGTATCATCTCAGTAAAACCAAACCAACCCAACAACTTAAAGTCGATTGCCCATGGGAACATAAAGATGATCTCTACATCAAATAGAATAAACAGAAGTGCTATCAAGTAGAACTGTACGGAGATGGTGTTTGGCTGTTTTGTTACCTCTGGACCACACTCGTAGATACTAAGCTTAAGCTTTTCTGTGTCAAGTTTAGCCATCTTTCGGCTAACTAGCCTTGCTAAAAATAGCGTAGCGGGAAACGCTACACCAGTCAAAGCAAATAGAACAAACACACCAAAATATGGATGATCTGTTATTACATGAGTCATGTTAATCCCTTACCTGTTTAATTCTCGTACAACGACGAGACTATTCTTAGAATATCAACTTCATACTATCTGAAAGATGATTAAACTAATTTTGACTCGAAATGCTTTAAAAGATACTTTGGAGGGGTGTAACGATGTGAAACAGAAAAAAGGGGATTTTCAAGAGAAAAAACAGAATGTTTTAGATAAGAATTGCTAATAAGATTACCAGGTGCCACCCCTTCACACACCTCATCGAAACTTTAGGTTAAGAGCTGTGTAATCGCCTCTTGGAGTGCGACTTTCTCAATGGTGCGTATGGTTTGATTATAGCGTTCAAAACTCAACCCCTCTTTGGAGATGGATTTTTGTAAAATTACCTCACCCCCATCAAGTTCCGAGGTGACCCAGTGGACAGAGACACCCCCCTCGGGATGGGAATCTGCATAGCTTCGTTCAATCGCATGTAACCCTTTGTGTCGTGGGAGTAGTGAGGGGTGGAGATTGATACTTTTGATCTGTGAGGTGAAGTGTGGCGTGAGGATACGCATAAAGCCTGCCAAAATCGTCAGATCTGCTCCATACCCCTCAAGACGCTCTACCACCACACGATCAAACGCCTCACGACTGCTATACCCTTTGCTATCGACAATCTCTAAAGGGATAGCCGCAGCGTGTGCTACTTCAATCCCTTTGGCATCTGGATTGTTCGTCAGTGCCACAACGACATCTACACTCTGCTGGTGAAGATGCGCTACGATATGAGCAAAGTTACTCCCCGTACCACTAAAGAGTATGGCTATCTTTTTACGCGTCTGCATGCGATTGTGCAAGAAATTCTCGTACCACTTCACGATCATCAAAGGGGTGTTTTACCCCCTTGATCTCTTGATACTCCTCATCCCCTTTACCTAAAATCAACAGGGCATCATTGGGTTCGAGTGCTTCAAGTGCCATCTTGATGGCTAAGCGTCTATCAGGGGTGGCGGTGACATGATCTTTTCCTCGTAATCCTACCAAAATCTCTTCGAGTATCATCTCAGGAACTTCATCACGAGGATTGTCACTGGTGACATAGATCTTTTTGGCAAACTTCCCTGCGACCGCACCCATACGGGGGCGTTTGGCACGGTCACGATTACCGCCTGCACCAAAGACTACGGAGATATCTCTCTCTTTGATCGAGTCAAGCACCTGCACCATACCATCAGCAGTATGCGCAAAATCTACAATCACCAAGGGGTTACGACTCACCACCTCCATGCGTCCTGAGACACCTGCAAAGTAACCTACCACATCACACACCTCTTGGAGACTGCGTCCTGTAAGCATCACGACAGAACCCACAGCAGCCATAAGGTTGAAGAGGTTAAAGAGTCCCACCATAGGAGAGGCAAAAAGTGCCTCCTCTTTGTGCATATACTTGATCCCTGCAGTGATCCCATTGAGTAGTGAAAATGCTTGTACTTTGAAAGTGGCAGGTTCATCTACCCCATAGCTCTGTGCACCAATGGGGTTGTAGGTGATATGCTTCAGATCATCTTTGTTGAGTAGTTTAGGGGTCTCATCCGCAAAGAAACGACTCTTGACGCGTCGATACTCCTCAAGTGTCTTATGGTAATCTAGGTGATCACTCGTAACATTGGTATGGACTTTGAGTGCAAAAGTGATCCCCTCAATACGCTCTTGGTCGATCGCATGAGAACTCACCTCCATAATAAAGTAGTTACACCCAAGGGCATGGGTCTGCTTCATATTATACAAAGTCTCAAGGATAGAGGGGGTAGTCATATGTTTTGACTCTAGTCGCTGCTCATGAGCAAAGAGTCCTCGTGTCCCTTGTAGTGCGGGTTTCTCACCTAGATCAAGTAAAAAGGAGTAGATCGCTGCGGTGACCGTTGTCTTGCCATTGGTACCTGTCACACCCACTACGCGTAGAGACTCCAAGCCCCATAATGCGATAAGCTCTTGAGGGGTAATCGCAGGAGGGGTGGAGGCTAACGCCTCGTAGTAGTGACGATTTTGTGCTGTCTTGAGAAACAGGGTCTCAGGCTCTAAGAGCATGGTATCATCTGTAATCGCCTGATACCCCTTAAGATTGAATGGTACTTTCACTACTCTGTATCCTCCACAAGACTATAGAGTGCCAAGACATCTTGATCATTTCCAAAGTGTTTTGCCATACCATCTAAATATCCTAATGCCATCTCATTAAATCCTTCTTTGGTGAGCTGTTTGACAAAGTCGATAAACTCATCTTTCTCCGTAATAATCACTTTAGTTGAGAACATAATATCTTCAAAAGTCTGCTTGAAGCTTCCTCGACTCTCAACCAATGCTAAAAAGTCACTATAACGAATACCATCTCCATACTCCACCTGCTCTTGTACGGGGTGGCTAAGGAGCTCCTCGATTTGATGTTTGGTGGTATCTAATGAGGTAATAAGATTATCAATAATCTCCACAGCATTTTTCTTCTCTCGTTTAATGACCTGATAGTAATCAAAGAGGGCTTGGGCTTCTGCTTCACTCTCTACACCTAAGTCACTTAGGTAGACCCCTATTCTCGCTTCATCCAAAGAGGGATAATCTTTGAGAATCAACCCATAGCTCCGTAGTGCGTAGCTATAGTCACCCTTCAAAAAGGCACCCTCTGCCCTTTGAAGGCGTATCTCTGGACTCACTCTACTCATCTTAACCGAGTTCATCCAGTCTATTTTCCCAACCATGTGGAACACTCATCACCGTGATATCAGGATGAATAAGAGTCTTGATCTGACGCTCAACACCAAACTTGATCGTCGTACCCGCACTTCCACACCCGACACAGGCACCTTGTAGCTGAACATAGACAATACCATTTTTAACAGCAATCAACTCAATATCTCCACCATCTAGTTTAATCGATGGTCGTACTTTCTCAATCACACCCTCTACAGCAGGCATTAACTCTTCATCAGTAAATGGAATCACTCGATACTCCTTTGTATATATTACTCACACTATGCGAATAGTGTTATACACTAAAAGGACTACTTTGTCAATATCTTTAGGGAATTTTAGGGAAGTTTATAGGGGGAGTAGTGAACCTTAAGCCATGAGGCTTAAGGTTGCGGGGTACAACGGATAGGGGACTATACGAGTTCGATAATCGCCATAGGTGCTGCATCACCTCTTCGCATACGCGTTTTGATGATTCTTGTGTAACCACCCTTTCGCTCTGCATACTGTGGTGCAATCTCTGTTACAATTTTATTTGTAACTGCTTTGTCTTGAATCATTGCAAAGATTGCTCTGTGTGCATTGAAGTCACCTGTTGATGCTTTCGTGATAAGCTTTTCATAGTAACTTCTAAGCTCTTTTGCTTTTGGCAATGTTGTCTCGATTCTACCCTCTTTAGTCAAAGCGATAGAAAGGTTTTTCAACAATGCTGCTCTATGAGAAGAGGTTCTATTTAGTCTACGATAACCATGCTTATGTCTCATAAGAATCCTTTATTGTTTTAATTGTTCTATTTTTTTCACAAGATTTGCTCTTGTAACATCTGAAAGTTCAAAATCAGAATCAAACCCATTCTCAACAAGACACTCACTAATCTCATCTAGTGACTTCTTACCAAGGTTTTTGATATCTTTTATCTCATTTTCACTCATAAGTACTAGCTCACCAAGAAACTTAATACCTGCACGATCTAGTGAGTTGAATGATCTTGCACTCAATCCAAGATTATCTACGCTTTGCAAGAAAGGTTTGAGTTCGCTATCATCACTGCTTCGTTTGACTGGCGTTGCTGAGATATTAACATCAAGTACACCATTAAAGACAGAGAGTTGCTTATTCATTACTTCCAGTGCATTAGTAAATGCTTCAACTGGACCAATCTGTGCATCGGTTTCGATATCAAAGGTAATCTTCTCAAAGTTCGGGTTATCTTCAACAAGGACTGGCTCAATCTTATAGTTTGCTTTTCTTACAGGGGTAAAGAAAGCATCCAATGCAATACTATCAGGTGCGACTTCATCTCTAAGGTCTTCACTCGGCACATACCCGATCCCTTTTGAGATAACGACCGTAAAGTTTAATTCAGCATCTTCATTGAGTGTTGCCAAAGGAAGATCGCCATTGACAACTTCAATCAAGTCATTGTTAAGATCTTGTGCTGTAACCTCTTTGTGTCCAGAAAAACTATATTTTAGCTCTATCTTATCGCCCTCGTCTTTAATTTTAAAACGAATATTTTTAAGATTGATAATAAATACAGCAACATCTTCGTGCATACCTCTAATGTTGTCAAACTCGTGTGCAGCACCTTCAATCTTGACAGAAATAGGTGCATACCCGATAGAAGAACCCAAAATGAGTCTTCTAAGGGGGTGTGCAAGTGTAACAGCATAGCCACTCTCGAAAGGATAAGCAACAATCTCAGCACGGTTTGCACTGATCTCGTTGACTCCTACCTCTGTTGGCATAAATGGTGCAACTTTAATTTTTCTCATTAACTAGCCTTTACTAAGATTATTTAGAGTAAAGTTCGACGATTAGACGCTCTTCAACTGGGATTGAAATCTCTTCTCTCTCTGGGATTCTAGTGAAAAGTCCAAAGAGTTTCTCTTTGTCCATATCAACCCACTCTACCATACCAGTTTGGTTTGTAAGTTCCATAGCTCTAAGGATTTGAGGGTTGCCTTTACTCTTCTCTCTAATCTCAATCTTTTGACCTGCTTTAACTCTAAATGAAGGGATATCTACTCTTTTACCATCAACTAATACATGTCCGTGATTTACAAACTGTCTAGCGGATGCTCTTGTTGTTGCAAAACCCATTCTATAGACAACATTGTCAAGTCTTTGCTCAAGAAGTTGAATAAGGATTGCCCCTGTATTCCCATCTTTTCTGTTTGCTTCTTTAAAGAGTGCTCTAAATTGTTTTTCAGATACACCATACATAAATTTAGCTTTTTGCTTCTCTTGAAGTTGAAGACCATACTCAGAGATCTTTGTTCTTCTTTGACCGTGTTGCCCTGGAGCATATGGTCTCTTCTCTAATGCAGATTTACCAGCAAGTCTTCTCTCACCTTTTAACCCCAAATCAACGCCAAGTCTTCTTTCTAGTCTCTCTACTGGACCTCTATATCTTGCCATTTCTTATCCTTATACTCTACGCTTTTTCGGTGGTCTACAACCATTATGAGGAAGTGGTGTAATATCTTTCAAGAAACTTACACGGATACCTTCTGTTGCACCAATCGCTTTTACTGCTGTATCTCTACCAGAACCAGGACCTTGAACTTTGATCCCTACCTCTTTGATACCATTCTCCATCGCTTTAGTCATTGCATCTGCAACAGCTTCTGTCGCAGCAAATGGTGTTGACTTCTTAGAACCTTTAAATCCTAATGCTCCAGCACTACTCCAAGCGATAACATTTCCCATCTCATCAGTTACAGTGATCACCGTGTTGTTAAAGGTGGCTGCCACATAGACAATACCCTTTGCAATACTTTTTTTTGCTTTTTTCTTAGCCATACTTTGCTACTCCTTACGCTGCACCGACAGTTTTACGCTTACCTTTTCTAGTACGCGCATTTGTCTTTGTTTTTTGTCCACGACAAGGTAACCCTCTTCTGTGTCTAAGACCTCTATATGAACCCAAATCCATAAGTGCTTTGATATCTAGGGTTACTTTTTTTCTAAGATCCCCTTCAACCATAACATTCTCTTGAATGTCATTACGGATTGTTGCTGCTTGTGCATCTGTTAGTTCATAAACTCTTGTGTTGTAGTCAACACCTGTTCTATCAAGAATTTGTCTTGATGTAGTCAAACCAATACCAAAAATGTAAGTAAGTGCATACTCCATTCTCTTCTTCTGTGGTAAATCAACACCTGCAATACGTGCCATGTTTATCCTTGTCTCTGTTTATGTTTTGGATTTTTACAAATCACGCGTACGATACCTTTGCGTTTGATTACTTTACAATCTTCACACATTTTTTTAACTGATGGTCTAACCTTCATGGGTTAACTCCTACGATATTTTTGCACCTAGAGTGCTTTTCTATAGACGATACACACTCATTTGTTGCGTGGATTATCGATGTAGCATAATCCAATCCTTGATTAATCAGTGCCACTTAATCAAAGATTCTTCACGCAGTTTCCTAAAAGCCTAATGTATTAGGGAGAAGGATTATACCCAAATAGTTATTAAGATTTTCTTATATGGTAAGTGAGATGGGGTGGTGGAAGAAGGGGTGAGGAGAAGAGGATGTATGATACCATACATCCCTCTCTACTATTTGTATCTAAAAGTAATACGCCCTTTATCAAGACTATAGGGGGTAAGCTCAACTTTAACCTTATCTCCTGGTAGGATTTTGATATAGTGCATACGCATCTTTCCTGCGATATGACAGAGGACAATATGCTTGTTCTCTAGCTCTACTCTAAATGTTGCATTTGGCAACGCCTCAACTACTTTACCATCAATCTCAATGACATCATCTTTTGCCATGAATTTTCCTTTTACTATATTGTTGCTTCAGTCAATATGACTGCTTTCCCATCGACTACAGCGATCTGGTGTTCATAGTGACTTGTTCGTAATCCATCTTCACTCAATACCGACCACTTATCTTCCAATAAAAGTGGCGTTCCACTCTTTTGACAAACCATAGGCTCAAGACAAAAAACCATACCGTTTTTAATCTTGGGGCCTTGATTGGGCTTACCCTCAAGGTAGTTTGGAATATTGGGTTCATCATGTGGCTTGGTACCAATCCCATGCCCACAATAGTCTCGAAGTGGAATAAATCCTCTACTGGTAATAAACTCTTCAAGAAGTTGTGTCAACTCCTTAAAACGCATACCTGGACGAATCTGCTCAATCGTATGATAGAGGGCATCCCTAGAGCATGCGATCAAGGCTTCATCTTCTGCACTAATCGTACCAATAGCCATTGTAATAGCAGCATCACCATAGTATCCATCAAGCTTGGTACCGATATCCAACCCTAAGATATCCCCCTCTTTGATGATAGTCTCAGTGGGGACACCATGGATACAGACCTCATTGAGAGAAGTACATACCGAACCTCTGAAGCCATAGAGTCCCAAAAATGATGGGACAGCTCCTTGTTCACGAATATAAGCTTCTCCTAGCTGATCGATCTCTTTAAGTGTCATGCCTGATTTGATGGTGTTTTGAAGATATTGAAGTGTATTTCCAACGATCTCGCCAGCTCGTTTAAGCTTAGCGATCTCATCAGGTTTTCGTAATGTAATAGCCATTAGAGACCTACATTACCCAGTGTATCATATTGACTCATAGTTCGTTGTGCTTCGATTTTTCTCATCGTATCAAGTGCAACTTGTACAATAATCAAGACCGCAACACCTCCAAAATAGAAGCTCGCCCCCATTCCTGAAATCAACATAAACGGTATCGTAGAGATAATAGCCAAATAGACAGAGCCAGAACCCGTCAATCGACTCGCAACCTCATTTAAAAACTCTTTGGTATGCTCTCCAGGTCTAACCCCAGGGATAAATCCACCTTGTCTTTTGAGATTATCTGCAATATCTTTTGCATTAAATGCGATAGAGGCATAGAAGAATGCAAAGAACATAATCAATAAGAAAGTCACTACATTAAAAGTGATACCACCCGGTGCCAATGAATCTGCGATTGCTGTTGCAAACTCTGAACTACTTGATTGAAGCATGGTCAAAGGGAACATCAAAATAGCAGAAGCAAAGATCGGAGGAATAACGCCTGAAAGGTTGACTTTTACAGGAATATAGTTCATCACTCTTTTTGTCTGATTTTGCATGATTGTCTTTCTTGAGTAGGAGATAGGAACCCGTCTCTCACCTAATTCAACATAGATAATCGCCAAGATAGTAATCAGCATAATAGCTAAGATACCAAGGATAACCAAGAAGTTCATCTCTCCTGCATTGACGGCTCTAACCGTATTACTAATTGCCGAGGGGAGTCCAGAAACAATACCTGCAAAGATAATCAAAGAGATACCATTACCGATACCTTTTTGTGTAATCTGTTCACCAATCCACATCAATAACATAGTTCCTGTCAACATAGAGAATGTTGTCAAAATCGTAAACTCTACAGGGTCAATCATCACGGCACTCTGTCCTGCACTACCTGTCATACTCTGAAGTCCCATAGAGACACCAATCGCTTGAACAATAGTAATAAAGATGGTGAAATAACGGATAATTTGCATATACTTCTGCATACCATCACGCTCTTTTTTCATCTGTCCGAGTGTGGGGAATGTCGCAGCAAGAAGTTCCATGACAATGGAAGCAGTAATATAAGGCATAATACCTAAGGAGATGATACTCATACGCTCAACGGCACCACCAGAGAACATATTTGCCATACCTGTGATACCACCGGGGCTATCAAAGAGCCCTTTGATAACATCGAGATCAACACCCGGCGTAGGAACATAGGCTAAAACTCTATACGCAAATAGAAATCCTAAAGTAATAAGGATTTTTTGAGTTAAAGCGTTACCCATGATTATTTTCCGCTTGTTGTAACAGCGTCGTCTTTGATCTTAGCAGCAAGCTCTCTTGCAGAAGCACCAATCAACTTTACTCTCGTTACAGTTTTAGCAAGCTTATGAACAGACTTGATTGACTCAAGTGTGATCTCTTCAAGTGCTGCAACCACTTTAATCTTTTCAACATTGATTACATATGGCTTCTCTACTCTAGAGGTGAAACCAATCTTAGGAAGTCTTTTTTGGAGTGGCATCTGTCCACCCTCAAAACCTCTTTTTCTGCTGTAACCTGTTCTAGATTTTTGACCTTTGTTACCGCGTCCAGCTGTTTTACCTGTACCTGAACCTTGACCACGACCGACTCTTTTTCTATTACGAGTGGATCCTGGAGCAGGTTGTAAATTATGTAAACCCATACTTACCCCCTTACGCTTTGATTCTAGTAAGTGCTTGGATTGTTGCTCTTACTAGGTTATTTGGGTTGTTAGAACCAATTGATTTACTAAGAACATCTTGGATTCCAGCAAGCTCAAGTACTGGTCTAGCAGCACCACCAGCGATTACCCCTGTACCTTCTGATGCAGGTCTAAGTACAATTCTACTTGCATTGAATTTGTGTTCAATGTCATGTGCAATTGTTGTCCCTTTGATGTTGATAGTTACAAGGTTTTTGTGTGCATCATCTACGGCTTTCTTAATCGCATCAGGTACCTCTTTGGCTTTACCAAATCCGTATCCAACTGTACCGTTTTTGTTACCGATGACAACCAATGCAGTAAATCTAAATCTTCTACCACCCTTGACAACCTTAACAACACGACCGATATTAACGATTACCTCTTCAAACTCTTTTTCTATTTCTTCCATCATGCTTCCTTAAAACTTAATTCCGGCTTCTCTAAGCGCATCAGCAAATGATGCAACAACACCGTGGTAAAGGTAACCATTTCTGTCGAAAACAACATTTTCAATGTTTTTAGAAGCAAGATTTTTCGCCATTTCGACAGCTACTTTTTTGACATCTTCTCTGTTTGATTTGAGTCCAAGCTTTCTACCATCAACGGATGCAAGTGTTGTACCCGTATTATCATCAATCGCTTGAGCATAGAAGTGTTTGTTTGACTTAAATATTGTTAATCTTGGAAGTGTGTCAGTTCCAAAGATCTTACCTCTTACTCTCGCTTTTCTCTGAGCACGAAGTTTATTTTTTCTTTTTTGAATACTTTTTAACATCTACTGCCCCTTACTTACCAGCTGCTTTACCAGCTTTTCTGATGATCACTTCATCGGTATACTTCACACCTTTACCTTTGTATGGCTCTGGTGGTCTGAATTCTCTAATCTCTGCAGCTGCTTGACCTACGGCTTGCTTATCTGTACCTTTAACGGTTACGATGTTTTTAGTTACAGTGATTTCAAGCTCATCAGGGATAGCAAACTGAATTGGGTGAGAGTGACCAAGCTGAAGGTTCAACATTTTACCTTCAACGGCAGCTCTATACCCAACACCATTGATCTCAAGAGATTTTTCATACCCTTTATCAAGACCAATAATAATGTTGTTAAAGAGTGCTCTATAAGTACCCCAGTATGCTGCATCTTGCTTCTCTTCACCTACTCTAGCGAAAGTGACTTCTGAACCATCGATGCTAATCTCAACTCGTCCATGAGTCTCAAGTCTTTTTTCAAGATTGCCCTTCTTAGCCACGAGACATGTACCGTCAAGTGATACCTCAATACCACTTGCTACCGTTACGGGTCTTTTTCCTACTCTTGACATCTTCTCTCCTTACCAAATACTACAGATTACTTCGCCACCAATTCCACGCTTAAACGCTTCATCATTAGCAAGAACACCTTGGCTAGTTGAAACTACCAAAGTACCATATCCGTTTTTAAATGTTCTAATATCATCTTTACCTTGGTGTACACGACGACCAGGCTTAGAGATCTTTTTAAGTTCATTAATCACGCTTTTTTCATTTTCGTCATATTTAAGAACCACTTTAATTGTCTTTTTGTTTCCATCTTCTTTCACTTTGAAACTCTCAAGGTACCCTTTGTCTACCAAAATAGACACCGTTGCCTCAATCATCTTTGAGTGAAGAAGTGTTGTAACATCTAGTCTTCTTTGTGCAGCATTTCTGATACGAGTCAGAGAATCTGCCATTATATCTGTCATCATCTTTTTCTTCTCCTTACCAGCTTGCTTTACGCATACCAGGAATAAGACCTTCATTGGCCATTTTTCTTAAACACACACGACAAAGACCAAAGTCTCTGTATACTGAGTGAGGTCTACCACAAATGTTACATCTTGTATATGCTTGCGTAGAGAATTTTGCTTTTCTCTTCTGCTTAGCTATCATTGATTTCTTAGCCATTAGTTTCTCCCTTTAGCAAAAGGCATACCAAGCTTTTCTAAAAGCGCGAAACCTTCTTTATCTGATTCAGTACTGGTTACGATTGTAATATTCATACCATGTGTCTTAATCACTTTATCAAACTCAACTTCTGGAAACATCAACTGCTCTTGAAGACCGAAGTTATAGTTACCTCTACCATCAAAACCTTTTCTTGGTGTACCTCTAAAGTCTTTTACTCTAGGAAGAGAGATAGAGACAAGTTTATCAAAGAAGTTATACATATTGTCCCCTCTAAGTGTCACTCTAATTCCTGTTGGTGCACCCTCTCTTGCCTTAAATCCAGCAACAGATTTTTTAGCGTTGACGATAACTGCTTTTTGTCCTGCAATTAGTGAAATAGTATCTGCCATATTTGCGATAAGTTTATTATCCTTACCCTCTTCACCAGCACCTACGGAGATCACTATTTTTTCAAGCTTAGGAGTCTGCATCGGGTTAGTAATCCCACACTCTTCTCTTAGTGCAGGAACGATGTCATTGTACTTTTGCTTCATTCTACTCATAAGATTATGCCTCTACTTTTTTTACATTTGAGATATGGATAGGCATCTCTTTGTTGTCAAATCCACCCTCTTTGTTCTGCTCGCTTGGTTTAACAGCTTTTTTAGCCATCTTACAACCCGAAACGATCACAGCATCTTTTTTAGTAAGAACTTGAAGAACCTCTCCAGTTTTACCTTTGTCATCACCAGCGATAACCATTACTTGATCACCTTTTTTGATTTTGAATGTTTTTGCCATACTACCATACCTCCGGAGCAAGTGATACAATCTTCATAAACCCTGCATATCTAGCCTCACGACTTACAGGACCAAAAATACGCGTACCAATAGGCTCTTTTTTATCATCGATAATAACTGCTGCATTGTCATCAAAACGGATAAGTGAACCATTTTCTCTCTGGATCTCTTTTTTTGTTCTTACGACAACGGCTTTAACAACCTTACCTTTTTTAATTTTTCCTGTTGGAAGTGCTTTCTTTACAGAAGCAACGATCACATCACCTACAGATGCATATCTTCTCTTAGAACCACCAAGAACTTTGATACACATAATCTCTTTTGCACCAGAGTTATCTGCTACATTTAATCTAGTAAAACCTTGGATCATTACACTTCTCCTCTTTTCACGATTTCAAGAAGTCTGAAACTTTTTGTTTTTGAAAGTGGTCTACACTCAATAGCAGTCACTGTATCTCCAACATTAATGTCATTTTTCTCATCATGGATAAGGTATTTCTTAAATCTTTTTACTGTTTTGTGATATCTTGGGTGGAGAACTCTTCTCTCAACCAAGACAGTGGCTGTTTTATCACCCGCTTTTTTAATCACACTACCTGTTATTTGTCTTTTTGGCATAAATAATCCCTTACTTCGATCTAGCAGCAGTCAATGCTGTCTGGATTCTTGCGATATCTTTTTTCGCTACTCTCAACTCAGTAGTGTTTGTAAGCTGCATAGTTTTCTGCTTTGCTTTAAGTGTAAACAACTCGAGTTTTTTCTCTTTGAGCATCTCTAGAAGATCTGCTTCAGTTTTCTCTTTCAAATCAATATAGTTCATTTGTATCCTTTAAAGCGATGATTTTACACTTAAATGGCATCTTATGAATTGCGAGTGTCAATGCTTCTCTTGCAAGCTCTTCATTTACACCTGCCATCTCAAAGATAATTCTACCTGGCTTGATATTCATTACCCATCTATCAACCGCACCTTTACCTTTACCCATTCTTGTTTCCAATGGTTTAGCAGTCAAAGGCTTATCAGGGAAAACTCTAATCCAAGTTTTACCTGTTCTGTTGATTTTTCTTGTCATTGTAATACGCGCTGCTTCAATCTGTCTAGAGTCAATTCTACCAGCCTCTACAGCTTTGATTGCAATATCACCAAACTCAATTTTGTTGCCTCTGAAAGATTTACCGCGATTACGGCCTTTCATCTGCTTTCTCCACTTCGTTCTTTTAGGCATCAACATAACTATTCACCTCTTCTTTTAGATGGTCTACGCCCACCTTTTTTCTCTTCTTTTGGCTCTGCTTGAATCCCTTTAGCGAGTACTTCACCTTTGAAGATCCATACTTTAATACCAATGATTCCATAAGTAGTATGTGCTTCAGCAAAACCATAATCGATTTTTGCTCTTAGTGTATGAAGAGGTACTCTACCCTCAAGATACCACTCAGTTCTTGCCATTTCAGCACCACCAAGTCTACCAGATACAGAGATTTTGATCCCTTTTGCACCTGATTTCAATGCACCTTGAATCACTTTTTTCATCGCTCTTCTAAAGGCAACTCTTCTCTCTAGTTGAGTCGCAACATTCTCAGCAGCCAATTGACCTGATGCTTGAGGACGCTTCTCTTCTTTGATATTGATAGAGACATCTTTACCAAGCATTTTAATAAGTGTCGCTTTCAACTTCTCAATATCCGCACCTTTTTTCCCGATAATGATACCAGGTCTTGCTGTTACGATATTGATTCTTAGCTTCTTAACAGTTCTTTCGATGATGATGTTAGAGACACCTGCATAGAAAAGCTCTTTTTTAAGAAACTTTCTGATTTTGTAATCTTCAGCGATAAAATCAGCTGTTCTACTTTTAGCTGGGAACCATCTTGATTCCCAGTTTCTGTTGATACCAAGTCTAAGACCTATAGGATTTACTTTTTGACCCATATTATGCGTTCTCCTCAGTGTTTTTAACTATGCCAACTTCTACCAAGATATGTGCTGTTGGTTTGATAATTTTAGATGCTGTACCTCTAGCTCTTGGTCTCCATCTCTTCATTACAGCTGCTTTATCAACTCTACAAGAAGTAATTGTTACCTCTTCAGGTTCATAATCACCGTTTGCTACCGCAGATGCGATAACTTTTGAGATGATTCCTGCTGCTTTGTTAGGCATAAACTCAAGCGAAGCCAATGCGAGCTCTGCGTTCATCCCTTGTACTTCTCTTGCAATAAGTCTTGCTTTAGTAGGAGAAACTCTTACAAATTTCAATAGTGCTCTACTCATATTAACCTACCTTCTTCTGAACAGAACCTTTATGGCCCTTAAATGTTCTTGTTGGTGAAAATTCACCCAACTTGTATCCTACATGGTTCTCTGTAATAAATACAGGGATAAACTGTCGTCCATTATGTACATTGATAGTCAAACCAATAAACTCAGGGAAAATCACAGATCTTCTTGACCAAGTTTTAATAGGTTTTTTAGAACCCTCTTCTTTTGCTTTAAGCACTTTTTTCATGAGGTGACCATCGATAAATGGACCTTTTTTTGTCGATCTTGCCATATCTTAGCCCCTTATTTCTTTTTCTTTCTAGAGATAATTAACTTATCACTTGCTTGTTTTCTACGCGTTTTAAACCCTTTAGCTGGAGTACCCCATGGAGATACTGGATGTCTACCAGAGTTTGTCTTACCTTCACCACCACCGTGTGGGTGATCGATTGGGTTCATCGCAGAACCACGAGTCTGAGGTCTGATACCTCTATGTCTACTTCTACCCGCTTTACCAACCACTTCGTTAGCGATCTCTTCATTACCGATAGTACCGATAGTTGCGAGACACTCACCAAGAACATATCTCATCTCACCTGATGGAAGTCTAAGTGAAACATACTTACCATCTCTACCCATGATTTGAGCATATGCACCCGCAGAACGAGCCATCTGACCACCATGACCTGGGCTCATTTCGATATTGTGTACCAATGTACCAATAGGAATAGCTTTAAGTTTCATTGCGTTACCAGTCTTGATATCAAGTCCTGACTCTGCTGACATAATCTTAGTACCTACTGTCAACCCTTTTGGTTGAAGTACATATCTTCTATCACCATCTGTATACTTAACCAAACAGATTCTACAGTTTCTATATGGGTCATACTCGATTGTTGCTACTGTACCTTCAACATTAAATTTATTTCGTTTAAAGTCGATGATTCTGTAGAGTTTCTTAGCCCCTGCCTCTCTGTGACGAGAAGTGATTCTACCATTTGAGTTTCTACCTGCTGATCTTGGAAGATTTTTAAGTAGAGCTCTTACAGTTGGTTTAGAGGTAATATCTTTACTATCAAGGTTTGTCATCCAACGACGCGCCGGAGTTATCGGTCTATATGATTTCATTGCCATTTTCTACTCCTTATACCGCTAAACTTTCGATTTTTGCATCTTCTGGAAGTGTGACATAGAACTTTTTAAGATCTGGTCTTTTCCCTTCGATACCTTTAAATCTCTTCACTTTACCGTTCACTCTCATAGAGTTTACTTTAAGTGGATTGATCCCGAAGAACTCTTTAAATACTTCTTTAAGACCATTCTTAGTCATTCTAGGACTTGTTTGCACTACGATAACACCATGCTCTTGAAGATCAATACTCTTCTCTGTGTACATAATTGCTTTAATATCTGTAATATCTGCCATCTTAAGCCTCTTTTGTCAATTTATCAAATACTGCTTTTTCAATCACTATAGAGTGATAAGCAGCAGCAAGGTAAGCGTTAAGCTCATTTGCTTCAATAAGATATGCGTTTTGAAGATTTCTAAATGCCAAGAAAGTCTTGTCATCTATCATCTCTTTTACGACCAATACATCTCTCTGCTCAAGACCATTTACAAATGCCAATGCATCTTTTGTCTTACCTGACTCAATAGCGATACTATCAACAACAAATAGTTTCTCATTGGCAGCCATCTCAGCAATTGCATGCATCAAGGCAAGTCTCTTCTGCTTTTTGTTGACTTTTTGGTTATAGTTTTTGTTGGTACTTGGTCCAAATGCAACACCACCACCTACAAAAATAGGAGATCTAGTAGAACCGGCTCTCGCACGACCGCCACCTTTTTGTGCCCATGGCTTCTTACCACCACCACTTACAGCAGATCTATTTTTAGTCTGTGCTGTATTGGCTCTAAGCCCTGCTGCATATGCTTTACAGTAGAGGTAGAGATTATGTGGGTGTACTTCCAAAAACGCTTGTGGCAAATCACTTGTTTTAATTACTGTTGTACTCATTATTTAACTATCCTAACCAATCCGCGTGAACCATTTGCTCCTGGGATTGAACCTTTTAATACTAAAATTCCATTCTCTGTGTCAAATGAGATAACATCATTTTTCACAGTGACTTGTGTGTTACCATACTGTCCAGGCATCTTTTTACCTTTTTGGACACGCCCTGGCCACTCAGCATTACCAATTGAACCGATTCTTCTACCAAATCTATGTCCGTGTGAACCAGGTCCACCAGAGAATCCGTGACGCTTCATACCACCTTGGAATCCTCTACCTTTAGTGTTTAAAGATGTTTTTACCAATGTTGCTTCAGCCAATGCTGCTGGATTCAAGTCACCCGCCTCAGTACCTTCAGCTACTTCGATAGTCATAAATTTGTTAAACTCTTTAGAGACACCAAATTTAGTCTGCTGACCTTCAATACTCTTATTTAGTTTTTTGCTTGAGTTATAAGCAACAAGTGCTTTCCCGTCTTCTCTCACTTCACAAACTTTCGCCTCAACGACTTTTAGAAGTGTAACTGGAACACTTGGTACTTCAACAGTTCTGCTCATACCAATTTTTTCTACGATAAATTCCATTCTCTACTCCTACTTGTCCATTGATCTGATTTCAACTTCGATTTCAGGTGCTAGATCCAACTTCATAAGTGAATCAATAGTATCTGAAGTAGCCGAAACGATGTCGATCATTCTTCCATGAATTCTAATCTCAAACTGCTCACGCGAATCTTTGTTTACATGTGGCGATTTAAGCACGGTATAACGCTTCATCTTAGTTGGCATTGGAATTGGCCCTCTAATCTCTGCACCTGTACGCTTAACTGCATCTACGATAGCAGCAACTGATCTGTCTAAAACTCTGTGATCATAAGCTTTAAGCTTCAATCTAATCTTTTCCATATTTACCCTTTAAAGAACTCGTTAGCAAGGCAAAGCCAAGGTGCCTAAAACACAGGGGGTTACCCTCTAACCTAAATTTAGGAACTCAGATTATACCAAAACTTTCCCCGATGCACAATGTTTTCTAGTCAAAATACGCTACAATATAGAAAAAAGCTTCCTTTTAAAAAGGAAACTATCGGGGATTTGACCTATGGAACTTATCGAATATCTTCACAATCAGCACTATACTACAGAGAACTATGTCGTACGCAAGACACAACTCCCCCCAGAAGGAGATATCAACCTCTATGGGGTACGCGGTGCAGGCAAATCGACCCTTGTACTAGATCTACTCTCCTCTGAGGCGGAGGTGAAGATCCTCTATATCGACCTAGAGGATCCCAATCTCACCTTCTCCCCCCTCTCCCTCACTCAACTACAACGCTATATCACCCAAGAGCAGATTAGCCTCTTGATACTCGACCACTACCTCGCAGGCTATCTCCCCGCTTTCCCCCAAGTCGCACGCAAAATTATTGTCTCTCGTATCCCACTTCACGATACCACTCTCATCCCACTAGAGCTTTTCCCTCTTGATTATGAAGAGTTTCTTGCTTTTGAGAGTTCGATCTTCTCTACCACTACCTTCAACCACTTCCTAAGACGAGGAACACTCCCTGCTATGGCAAAGATCCAAAAATCTACTACCACCACGATGAAGCAGTTCTTCCAGAGCCACTTTGACCCCAAAGAGCAACAGCTTCTTATCCTCCTTGCCCAGCACCACACCAAGCACCTCACCATCAATCAGATCTACAGTTACGCCAAAGAGAAGTTCAAACTCTCCAAAGATTGGCTCTACCGTACCATTAAAGCCTTCACCCAAGAGGGGGTGCTTCTCTTCATCGATGACCACTACCAAAAATCAGGCAAAAAGATGCTCCTCTTTGATTTTGCCTTCGCCAAATACCTCACCCTAGGACAACCTTTTATCACACAGTTTGATACCATGGTTGCCCTTGCCCTTCTCAAGCATGGTATCCCCTTTGAGACCTTGGGTATCCACGGCTACCTTACCCACACCCATACCCTTATCATCCCTGCCCCCTTTGAGAGTGAAGAGAGCCTCTGGGTCAAGTCCCAAAATAAGTTCTCCCTCTACAAAAAATATGGCATCTCACACATCACCATCATCACTGTAGCCAATAGCTATGAGTATACCATCGAGAAGATCGGGTTTGAAGCCCTCCCCTTCTATGAATGGACGATTGTAGAGGATGACAATTCAGTATAACTTAATCTTCCATTGGCTATTATTCGCGTGCCTCTTTTCAGACCTGTGCAACGGTACTGAGAGACAATGGGTCAGGATGGGAACATAGCAGCCCACCTCTCCTTACTGTGTGCCGCAGGGATCTGGGGAGAGGTACTACACTACTTAATCTTATTTTCAAGCTCAAAATTACTTTTGTCCCTTGTCCCAATAAGAGTATTGACCGTAGAGAGGTGGCCGAGTGGTCGAAGGCGCACGACTGGAACTCGTGTATGGGGCAACTCATCGAGGGTTCGAATCCCTTCCTCTCTGCCAGTCATCCCCATAAAACTTTTCAAAAATTATCCTAGAGTCTAGTAAACTTTAAGCGTCCAAAAGGTAGCTTAGCACATGACTACAACGAACAAAAACCCGTATTCAGGAGGAATTTTTTGAAAGCACAAGACATACAATTTTTTAAATTACTACAAGGCTCAAAGCAGTTTATCATCCCTATTTACCAACGAACATACAGTTGGGGAGTAAAACAGTGCCGACAGCTCTTATCTGATATAGAAAAGATAGGAAAAAGTGAAGAGTTCTCTGGACATTTCTTGGGCTCTATTGTTTATATACAAGAACACCACCAAACAACAAGCGATGTACCTAAACTACTCGTCATAGATGGTCAACAGCGTTTGACTACCATAAGCATCTTACTAACAGCACTGGCAAACGCTATAGAAGACAGCGATAAAGAGTTAAGCATCAGTGCAAAAAAGATACGCAATCTATATCTCTTCAACTCAGAAGAGGAGGATAAGAAGTATTTTAAGCTCATACTGACTCAGAGTGATAAGGACACCCTGTTACAGTTGCAAAAGTCTAAAGATCTACCTGCGAAAGAGTCTGTGAGAATAGCTGAAAACTATGACTATTTTTTGAAAGATCTAGCAAAGATGAATTTGGAAACCATCTATAGAGGTTTGCAGAAACTATTTGTGGTAGAGGTATCTTTAGAGAGAGGCAAAGATAATCCTCAACTTATTTTTGAAAGTATGAACTCTACTGGGTTAGACTTGACGCAAGCAGACTTGATACGAAACTACATCTTGATGGGATTAGAAGCTAAAATACAAAAAGAGCTCTATGAAAACTACTGGTACCTCATGGAACAATCATTTGGCAACGAGTATGCTACTAAATTTGATGCCTTTGTAAGAGATTACTTGACTATCAAAAACAAGGGTGACATACCAAACAAAAATGCTGTTTACGAAGCATTTAAAGAGTACTTTACCAAAGAGAGCTTTGCAGGGTTAGATGTGGAGACTATAGTTAAAGATTTATATGAATACTCTAAACATTAGACTTCTTGCATAACCTATTATTTAACCGCAAAACCTCTATCCAAGTTTACTAAAGCACAGATTAGATTAAATCTCAAGCCAAATCTTTTTCTTCTATTCCTGTATTTTGTAGCAACAATTTT
>JAMOSB010000015.1 GCA_027068485.1 Sulfurovum sp.
TTCAACAACCTCCCAACTCTCAGGTATCTTTCCAAGCTCACTATCCTTAAACTTACTGTGTCCTATACCCTCACTTAGTAGCTTTTGTAGTAGCCCTTTTTTAAGTGTTTCAGCCTTTTGAATTTGTTCTTCAATAGCATCTATCTTTTCATCAGCAGTTGAGAGAATATCAGCTATTTTCTCTTGTTCTTTTAGTGGTGGAAAAGGTATTTTTAAATCTTCTATTAGTGGCTTTCTTAATGACTGAACAGTAGAACCAACAGAAGTTGAAATTAATTTATTTACTTTCGGTTGAATAGCATTAAGCAAGAATTTCATATTAGCATCTTTTATTGAAGTAAGCATATAAGTTCGTTGGTGTAAATTAAACTTTCCATTGTAATATTTAACTTTAAAATTACCTTCACCAGCGATAAATAAAGCTTCTGTATCATAAGCGAATGTGTCTATTGTTTGAACATCAACAGAACGAGTAAAAAAAGGATACTTTCCATTTTCTACTTGGTCTTGGGCATTCATTTTTCCAGTTTGCACATTTAGTATATCGCCAACTTTCACAACTTCCCACTCAACAGGAATAACCCCAATCTCAGTTTCTTTATAACCCTCTGCCACCATCTTAAAAACCTAAACTTGTAAGATAATCATTTAGCTTTTTATCTATGCCTTGCTCTTTTGTTTCAAGCTCTTTTATATCTTCTCTTACAGCTTGTATATCTATGATTATCTCTTCTTCACTTGTATCAATATATCGTGAGATATTAAGATTGTAGTCATTTTCAACTATCTCACTCATCTCTACAACTCTCATAAACTTATCAATCGTTTCAAGTCCGTCATAACCATCAATTATTTTTTTGATATTTTCTTCACTCAGAGTGTTTTGATTTTTGCCGTCTTTATATTCACTTGAAGCATCTATAAATACTACTTTGTTTTTTAGATTAGGTGTTTTACTTTTGTTGATTATGATTATACTCGCTGGTATGCCCGTGTTATAAAACAGTTTCTCAGGAAGTCCAACTATCGCTTCTATTATGTCATCGTTTAGTAAGCCTTGTCTTATTTTCCCCTCAGTGCCACCACGAAATAAAATACCGTGAGGAAGAACAACACCCATACGACCATCATTTTTAAGAACACTTACCATATGCTGAACAAATGCTAAATCTCCATAACCCCTTGGAGGTATGCCATACTTAAATCTTCCATACTCATCACTTACAACACTATTATATTTTGGTGCTATCTCTTTACCATTTTCATCTGTTTTTATATCTATCTCTGCTGGATGCCACCACTTTTTAAGTGAAAAAGGTGGATTTGCTATAACTCTGTCAAAAGTCATAAGTTCGCCATTTTCTAAGTGTTTTGGACTTGATAAAGTATCGCCTTTTCGTATATCACTATCTTTAAAGTTATGAACAATCATATTGATTTTACATATAGCCCAAGTGCCAAGGTTTTTCTCTTGACCGTAAAGTTTGGCATCTACATACTTACCAACTACACCACCATTTGCTTTAATATGGTTAGCACTCTGTATGAGCATACCACCACTTCCACAAGTAGGGTCATATATACTATTTCCTGCTTCTGGTTTGATAAGATTTACGACCAATTTGACTACCTCTTTTGGAGTGTAAAACTCTCCACCTTTTTTTCCACCATCATCAGCAAACTCACGGATTAAATACTCATAAGCACTTCCTAAAATATCTGGATTATCTAAGTGTTCATTAGCAAGAGAGTATTTGTTGAAGTGTTGTAGAAGTCGTGCTAAAAGTTCATCAGGAAGTTTTTCAGTATCTCCAAAATGAACAGCAGTCATAACACCTTCAAGTTGTGGATTGTTTTCTTCTATAAGAGAAAAAGCTTTATCAAGAGCTTGACCAATGTTCTCAGTCTTTTTTGCTAACTCAGACCAATAGGCATCAAAAGGGATAAAAAATTGGTGGTAATCTTCATCTTCAAGGGCTTCTTCTAAACTTACACCATCAACACTTACAGCTATGTTTGCTTCTTCAACAAACTGGTCATTGGCTCTTTTAAGAAAAAGCAAACCAAAGATATAGTTCTTAAAATCAGAACTATCAATATGTCCTCTCATTAAATCAGCACTATCCCATAACCATCTCTCTAATGTTTCAAGTGTAAGTTTATTCATATATGTAAATCCTATAAATTATAATTTGTCTATTATACAAAAAATTGAGAAAATATACCAAAGTATAACACTATAAATAAAACAATATGTTAAAATATATCTAAATGAATTATTAATGATAAGAATGTATGAATAAAAAAATGTGAATTTTATATAACACAAAAAAATATGTTCAGATAAGATGCCGTAGGCATAGAAGCGATAGCTTCGTGTTTCACGAAGTGAAAACAACAAAACAAGTCGTATTTTATTAGTTATGATAGTATATATTTATTTGATTTTCAAATTAATTATTTCTGATTACAACTTATTTATATCAAGTTTCACAATATTTTTATTTGGAGATTTTTTTGTAAAATAGATGAGGAAAGGGATAAAATGAAACAAATTAAAAATATACCAAATTGGATGTGTCATACCAATTTCAATAATTTAAAATTAAATGGTAGTGATATAAATTTATTTTATATATTAATCTATATCACAAGTAAAACATATAATGATTACAAAGTTACAACTGCTAACTATTCAGTTAAAGAAATCAAAGAAGCTCTAAATAGTAGTGCTGATATAAAACAGAGTTTACTAAAATTAAATAATCTTCAAATCAATGTTAATATCCTAAAAAGCTATACCATAGAAAATATGAAGGAAGAAAAAACAATAACACCATTTTCTATTGTATGCCAAAAAAATGATAGCAATAAGATTACCTATATAGAAATTACTGTTGATAGAGATTTTATCATAGCATTTGAAAACCCAAATCCAAAATTTACATTATCTTTTAGATATTTAAAGAATATTAAAAATATACAAGCACAATTATTGTACATATTTCTGGCTGATAGAATAGCAAAAATGGAGATGAGAACAAGATATATAGATTTGATACTCCACCCCATGAATGAGGTGGAGTATCAACTCCAAGCTTACACGCTTTGCACAGAATGATGAAGAGGATATAGCCAATATCATTAAGACAGGCAAAATAGATAAAGATGAGTTGTTTGAACTTGCAACAGATGCTATCAATCTAGGTGTTGGTTTTCAGAAGAGCTTTGTAGAGATAAATTTACAACATATTATAGAGATGTTTGAAGATTTGTAACCAATCTATGTTACCCATCTATACAAATCTGTAAAATACATAAAAATTTAAAAAGTACAAAATATCAAGGTATAAAGATAAGAACCTAACTCTTATTTTGGGTAGCAATAGGGTAGCAAAAAGAAAAATTGTAAAACTTAAAAGTATCTCTGTTATCGGTGTAGTCGATATTTAAAAGGGATTATACAAAGTAGATGGTGCGGATGAGAGGACTCGAACCTCCACGCCGTGAAGCACCAGATCCTAAGTCTGGCGTGTATACCAATTTCACCACATCCGCATGTGATTGTTTTACAAAACAATAAAAAGTAGGTGGTACACCCGTCAGGATTCGAACCTGAGACCGCCCGCTTAGAAGGCGGGTGCTCTATCCAGCTGAGCTACGAGTGCAAATAGTCATAATGTTATATGGTACGCCAGAGAGGACTCGAACCCCTAACCCTCAGATCCGAAGTCTGATGCTCTATCCAGTTGAGCCACTAGCGCTTCTTCTTGTTGGGTGTTCCCAATCTAAAGTATCAATGGGGTGGACGACGGGGCTCGAACCCGCGACAACCTGTGCCACAAACAGGTGCTCTACCAACTGAACTACGTCCACCATACTCTTTTATAAAAACATTATACTATTAAGTTAAATAACTAAAAAATGGTCGGAGTGAAAGGACTCGAACCTTCGACCCCCTGGTCCCAAACCAGGTGCGCTACCAGACTGCGCTACACTCCGAAACAATAATTTCGATAAACTCTATCTGAAATTGGAGTGCAATTATAGGAAAAAAAAATCTATTTGTCAAGAGTATTTGTAAAAACTTTTTAAAAAGATCAAAAAATCTCCCTATCTCCTAAATACTCTCGGCTCCAATATAAGCTATTTTCTATACAATAAGAGAGATTTATACCAAGGAGAGAGAGAATGAATGAACTGTTTAGCCATATCAATAGCTTTTTAGAGAGCCTACTTTTTTTTGATATACTATTTGGACAGATAGAGGGGAGTCGGATCCCCTTTTTGGTTGCGTGGCTCATTGTTGGGGGTGTCTATCTCACCCTCAAGATGGGATTTGTCAATATCAAGATGCTTCGACACGCCTACCGCATTATCAAAGGGGAGTATACCACACCTGATGATAGGGGGACGATTACCCCTTTCCAGTCTCTTACCACCGCACTCTCTGCCACTGTGGGGCTTGGCAATATCGCAGGGGTTGCCCTCGCTATTGCTATTGGAGGAGCAGGGGCTACTTTTTGGATGATTGTGGCAGGGTTTTTAGGGATGTCATTGAAGTTTACCGAGGTGACACTCTCCTTGAAGTATCGAGAGTTTCTCTCGGATGGTACGATTATGGGTGGAGGGATGGAGTACCTCTCTCGGGGGCTATCCCAAAAAGGGATGCCTCAGTTTGGTAAGATACTCGCGATTGTCTTTGCTCTGTTTATGATTATGGGGGCGATTGGTGGGGGTAACACCTTTCAGGTCTCACAAGCACTCGGTGCCATTGGGGCAGAAGTACCCTTTATCGCTCAAAATCCGTGGGTCTTTGGGGTTATCCTCGCTACCCTCACAGGGACAGTGATCTTAGGGGGGATTACCCGCATTGCCGATACCACCTCCAAGATCGTTCCCTTTATGGTGACACTCTATATCGGTGCATCTCTCTGGATACTCATACTCCATGCCTCTCATATCCCTGATGCCTTTGGGCTTATCCTCTCTGAAGCGTTTGCCCCTATGGCAGTTGCGGGGGGGATGGTAGGGGTCATCACCCAAGGGTTTCAGCGTGCGGTATTCTCCTCTGAAGCAGGCTTAGGATCTGCTCCTATTGCCCATGCCCCCGCCAAAGTGAAGTACCCAGTTAGACAAGGAATGGTCGCCCTCTATGAGCCGTTTATCGATACTATCATCGTCTGTACCATGACTGCTCTTGTCATCATCATCACAGGGGTCTACGACCCTGCCAATGGCTATGGAGCCTTGATAGAAGCCAAAGAGGGAGCAGCACTCACCGCAGCGGCGTATGGTACAGTGATTAGCTGGTTTCCCACTGTACTCTCTTTTTCTATTTTCCTCTTTGCCTTTAGCACTATGATCTCATGGTCCTACTATGGTGAGCGTGCATGGGTCTACCTCTTTGGTAGCCGTACTTCACTCCTCTATAAGTTTATCTTTTTAGGGTTTATTATTATGGCAAGTATTGTCGATACGGGGATTATGGTGGACTTTAGCTTTATGCTTATCTTGGCGATGGCACTACCCAATATCTTGGGACTCTATCTCTTGAGCGGAGAGGTGCAGAGGGATCTCAAACACTATCTTAAACAGTTAAAATCAGGGGAGTTAGATAAGGAGGCGATAAGAGAGTAACCCCTCTTATCGATGAAGCGTGCAGAGGGGTTAGACCATCTCCACCCCACGCTCACCACTCACAAGCTCACCAATCACATAGCCATCCGTCTTAGCAAGGACTGCCTCGACATCTTCAGGCTCAACCACCCATACCATACCCACACCCATATTGAAGGCACGGTACATCTCCTCCTCTTCGACATGCTGACCAATCAGCTCAAAGATAGGAAGTGGACGGATAGAGGCTTTGGTCACAACCGCACGAATCCCCTCAGGCAAGACACGAGGCAGGTTCTCCACGATCCCACCCCCCGTGATATGTGCCAAGGCTTTAACCTCTGCTTTATTGGCTTTGTACTCTTTGACATAGATGCGTGTAGGCTCAAGAAGCGTCTCAACCAGAGGCTTCCCATCAAATGGAGTCTCAAGTGTCATTCCTAGCTTCTCAAGTAGCAGTTTGCGTACGAGTGAATAGCCATTGGAGTGGATACCCGAGCTTGGCATAGCAATCAGTGTCTGTCCCGCTTTGACATTGGCAATGGTATCCATCTCTCGACGCTCCGCAATCCCCACAGCAAATCCTGCAAGGTCAAAATCTTTTTCACTATACATCCCTGGCATCTCAGCAGTCTCACCACCCACCAAGGCACACTCAGAGCGTCTACACCCCTCAGCGATCCCTGCTACAACATCTTTGGCATTTTGAGGCAAGAGCTTCCCTGTAGCGTAGTAGTCGAGAAAAAACATCGGTGTTCCGTTGTTACAGATTAGGTCATTGACACACATCGCAACAAGGTCAATCCCGACCGTATCGAGCTTTCCGCTCTCAATGGCGATACGCAGTTTCGTACCGACTCCATCGGTCGCAGAGAGGATCACAGGCTCATCATAGCCTGTAGGCAACGCATACGCACCTGCAAACGACCCAATCCCTCCGATTACATTTTTATCAAATGTTGACTTTACATCACTCTTAATCGCCTCAACAAATGCATTTCCCGCATCGATATCGACACCCGCATCTTTATATGAAATCGTTGACATTACACCCCTTTAATTTTTGCTATTTTCACAAGAAGGAAAGATCTTCTTGAGGATTATCAAACCAGGACAAAATCCTGTCATACCAGCTACAAAAAGCATCATCATCATCGCAAACATCACCACAAATGCGATCTTAAACATCTGTGCACCCGCCAATCCCATAATCAGTCCTAGGAGCATTGCTTGTATAACTCTTTGCATTCTTTCAGCACATAACATGAAAAATCCTTACGAAAGTTTGGCGTTATTATAACAAAAGTTAACTGTTTAACTTCCGCCCAAGCTTCGCCTCTACAGAGCCTACTTTTCTCTCTAACCTCCCTATCGCCCCCTCTCTCCAATCGATCTTGATCGAGCTATAGACCCGTCCACAATCCCGCTGAAGCTCCTCATAGGCACGGTTAATTACCGCTAAGACCTCCTCCACACTCTCCCCCTCAATAATCGTCCCCATGGGTGTCAACTGATAGGGGAGTCCACTCTGATCAACAATATCTAAAACCCGTGCGACAAAGGCACTCTTACTCTGTGTTGCCTCGGTGGGAAACATACTAAACTCGACTAATGCTGACATGGTTATCCTTCTCATACTTTTGGGCTATAATATCGTATGAATAATGAAACATTGATAATCATCGGAGCGGGCGCTTCAGGACTCGTCGCAAGTATCGTGGCATCACGCAGAGGCAAATCGGTCACTATACTCGAACAACAGACCAAAGTGGGTAGAAAAATCCTCGCCTCAGGCAATGGCAAGTGCAATATCACCAACCGCACCATTAGCCCCACTCGTTACCACTCACACAACCCTACCTTTATCTCAGAGGTACTCAAAGAGTACCCCTATGCTATCGTAGAGAAGTTTTTCACATCCATTGGTCTTCCGCTTGTAGAGACCCAAGAGGGGAAGGTCTTTCCACTCTCTATGCAAGCCTCATCAGTCGTGGAGCTACTACTCTATGAAGCCCAATCCCTAGGGGTAGAGATTATCTGTGATACCAAGGTGACAGATATCTGCCAAACCTCCAGACACTTTCAGCTAGAGACAACGCAGGGGGACTATCGTGCATCAAAAATACTCTTGGCTACGGGGAGTGTGGCTGCTCCACAGCTAGGAGGCTCCAATGATGGCTATGCCCTTGCCACCAAACTAGGGCATAGCCTCATCAAACGCCACCCTAGCCTTGTACAACTCTGCTCTCAAGAGCCATGGGTCAAGCAGTGTGCAGGGGTCAAGATCACAGGGGTAGCCACACTCTATGCCAATGGTGTCTATATCACCCAAAAACAGGGGGATCTACTCTTCACCCCGTATGGTATCAGTGGCTTGGCTATCTTGGATCTGAGTCGTGAGGTGAGTAGCCGACTCGCCCAGTATGACTACTGTGAACTGAGCCTCGATCTGATGCCCACATACACCAAAGAGCAACTCACCACCCTACTGCTCTCACAGATACACCCCACCAGCCACAAACCCCTCACGCTATGGCTCCAAGGATTTCTCAACAAAAAACTTATTCACACCATTCTCTCCCATGCCAAAACCAAAGTCACCACAGAGGGAGAACTCAACCGCAAAGCAATCAATCAACTCGTCCATACGATTAAAAACCTCAAACTCTCACTCTCCGATACCAAGGGGTTTAGGGGGGCAGAGGTGGCAACAGGGGGGATAGATACAACAGAGGTCACTCCTCAGACAATGGAATCTAAGCTTATACCAAACCTATTCTTCTCAGGAGAGATACTGGATGTTGATGGGGATAGAGGGGGATTTAACTTCCACTTTGCGTGGGTATGTGGATTGCGTGTAGGGGGTGTAGCGTAAGCTGAGCCTACGCTACACAAAAGTAGCTATTTTTTAGCGTTTTTCTTATCTCTTGCGGCTCTTTTTCTCACCACAGGGTCGAGGGATTTCTTACGAATTCTTACAGACTCTGGGGTAATCTCTACAAGTTCATCATCCTCAATCCACTCCATAGCAGACTCTAGCGTGATAGTTCTTGGTGTAACAAGCTTAATCGCATCATCCGCACCAGAGGTTCTCATATTGGTCAAGGCTTTTCCTTTGAGTGGATTGACATCCAAGTCACCTGGGCGTGCAGACTCACCAATGACCATCCCTGAGTAGACCTTATCTTGTGGTTTGATAAACATCACACCACGCGACTGAAGGTTGAAGATAGAGAACGCGACCGCCTCGCCATCATCCATACTCACCAACGCACCTGGTGTTCGAGACTCAACGGTTCCTGAGTAGGGTCTATACTCTAGGTAGGAGTGGTTCATAATCCCCTCCCCTTTAGTATCAGTCAAGAACTCATTTCTAAACCCGATCAATCCTCTAGCAGGGATCTCAAACTCTAAGCGTACCGTCCCATCAGGCATCGGAGCAAGAGAGGTCATATTGGCTTTTCGTTTACCCAATTTTTCGATCGCTACCCCTTGGAACTCCTCAGGTACATCTACAACCAAATGCTCAAATGGCTCCATCTTGACCCCATTCTCCTCTTTGGTTACAACCTCAGGTCTTGCTAACATAAACTCAAACCCTTCGCGTCTCATGTTCTCCGCCAAGATACCAATCTGAAGCTCACCACGACCCGATACTTTAAATGACGCATCTCCCATAGGCTCCATACGCATAGCGATATTGGTCTCCATCTCTTTTTCAAGACGCTCTTTAATCTTGTTAGAGGTGACATGTTTCCCCTCTTGTCCTGCGAGTGGTCCATTGTTAACAGACATAATAACAGAGAGTGTAGGCTCTTCAACATGCATTGGATCAAGGGCTACAGGGTTGAGAGGGTCACAGATAGAGTCCCCTACATCAATATCATTAAATCCAGCAATCGCCACGATATCACCCGCTTCAGCCTCTTGGATCTCGATACGCTCAAGCCCTTTAAATCCAATCAATTTAGAGATACGAGATTTAGATTTGCTACCACACGCTTTGACAAGAAGATACTCATCTCCCTTTTTGACTTTACCATTGAAGATACGCGTAATACCGATACGCCCAACAAAGTTGTCACTATCAAGCGTAAAGACTTGTGCTTGTGTATCATTCTCTGGTGATCCTTTTGGATACGGTACTTTGGTCAAGATCGCTTCAAAGAGTGGAGTCATATCTTTGCTCTCATCCTCCATCTCCCACTTCGCATACCCATCTCTCGCCGCCGCGTAGAGTACAGGGAACTCAAGCTGTTCCTCATTGGCATCAAGAGCAACAAGTAGATCAAATACTTCATCCATAACACGGTCTGGCTCCGCACCAAACTTATCGATTTTATTGATAACAACAACAGGGATTAGACCAAATGCAATCGCTTTTTTGAGTACAAACTTAGTCTGAGGCATAACACCCTCTTGGGCATCAACCAAGAGGAGTACCCCATCAACCATCTTAAGTACACGCTCAACCTCACCACCAAAGTCGGCGTGACCTGGAGTGTCGATGATATTGATCTTGTGATCCCCATAGGTGATAGCGGTGTTTTTAGAGAGAATTGTAATCCCTCTCTCTTTCTCGATCGCATCCGAGTCCATCGCACGCTCTTCTACCTCTTGGTGGGCTTCAAAAGTCCCTGATTGTTGTAAGAGTTCATCGACGAGTGTGGTCTTACCATGGTCAACGTGAGCGATAACGGCAATGTTTTTGATTTTTTGCATAAAAGTGTCCTAAAAGGAGGGGGGGGACTTGGCACCCTACCCTCGTGTGATTTTTGCGGATTATATCGAAAAGTTACTATATAAGAGATTTTTCTCTTCTTTGGTATATGTTATAATGGTATAAAAAAAGGTTCTTTTATAATGCAAGTAACACTAATGCACCATACACCCCTTGCGGTGTGTGCCCACGCCATACGCACCTGTTGGCAGAGTTTTGAGAAGAGTGATGAGGGGGGAGAACAAGACAAGGCACTCATCAATAGAGTGGGCAATAAGTTCAAACATGCCTCAACCCTAGAGCATCTGGTCTACACCTTCTATATTGCAGGCGTGAGTCGCGCCCTACTCCAAGAGCTAGCACGCCACCGCATCGCAAGCCCAAGTGTCAAGAGTACACGCTACACCCTCAAAGAGCTCAAAGCATCTACCCCCTTTGCGGAGGATGCGTATGAGGAGGCATCACGCTTTATCGTACTCACAGGCAACCACGCCGTCGATCGTGCGAGTATCCAAGCCCTCAATAACCTCCAAGCGATTCTTCAAAGTGGTGTGAGTAATGATATCGCCAAGTTCTGTCTACCTGAGAGCTATAAGACCGAACTGACATGGACGATCAATGCACGCAGTCTCCAAAACTTTCTCACCCTGCGAAGCAATAAAGCAGCCCTTTGGGAGATCCAAGCACTCAGCCATGCACTCTATGATGCGATCCCCACCACACATCAGTATCTCTTTGAAGCCTCTATCACCCCACCCAAAAAGGAGATCACTTGAGACGACTACTTCTTCTTGGGCTACTCCTTATTCACACCACGCTACTAGCACAATCACTCTCACTAGAGAGTATCAGTAGCAATATCCAACACTCGCTCAATACCCACCTCAAAGGAGAGAATCGTACCATTGTATCCTATCTCTATAGCCAAAATGGCAACCGACCCCTCTGGGTAGGTAACGCAAATCAATCTCAAATGACGCAACTGATTCAGGCACTCAAAAACCCACTCTTTAACTACAAAGATAAGCCCTTTGACCAACCTGCTATACAGAAGCTCTTCTTTCTACTCGACAACAACCAAATCACACGAGCCAAACAAGCTGCGGTCTACGCACGACTCGATCTACTCCTGACCAACTCCTTTGTGCGGTTGGTACGATTTGTGGTACAAGGGGATGTGGATTGGGGGTTGGTACAGCAAAAACTCCGAGGATTAGAGCAGAGTGATGATATCAAGGCACACTGGGAGATGATGCCAAAAGCCTTCCCACCACATGCTCAACTCTTCACAGCAATCAAACAGCACCATATCACACGCTACCTCACCTCACTTCTACCTATGGAGAGACGCTATCGCAAACTCATCCAGATGCTACACAACTACCGCATGATGGATCGGTTTCCCAAGGTCAAATACACCCACGCAGCCCTCAAGCTAGGCGACACGGCTCCTCGCATCGCCAATATCAAACGACGACTACAGATCTCAGGTGACTACCCCAAGCGTGCCACTATCGATGAAAAGTTTGATAAGCGACTCCGTCAAGCTGTCATCAACTACCAAAAACGCTACAACCTCAAAGTCAACGGAATGGTCGATAAGATCATGACCTACTATCTCAACCAACCTGTCAAGAGCAATATCCAAAGTATCCTCACCAATCTCGATAAGACCAAACTCTACCCTAAGCATTTTGAGTCGGAGTATGTAGAGGTCAATATCCCTGACTTTCAGCTACGCTACTATCAGGGGGGACAAACCAAGCTCAAAATGGGTGTGGTTGTAGGACGCATCGACCGCCCCACCCCACTCTTTCATGACAGCATTGAGTTTATGGTACTCAATCCCACTTGGACGATCCCTGACAATCTCATCAAACGCGACCTCATCCCCGTCTTACGAGATCACCCCGAGTACCTCGAAGAGAACAATATCCATGTCTTCTCAGGTACTAAAGAGATCACAATCACCCAAGAGAAGCTCGATCCCTATGAGGGGAGTAGCCGACGGGTTCCCTACCGTTTTGTACAGTTTCCAGGAGAGAACAACGCCCTAGGGCGGGTGAAGTTTATGTTTCCCAATAAGTATGCGGTCTATCTACATGACACCGATAACAAATCACTGCTCTCACGACGCTACAAGATCTACAGCTCAGGGTGTATGCGTGTAGAGAAGCCCTTTGCCTTGATGCAACGCCTCCTTCAACATGCCCGTGGAAGCTACTCTGCGAGCAAGATCGAATCAATACTCCAGAGCAACAAGCCCACGACCATTAAGCTTCGCAAACATATCCCCGTCCATATCCTCTACTTTACCGTCTATGAGGAGGGGGGCGTTGCCTACTTCAAAAATGATATCTACCTCTACGATAAGATCATTGAGGAGTCCGCAGGGAACCACAAGAAGTCCACCTTCGAACTCCCCAGCAACCGTATGATCTCCGTACGCAAAAACGGACAGCTCAAAAAGGGTGAAAACCTACGCCCCTAAGTAGGCTTACGCATCTTCACCCGCTGAAGGTGTGTTATCGCAATCGCCATGGCATCCGTGATGTCGAGTGGCTTAATCTCCTTCTTGATCCCCAACAACCGCTTCACCATAAACGCCACCTGCTCTTTGGTCGCCTTACCATTGCCTGTCACCGCCTTTTTGACCTGTAGTGGGGTGTACTCATAGAAGTAGCCCACCTCTTGCAGAATCTTCAAGGAGAGCGCCCCTCTAAACTGTGCGAGCTTCAACACGGTCTTAGGATTATAGGCAAAAAAGATATCCTCGATAGCAACCTCATCGATCTCATGGCTCTGGAGGATGATATCAAACCCCTCCACCAACTCTACAATCTGCTCTTGAAGCTCTTTGGTCTTAATCTTGAGCAATCCAGCCTCCACCAGTGAAAAACTTTTGCCACTCCAATGAAGGATACAGTAGCCGAGATTACGGCTTCCAGGGTCTATGCCTAAAATATTCATTCACACCTTTGTTCACAGGGTGAATAACTCAATTCACCCTCTGTTGTTTTCGCTATTTTAGCTCAAGTTGGCTAAAATAGCAAAAGTTATTCACATAAGGGAAGAGAGAATGAATGTTGGGCAAAAAGTACTGTTTGAACTTAAAAAAGAGATAAGTCAGACAGAGTATGAACGCTATATTAAGAAACTCGTCTACAATGCCAAACGCTCACGCAGTAATATCGTCTACTTTGCTGCCCCCAATATGCTCATCGCCAAATGGGTCAAGACCAAATATATCGACAAGATCGCACACCTCTTCGAGCTACAAAATGAGATCAAGCCCACCATAGAGATCACCGTTGGGGTGCGTGAAAAAGAGACCCCCACCCCTCAAAGTAAACCTGCACTCCAAGAGAAAAGTAACACCAAAAGCACCTATCTCAACCCCTCTCTCACCTTTGAGAGCTTTATCGTAGGGGACTCCAACCAATTTGCCTTCACCACTGCCAAGTCCGTAGCAGAGAAGCCTGGTAGACAGTACAATCCCCTCTTCATCTATGGTGGGGTGGGACTAGGCAAGACCCACCTACTCCAAGCGATAGGAAACTACCATATCGAACTAGGACGCACCGTCATCTACACCACTTTAGAGCAGTTTATGAACTCCTTTACTTCACATCTTCGTTCACAAACTATGGATCGCTTCCGTGATAAATACCGTGAGTGTGACCTACTACTCATTGATGATATACAGTTTCTTAGCCGTAAAGAGCAGACCCAAGAGGAGTTTTTTCACACCTTTAATGAACTCTACAATGCCAATAAACAGATTGTCATCACCTCCGATAGACAGCCCAATAAGATAGCAGGACTCGTCGATAGGCTTAAGAGTCGCTTTGAGTGGGGCTTGATGGCCGATATACAACCCCCTGGACTAGAGACAAAAATCGCCATTATCCAGAAGAAGTGTGAACTCGACGGGATTCGTCTGGACTTAGAGATTGTCAACTTCATCGCAACCAATATGGGGGACAATATCCGTGAGATCGAAGGAACCATCATCAAACTCAATGCCCTCTCCTCTATGCTCAACCAAGAGATCACCCTCGATTTTGCACAAAATGCGATCCGTGACCAACTCAAAGAGAAAAAAGAGAATATCACCATCGATGATATCGTCAAGATCGTCTCACGAGAGCTAAATATCAAACCCTCAGATATCACCTCTAAAAAACGAACCAAAAATATCGTCAATGCACGCCGAACTGCAATCTATCTCGCACGCAACCTCACCCCAAACTCCATGCCTCAAATCGCCCTCTACTTCGGAATGAAGGACCACACTGCCATCTCCCATGCAATGAAAAAGATCAATGAGATTATCGACAATGATGAGAACTTCAAAGTACTCCTCGACGAACTCTCCAATAAAGTCCATACAGACAGCTAAAGTTGCCTTGTAAAACTTGAATGAAAAAAAAGATATAATTTTAAAAGTGAATAGATGTGAAGAGTCCAAAACCTTTTGGATACGCCTCAACAATCGACTACAAAAGCAATGCGTGAGTTTTTCACATATTCATGTCAAACTACTACTACATACTAAATTATTAAAAAATAAGGGAAGTCTATGAAGATCAAAGCGACCAAGCAGATCATAGAGTCACTACTCATCAATCTGCAACCTTTTTTGGAAAAAAAAGATGCCAGTCAAATTACATCACACATACTCTTCAACTCTCACGAAGGCAACTGTACGATAAAAGCTACAGATGGTGAGATCGGTCTAGAGATCGTCACCGATCATATCGCCATAGAGTCAGAGGGAGCATTTACCGCCAATGGTAAAAAACTACTCGATATTATCCGTATCCTCAAAGAGGATGAGATCACCCTAGAGCTTATCGATAACACACTTATTATCAAACAGAGGCACTCTAAGTTCAAACTCCCCACTTTTGATCCCCACTCCTATCCAGACTTTCCTACCATAGAGAACAAACCACAAATCTCCCTAGACTCACTTAGTCTTATCCAAAACCTAAGAAAGATCTCACCTGCTATCGATACAAACAATCCAAAGTTTGAACTCAATGGTGCACTTATCAATATCAAAAATAGTGCGACAGATTTAGTCGGTACGGATACTAGACGCTTAGCGATCGCTACAATCCCGAGTGCTAATACCCAAGAACTCTCTCTTATCGTACCTAAAAAAGCGATCCTAGAGATACAAAAACTCTTCCTCGATCGTATCAATATCTTTTTTGATGAGACCAATCTTATCATTGCCAATGAAAACTACTTCTTCTACTCACGACTGATTAATGGAAAATTTCCAGACTACCAACGCATTATTCCTGCCTCTATCAAACACACCGTCAGCCTCCCCAAAAAAGAGATGATCGATGCAATTAAGATGATTACAACAATCTCGCAAGAGATTAAGATGACACTCAACCCTGATCATATCCTCTTCAACTCGCTCTCTGCGGACAATGTAGAAGCCAAGACACAACTTGAACTCACTACCACCTTGGAGGAGTCCTTTGAACTCTCCTTTAATAGTCGCTATATTCTTGACTTTATCTCTCAGATAGATAGTAGTACCTTTACCATTGAGTTTAATGAACCAACCCTGCCCTTTATTGTACGAGACAATAATTTTATGACAATCATTATGCCTATTGTTGCATAACTTAAAAGGAAATTTTATATGAGTGAAAAAAAGACAAAATATATCTTTGTAACGGGTGGTGTACTAAGCTCTTTGGGTAAAGGGATCACTGCTGCGAGTATCGGAACACTGCTTAAGCATACAGGTCAACGCGTCGGTGTACTCAAACTCGACCCCTATATCAATGTCGACCCTGGTACTATGTCTCCTCTAGAGCATGGAGAGGTATTTGTCACTAAAGATGGTGCTGAGACCGACCTTGACCTTGGGCATTATGAGCGTTTTTTAGATACCTCTTTGACCCAAAACAACAACTTCACGACAGGACAGATCTACAAAACAGTCATTGAGAATGAACGCAAAGGAGACTATCTAGGAAAAACGATCCAAGTCGTCCCCCATATTGTTAATGAGATCAAAGACCGTATCGTACTTGCAGGTGAGGGGAAAGATATCCTTATTGTTGAGCTAGGGGGTACCACGGGTGATATTGAGGGACTTCCTTTCCTTGAGACGATTCGACAGATGAAGCATGAGTTGGGGCGTAGCCATGTGATGAATGTCCATGTCACACTCCTCCCCTATATCAAAGCAGCAGGAGAGCTAAAGACCAAGCCAACACAACACTCTGTACAGGAGCTTCGTCGTATCGGTATCGCACCCCATATGCTCGTCTTGAGAGCAGAAGTCCCCGTCACCGCAGAGATCAAACGCAAAATCGCCTTCAATTGTGATGTGGAGGAGGATTCAGTCATCGTGGCAGAGGATGCCGCGACTATCTACAAAGTCCCTCTTAACTTCCTTGCTCAAGATATCCTTTCCCCCATCTGCAAACAGCTAGAGCTTGATAACTGTGAGCCGAAGATGGATGAGTGGTCACACCTCGTCAACCGTATCATTAAACCAACCGATGAACTCAAAATCGCCTTTGTAGGGAAATACCTTGATCTTAAAGAGTCCTACAAATCACTCACGGAGGCACTTATTCACTGTGGTGCTCACCTCGATAGTCGTGTCAATATCAAATGGATTGACTCTGAGAAGATAGAGGAGGATGGTGCTGAGAAGTTTCTCAATGACTGTGATGGTGTCCTTGTCGCGGGTGGATTTGGTGAACGAGGGGTTGAGGGTAAAATTGCAGCGATTACATATGCCCGAGAGCATGCAGTACCGTTCCTTGGTATCTGCCTTGGGATGCAGTTGGCGATGGTAGAGTTCGCTCGTAATGTCTTGGGGTTGAGTGATGCCAACTCTGTAGAGTTTAACAAAGAGACCTCTGCTCCCATTATCTATCTGATCGATGAGTTTATCGATGCAAGTGGTGCCAAGCAGATACGCACCTCGACTACGGCGATGGGTGGGACACTCCGCCTTGGGGAGTATGAGTGTGAGACCAAAGAGGGTTCTCACCTGCGTGAAGCGTATGACGCGCCGATGATTTTTGAGCGTCATAGACACCGTTATGAGGCAAATCCTGCCTATAGAGCAGAGTTTGAAGCCAATGGTATGGAGATTACTGGGGAGTCTCATGGGTTGATTGAAGCGGTTGAAGTGCCTAATCACCCATGGTTCTTAGGGGTACAGTTTCACCCTGAGTTTACCTCTCGACTCCAAAATGCCAACCCTGCTATTTTGGCATTTGTCAATGCCTCACATCAGCATAAACAGCAGTAGTGAAACAGACCGCCTACCCCTCTGTGACCCGCGAGGTGTTGGAGCGGATACTTGATGCTCGCTTTGAGGCGGAGGGGTTTCTCTCGCTCAAAGACCTTCCTCACCCCTCACAGTTCAAAGATATGGAGCGTGCAACAGCACGCATTGTTACCGCGATAGAGCAGGGTGAGAAGATCACCATTATTGGGGATTATGATGTCGATGGGGTCACTGCTACAACCCTGATGCACCGTTTTTTTGGGGCGATAGCCTACCCTGTGGCGTGGATTATCCCCAACCGCTTTCGTGATGGGTATGGACTCTCACTTACTCTGCTTGAGCAACTCCCCCCTACCGATCTCATTATCACAGTAGATAACGGTATCGCAGCGGTAGAGGCGGGACGAGCTGTGGAGGCGTTGGGGATCGATCTGATTATCACCGATCACCATCTCCTCCCAGATACCCTTCCACCCGCGTATGCGATTATCAATCCTAAACAGCCTGAGTGTCCCTTCCCCTATGAGGAGGTGTGTGGCGCTCAAATCGCATGGTACCTGATCGCCTCATTAAAAAATGCACTGGGTATTCGCCTTGATATGATGGGGTATATGGAACTGGTTTCGTTGGCGATTATCGCAGATATGATGCCCCTTCAGCATATCAACCGTGCAATGGTCATCGCAGGACTACGCCATCTCAGTGGGAGTCAACACCCTGCAATCACATGCTATAAAGAGCATGTGAATAAGTCACACTTTACCGAGGAGGATATCGGCTTCTTCCTCGCACCCCTACTCAATAGTGCGGGGCGTATGGATGATGCGTCACATGCGGTTGCCTTCTTGGGGGCGACGACACACCATGAGGCACGCATAGGACTCGATCGTCTACTTGCCTTTAATGACCTACGCAAGGAGACAGAGAGTGCCTTGACGCAAGAGGCATTGGCTCAAGTCACGGGTGAGGATGAGGTTCTGGTACTTGTGGGAGAGGGATGGCATGAGGGGGTGGTGGGGATTGTTGCAGCACGGGTGGCACGCATCCACCAAAAGCCGACAATTATTCTTTCACAAAGTCCAAACGGGCTATGTAAGGGAAGTGGACGGAGCTTTGATGCGTGTGATCTCTTTGCCATTACGAGTCACTGTCGTGCGTTGCTTGAGAAGTTTGGGGGGCATGAAGCTGCGATAGGACTCAGCCTCAAAGTAGAGAACCTCCCCGCCTTTAGAGAGGCGATTAACCACGCCTACACCCACTCCTCTTACCCTACTCAGCAGTGTGATCCTGAGATTGTAGGGGTGGTGGAACTGCGTGAACTCTCCTTTGAGATGACGACTCTTATGAAGCGGTATGAACCCTACGGGATGGCAAACCCCCGTCCGAAGTTTCTCAGTTGTGTGGTGCGTATCTGTGAGGTGGCAACGATGGGAAGTGAGGGGAACCATCTACGCTTTACCCTAGAGCAGGGTGGGGTGCGATTGCGTGGGGTGAAGTTTAAGACCTATGAGCAGTTTGAAGTGGGAGCGTGGATCGATGTGAGCTATCACCTGAGTGAAAATCACTTTCAAGGCTCAGTAACATTACAACTTGTTATAGATACAATAAGCATTAGTAATATTGAATAACTTTATAAAGATAATCATTAAAATTTTATGAAAAACGATGTAGAATATAGAATTGACAAAAATAGAAGGAGATGTTTTGGATAATAAAATGATGAAAGAGGGCATGGAGCTCATTGACGCACACTTTAAAGGTGAAGGTGTCTCTCGCCGTGATGCCATGAAGATGTTTGGTGCGGGTGGTGCTGCTATGCTTATGGGTAGTGGTGTTGCAACAGAAGCGAGTGCAAGTAGCTCCGCAGTCAAAGCAAAGATTGTAATCATCGGTGGTGGTTTGGCAGGTATGTCAACAGCGGCACGATTGACTAACTCACTTGATAATCCAGATATTACCGTGATTGAGCCAGGTGACTTGGCAACTTCTTATCAGCCTGGTCAGACACTTGTAGGTGCTGGGATCTGGGAAAAAGATGCTGTTATGTACAATACCAAAGATTTTATCCCTAGTGGTGTGACTGTTATCAAAGAGAAAGCGGTTGAGTTTGATCCAGATAACAATAGTGTAACAACTTCAGGGGGTAAAACACTTAAGTATGACTATATGGTTGTTGCTGCGGGATTGAAGCTTGATTATGCGCGTATCCAAGGATTGGGTATCGAGGGGACTATCACCTCTACAGGGGCGCATGACAATGTGAGTAGAGTGATCGGTAAAAATGGTATCGCATCTATCTACTTCCAACAAGGGTCGGCAGATACATGGAGAGAGATGCAGAAGTTTATTGCGGATGCTAAGAGCGGTAAGAGAGTCAAAGGTATCTTTACACACCCTAATACCCCTATCAAATGTGGTGGTGCCCCAAAGAAGATTATGTATCTAACCGATGCACGATTGAGAGAAGCGGGTGCTAGAGAGAATGCTGAACTTAGCTTCTACCCCAATGGTAGTAAGATGTTTGGTGTACAAGAGTATCATGATGCGATTGTCAACCAGTTTGAAGCAAGAGATATGAAGTGGAACTATAGACACAACCTTGTAGGTGTCGATCCTAAAGAGAAAGTGGCTACCTTCACAAGACACTGGCAAGAGAAGGGTGAATGGGATGAGGATCTTGAAGAGTACTCAATCGTCATGAGAGCAGAGACAGTCAAAAAAGAGTTTGACTTCTTGCATATCACACCACCAATGAAAGCAGCTGAAGAGATTGGTAACTCACCTATTGGGTCATCTAAAGGGTGGGTACCTGTCAACAAAGAGTCACTTCAACATGTTAAGTATCCTAATGTCTTTGCTCTAGGTGATATCGCTGCGGTACCTATGGGTAAGACAGGTGGATCAGCAAGAAAGCAGTATAAAGTTGTCGTAGACAATATTATTGCGATGATGGAGGGGCAAGAGCTTACCGCAAAATATGCTGGATATACGGTCTGTCCATTGATTACAAGTATCGGTACGGTTATGCTTGCTGAGTTTAACTGGACGAAGAAACCTACGCCATCATTCCCACTTGACCCAACACAAGAGCGATGGATTTGGTGGTTGCTTAAAGTCTATGCACTTAAGCCAATGACACAATATGGTATGCTTTCTGGTAGAGCATAGAAGATAGAGAAGAAGGAGAAACTTAATGAAAAAAACAGTGATAACAACACTTGCCCTAGCAGCAATCTTTGGACTCAATGGATGTGGTAATGCACCAGAGAGTTCATCTGAAGCAAAAACTTATAGCAAAACCCCTCAGCAGGTATGGGAAGGTAAATGTTTTAAGTGTCATGGTAAAAATGCAGAAGGTCTGACTGAGAAGAAGACACCCGCGATGAATGATAGACAAGCGGGTGAGCTTGAACTTGATCTCTATGATGTTAAAAATGATGGTCTTAACCAATCTTCAGGTACAGAACATGATAAGATGGCACACAATATGAAAAAACTTATGGAGCAAGGGTGGGATTATGATCCTAAAGCGATGGCTCAATTTATCGAGAAGAGTTTCTATAAAATGCCTAGTAAAACAGCCCAAGAGCCTGCGGTAGAAGAGGCACCAGCGGTGGAAGTAGCACCTGAAGCACACCAAGCGTCTTAGACGCACCACGCCAGAGAGAACTTCTCTCTGTAGCGTGACTCTCTAGCACCTATCTCTACTCCTTTTTTTATATTTTTTCCCCATCTCTTGCTACCCTAAGCCTTTCGAATTCTCCTACAAGCCATACTATAATATATATTTATTGAGCTTATAGTGAAAAGTTATGATAAAATAGGGAATTTTATCGTAAGGAGGAGTATGAAGATGAATAGAAAAGAGGGGAAGGTTTATGTCTGGAACTGGAGTGCACGCATTATCCATTGGATGATTGCACTCTCCTTTACGAGTGCCTTTATCACTTCATTTTTTGAGAATAGACTCGATAGTCATGTAGCATTGGGGTTTATCTTTGGGATGATTATCTGTTACCGAATTATTTGGGGGTTTATTGGTCCAGAGTATGCGAAGTTTAAAAACTTCAAACTCTCCCTCTCTCAACTGATTGGGTACTTTCGAGAGAAGATACAGAACCGATGGCGTGCCATTCCTGCGGGACACAACCCCGCATCGAGTTGGTTTACGATCTGGGCAATGGGGATGGGGACGATCATTGTAGTCTCGGGGGTGCTACTCCTTGGGATACAAGAGTCACGAGGGTTTCTCTCCTATCTCAACGATGACTATAGCCAATTTGCTCCCCAACTCGCACGCGTACACCAATACGCCTCCTATATCTTTGCGGGGTGGGTGGTGTTGCATATCACAGGGGTACTTATCGAGCAGTTTTGGCACAAAACCCATATGGTCTTTGCGATGATTACGGGCTACAAGAAGACCCAAGGGGAGGATACACGGGTGAGTAGACCCTTGACGCTCTTCTCCTTTTTTGTCATTGCTATCTCTGTGTTGACCTACATTTTTGTGGTGAGTAGTGACTACAACTTCTTGACAAGTAAGAAGTATGCCAATATCCACTATGATGAGCTTAATCCACTCTACTACGACAAGTGTGGAGAGTGTCACAAGACCTATCCGCCTCATCTCCTTCCCAAAGAGTCATGGATCAAGATTATGGGGAGTTTGGAGAATCACCGTGGAGAGAAGATCACCGATGAGAATATCTCCAAGAGTCAACGGCAGAGTATTGTCAAGTTTTTAGTAGAGAATGCAGCTCAAAACAGTACACGAGAGGTGGCGGTCAAGATGATGGCAACACTAGGCAAACGCCGTCCAAAGTCGATTACCAAGACACCTTTCTGGCGTGAAGTACACAAAGATATCCCACGAGGGGTGTTCAAAAGTAAAGCGGTCAAAGATAAGTCCAACTGTTTTGCCTGTCACCGTTACGCAGAGTATGGTAACTTTGATGATGTTAATATCAAGCAGACTTATTAGGAAGATAAAAGCTTATTATAAGTCACACTTTTATAATATATAAAACAGACTTATAATTAAGAGTAAATCTCTCTTAATTATAAGTCGATAATTTTAAGGAGGAGAGCTAAATGCAAATTGAAGTTTCAAGACGAAAATTTCTTCAAGGAACCGTTGCAATGAGTGTCGCTGGTGGTAGTGCACTTTCTGTTACCAATCTTTTTGCGAGTCACGAGCATGAGTCACATGCCATAGCAAAATCGATTACAACCAAAACAGGCGAAGCAAAAGAGGTCAAACATATCCCAACACTGTGTGAGATGTGTGTCAATAAGTGTGCAGCGATTGCACGCGTAGAGGATGGTATCGTAACCAAACTTGACCCCAACCCAATGTTTCCCAAATCAAGAAATATGTTGTGTCCTAGAGGAAATGCAGGGATACAAGCCCTCTATGACCCCGATAGATTGAAGTACCCGATGATTCGTACGGGTGAGAAGGGCGAAGGGAAGTTTAAACGCGTCACATGGGACGAAGCATTTAAATATATCACAGAGAAGACAACCAAGATACTCGATGAAGAGCAAGATAACCGCTCCTCATTTCTCTTCTGTGCAGGAGAGGGGATGGCTGAGCATACTTTCAAGACCTTCTATCAAGCATTTGGATCATCTAACTGGCTTAACCACGCCTCTATCTGTCTTCAGACGGTAGCGTCAGGGTATGGTGTGACCATTGGTGCCTATCCTCAAGCAGACTTAGAGAATGCAGAGTATATCATCATGGCGGGTGCCAACAGAGCAGAAGCGATTGTAACACCTGATACAATGGATGCTTTTAAGCGTACCAAAGGTAGAGGAGCGAAGCTTATCTGTGTCGATCCTCGCTTTACCAATACCGCAGCGAAGTCGGATAAGTGGTTGGCGATCAAACCAGGGACTGACTTGGCATTTGTCTTGGCACTCACCTATGTTGTCCTCACTGAAGAGCTTTATGATAAAGCCTATGTTGAGAAGTACTTTGCAGGATTTGAAGCGTATAAAAAACATGTGGTAACCAACAGCTATACACCACTGTGGGCTTCAGAGATTACAGGGATTAAGGCAAAAGATATTACTACTATCGCTAGAGAGTTTATGGCACACGCTCCTAAAGCAGTCTACTACCCTGGAAGACGAAGTACTTTTGCACAAAATGACTTCCAATTGCGTCGTGCAATGGCGATCTTCCAAGGACTAGGTGGAGGGATTGATACCAAAGGTGGATTGATCTTTGGAGACAAAATCTCACTCAAGGGGCATGAGTCTCTTATCCCTATGTATGACAAAGCCAAATCAAGAGCGGTTACTAAAAAAGCCAATCACAAAGAGGGTGAAGCAGGGTATGATGACTGTGCGGTAATCTCTGGTGGTGGATCTTGGCTTGGGTGGAGAAACCGTTTCTTAGAGGGGAAAATGCCCTACAAAGTACGCGGTATGTTCTGCTACAAGCATAACCCAATGATGAATATGCCAAATACAGCCAAAACAGCCAAGATGCTCAAAGCGATGGAACTCGTCGTCTGTATCGATACTATGCCAAGTGATACGGTGATGTATGCGGATGTGGTTCTGCCTGAGTGTACTTATCTTGAGCGAACGGATCCTGTTAAGACCTTTGGTGGTGTAGAGCCTTCGATTGCACAGCGTAACCGTGTTGTAGATCCTCTCTTTGAGACCAAACCTGTCAATGAGATCCTTCGTGGACTCACCGCTCAGCTCTCTAGACCACTCTTTGATATCACTAAAAAGTATGATGAAGAGGTACAAGACTCGATTGCTGATGGGAATGAAGAGGAGTTCTATAAAGAGGAGTATGATATGACCAAAATCTACGCATACGACCAAGAGGAACTCAATGAACACGCCGTCCATAAGTACCATGGTGCAGCCGAAGCCCTTGAGAAGCATGGGGTATTCTATCCTAAGATGGATCTCTACTTCAAGCAACTCTCTGTCAATGAGCATCAGTACTACCCAGAGAAAGAGAAGTCCTACTCTGTGGGCGGTGGTAAGCCCAAGACACCAAGTGGTAAACTTGAGTGTAACCTCGCCAACCTCGCAAGTAAAGGGATCGACCCGATGCCAACATGGAAAGATGAGTTTAACTTTAGTGTCCCTCAAGGGAAGTTTAGACTTCTTACAGGAAGACATGCACAGTTTACGCAGAGTGGTACCTCAAACAATGCGGTACTACGAGACTTGATGCCTGAGAACTACATCTGGATCAATAAGCGTGAAGCGAAGAAGCAAGGGATTGAGTTTGGGGATAAAGTCGAGGTCTCTAGCCGTACAGGCTCTACGATTATTCGTGCCTATCCTACAGAGAAAATCGCTCCAGATCAGGTCTTCTTTGTGCATGGATTTGGTGAGGAGAGTTCGGCTCTAACATGGGCATTTAAGAACGGTGGTAATGACAATGCCGTGATTGAAGATGTGCTTGAGCCTGTCTATGGTGCTGCAGCAATGCATGAAACAAATGTCGAAATAAGAAAGGTGTAATCATGGCAAGATATGGAATGGCTTTAGATTATAAAAACTGTATTAATTGTAAAGCGTGTGAAGTAGCCTGTAAGGAGGAGAATGGTGTCCTTATGGGTGCGGACAAGCATCGAATCTGGGTCGGAGTCAATGAGATATCAGGAGAGTATCCTCTCCTTGATATCGTCTCTCACTCGTTTCAGCCTAGTCAGTGTCAACACTGTGATGAGGCACCATGTCAGATGGTCTGCCCTACCAATGCGACCTACTATGATGAGTTTCATGTGGTACGCGTCGATAGTGACAAGTGTATCCTCTGCTCCTATTGTATGAATGCGTGTCCGTATGATGCACGCTATGTGGATGATCGAACAATGACGGTAGATAAGTGTACTTTCTGTTCAGATACACGACTCGCACGCGGAGAGACGACCACAGCGTGTCAAAATACCTGTCCAACAAAGGTGAGAACCTTTGGTGACTTAGATGACCCTGAGAGTGAGATTAGCGAACTGCTTAGAACTAGAGAACACTTTAGTCTCAAAGCCAACCTTGGTACTAAACCAAAATTATTTTATCTAACATAAGGGGTAGAGAATGAAAATTGGACCATTAAATATTCCATTACGAGAAGATTTTTCACTAAAATCAATTTTGAATTTTGAGAAAACTCCTGTCAATATGTTAGTAGCCGTCTCTGTGGTAGCGATGCTAGCGATGTTGGTGATTGGAGTCTCCCTCTATTTGATGCATGGACACCATGCCTATAATGTCACTAGAGAGCATCCATGGGGGCTTTTGATTGCGGTATATATCTTCTTTGTTGTGAGTTCAACAGGATTCTGTATCGTCGGTTCTTTGGGGGATGTCTTTGGGTTTAAAGACTTTACCATGATCTCAAAACGAGCGATCTTTGGCTCTATTGTGACGATTCTGGCAGGGTTTACGGTTATCGCCTTTGAGATTGGTCACCCTGTAACGATGATGATCTACAATGTCCTTAGCCCAGGGTTGACCTCTGCGATTTGGTGGATGGGAACACTCTATGGACTCTATCTTACCTTTATGATTATTGAGTTCTATTTCCTGCTCAACAATGATATGAAAAAGGCAAAGATCTTTGGACTCACGGGGCTTCTTGTCGGGCTTGCAGCTCACTCCAACCTTGGGTCAGTCTTTGGGTTCTTGAACGCTAGAACGATCTCACAAGGGGTCTTCTATCCGACCTACTTTATCCTTACTGCGTTTATCACGGGGATCTTCTTGTCGTTCATCATTATGGGCTTTAGATATAAGCTCAACTTCAATGAAAAAACGAAGAAGCTCTTAGAGGGATTGGCAAAGATTCAAGGACTCTTGATCTCTATCCTTATCTTCTTTGTGACTTGGAAACTCTTGACTGACATGTATGGTGGTATGCCAAACCGTGCAGAGGTAGCAGAGCATATTCTTGGTAGTGGTAGCTTCTGGACGGAGGTCATCTTGGCTATGGTACTTCCACTCCTTATCATCCTCAAAGATTTTGGTAAGAGTCCTGTCTTGATGTTCTGGGCATCACTTAGTGGTATGGTTGGTATCTTCTTTATGCGATACAACCTTGTCCATGATACACAGCTCAAACCACTTCAGATGATGAAAGTAAGAGAGTATCAGCTTCCACCAGAGTGGATTCACTACTTCCCAAGTGCTACAGAGATCATGATCTCTCTTGGTGGCTTGGGTCTATGTGTCCTCCTCTACTATGTAGGGACAAAAGCCTTCAACCTCGATGAGGAAGAGGGACACTAACCCCTAAGTGGGCGTATTGCACGCCCACACTTCACAGCCTACACATCCTAAAAGATAGTAGGCTGTACCGCTTCATTACTCACTCCTCCTGATTCATTAACCTTTTGCATACTACTCCATAGTGCTGTAGCCATCGCGTGATAGCGTTGTGAAGTTTCACAGTTGGGTGCGAGTATGGTGATGGGTAGACCACTATCACCCCCCTCTCGAATCGCAGGCTCTATCGGCACCTCACCTAGGACTTGGGTTGCGTAGGCATCGGCGAGTGGTTGGGTCGTCCCTTTGCCAAAGATATCATACGCTTTACCACTCTCAGGACAGATAAATCCACTCATGTTCTCCACAATACCCGCGATAGGGATATGGAGTTGCGTGAACATATCCATACTACGGATGGTATCATCCAAGGCGACCTTTTGAGGGGTGGTGACACAGACTCCTGCGGTGACGGGGAGGCTTTGGGCTAGGGCGAGTTGGGCATCCCCTGTACCAGGAGGCATATCAAAGAGTAGTACATCTAACTCTCCCCACTCGATATCCTCTATCATCTGCTCAATCGCTTGGGTGACCATCGCCCCTTTCCAGATGAGAGAGGCACCTCGCTCCACGAGAGAGCCTATCGACATCACTTTGATCTGATGAGCCAAAATCGGCTTAATCGTCTTACCAAAAAAGAGAGGCTGTTGATCTTCTATCCCCATCATCCGTGGGATATTAGGTCCATAGATATCCACATCAAGTAGTCCGACTCGTTTGCCCTGCTGGGCAAGTGCGATCGCTAGATTGACCGTGGTGGTGGATTTGCCAACCCCTCCTTTGCCTGAGCTGACCATTACAAAGTTCTGGATAGCAGGGAGGAGGTTTTTCCCTTGAGAGCTTGTCTCTTGAGGGAGTGTAGGCTGGCTGATCTCTACGGTGATGGTGTACTCTCCTTTTGGCGAGAGTCGTCGTGTGATCTCCTCTTTGAGCTGGTGAGCCACTTGGGGGGAAGCAGAGGGGATGGTGAGGTGGATCGTGATAGACTCCTCTTCTGTGGTGATTGATTTGACAAACTCAAACGAAACAATACTCTTGTTAAAACTAGGGTAGATAACTTTAGCTAGTTTTTGGCGAATCTCCTCTTGTGATATCATATGTGTACTCTCCTTTAGTGGGGTAAATTAAGGCTATATTATAACGATTATAACCCCTACTCTTTATGTGGATTCGTGTTTATCTTTGCTAAGATTATAAAAATATTTTATCTAGGAGTTGATATGAAAAAAGAGCTAGGAGTCATGGTTGGGATTTTTCTCTTTTTGGCTATTGGTATGCACTTTAAGGAGTGGACAAGTCACCCCTTAGAGCATCTACTCGCACTGCCACACGCTGGGGCGTATGGGATTGGGATGGTTCATCCCTTGGTCTTTACACTGATTGTCTATGGGGTGTTTGCTCTTGGGCGTGGAGTCGTAAGACTCTTTACCAAGAAGTAGACTCCACGGAGGGGTCTCCGTGGGAGGTTGTGGTTAGATAGGGAGGACGCGGATATTTTGGTCGAGTTTCTCTTTGAGTACATTTTCGATCGCAAAGAGTGTCCCTGTACTCGAACTCGCACACCCACTACACGCACCAAGGTAGCGGATATAGATATCGAAGTTCTCACCATTCTCTTTGATGTCAAGTATCTCCATATCTCCCCCATCCATGATGAGCATCTGGCGGATATTGTTGTCGATGACACGATCGACTGCTTTGAGTTTCTGTACGACTGTCATAGCAGCAAAGGAGAGATCCTCACCTGAAGCAGAGGCATCGGCTGCTTGAGCCATCTTCTCTTTTTCGTACTCTTCAAGAAGGTCTACAAGGTAGATATCTTTGGCCTCATGTCCACCAGGGCGGATACATGACTTACAGAATGCTCCCGCCTTGGTGTAGTCTGTGATCTCCTCAACGGTGGTGAGGTCATTGAGACGGATCACCTCTCGGAGTGTAGAGAGTGAGACTCTCGCACACTCACAGACGATAACCTCCTCTTCGAAGCTCTCCATATCGACACCCTTATACTGTGCAGCTGCTTTTTTGATGACATCGTATGCCATCACGGAGCAGTGCATCTTTTGTGGGGGGACAGCGGGGGTGTCTGGATTGTCACGCATCGCCATCTCGACATCGATATTGGTGATTTTGACTGCCTCATCGACTGTTTTACCTTTGCAGAGTTCTGCCATAGTGTCTGAGCTAGCGATCGCCGTTCCACACCCAAAGCTCTTGAACTTTGAGAGCATAATCACATCACTTTTGGGGTGGACTGCCCAGTAGAGTCTGACCGCATCGCCACAGCTCTCCGCTCCAAAATCAGCCACGATAAGGGTTGCCCCCATCGCATCTGCCTCCTCTTGTGTGATCTCTCCCATATTTTGTGGATTGTTCATCAAGTCGGTTACCTTTTGGCTATACTCATCCCAGATGGTACCACCAATCAAACTATCTATTCCCATTTTCTCTCCTTATTTCTAAATACTACGCGACTTAGTGTCGTGCGTCTAGACCACTCTCGTGACCCTCTGGTGCATAGGCGTAAGAGCTTGAGATAGCTCTAAGGCGAATGACGGCTGCTTGGACAACCTTGAGTGTGTAGTCTAGCTCCTCTTGTGTGGTGTAGCGACTGAGTGAAAAACGGATCGCCGTATGTGCTAAATCCTCTGCCGCACCAATCGCCTCCATCACAGAGTTGGCTTCGAGGTCTTCACTCGCACAGGCACTCCCTGTACTCGCACCGATCCCTGCACGGTTGAGATCCCAGAGCATCGACTCTCCCTCAATCCCTCTAAAGGAGATGAGGATGGTGTTGGGGGTACGCTTCTGTCGAGGGGTGACCACGAAGGTATCTTCTATTTTGAGAAGCTCATCCTCAAAGGCATCACGCATCTCTCGCACATCGGTCATCTCATAATCTAGTGCATCCACCGCAACTTCGATGGCTTTACCCATACCGACAATCCCTGCGACATTGAGGGTTCCTGAGCGGTAGCCATTCATCTGAGAACCTCCATGTAAAAGAGGCATCAACTCTTTGCCTTTTTTCATATAGAGGGCTCCGACCCCTTTGGGTCCGTGGAACTTGTGTGCTGAGAAGGTGAGGTAGTCGACATTGAACGCTTGGACATTGACAGGGAGTTTCCCTATCGCTTGTACTGCGTCTGTATGGAAGAGGACATTATGCTCTTGGCAGATCGCTCCGATCTCTTCGACGGGGAAGATTGCCCCTGTCTCATTGTTTGCCCACATAACGGAGACGAGAGCGGTTTTGTTGGTGATATTGTCACGGACACTCTGTGCCTCTACGAGTCCCTCTTCATTGATCGGTAGGTAGGTGACACGACACCCCATACTCTCGATAAATCTCGCCGTAGCGATGATAGAGGGATGCTCCACCTCACTGATGATGATATGGTTCTTGCGTCCTGTGAGGATATACTCAAAGTAGATACTTTTGAGTACCCAGTTGTTACTCTCTGTGGCACATGAGGTGATGACTACAGAGTCCTCTCGTGGAGCATGAATCCCCGCATAGATCTTCTCCATACCCGCTTTGATACCAGGGTGTGTATCTGAGGCAAAGGCGTGAAGGGAGTTGGGGTTACCATACTTCTGGACAAAGTAGGGTTCCATCGCACTAAAGACTTGTGGATCTACGATTGTGGTTGCATTATTGTCTAGGTAGACATTCATAACTATTCCTTTGAAAACGATACTCAATTTAACTAAGACTAATTTTGTCCCAATTGCTTAGGTGCATAGTACGCACTTTTTCTTAAAGCTACCTAAAAGGTGAGCCAAAGAGGAGAATTGTACTCCTGTTTGGATTAAGTGGTCTTGATTTGTAGCAACTTGTTTTGAGGAGAGTATATTGTGCTATAATGGATAAAGTTTTATATCAATTACTAAAGGAGTTATCATGAAAACGGTTATCAAAGAGCATGGGATTGGACTCTCTATCAAACGAAGCAAAAAGCAACTCTTTATTGAGATTGCGATGTTGGGTAAGTTGACCCATGAGGATTATCAGACTTTTGTTCCTCTCATCGATAGCGCACTCAAGCAGACCAAAGGGCTAGAGGTCAACCTGCTTGTCGATATGCGATCGTTTCGTGGCTGGGAGCTACTAGCGGGCTGGGATGATCTGAAGTTTGGTGTCAAGCACCGCAATAGTTTTGATAAGCTCGCACTCGTAGGGGATAAGCGGTGGGAGGAGATCTCTGTCGCGATGATGCAACACCTTATGCGTGGAGAGTGTAAATTCTTCAAGAAACGAGCCAAAGCACTCGATTGGCTCTTGGCAGACTAGAAGTGTGAGGGGGCGGGGGTGTTGATGAGGTTGTAGAACTCATTGCGTGTTCGCTCATCTTTTTTGAAGAGTCCTCGTAGGGCAGAGCTAACGGTAGTGGAGTTGATCTTCTGTACCCCTCGCATCTCCATACACATATGACGCGCATGGACGACGACTGCGACCCCTTTGGGTTGGATCGTCTCGACAATCGCATCGGCAATCTGCTCGGTCATCTGCTCTTGGATCTGAAGCCGTCTGGCATAGACATTGACGATGCGTGGGATCTTGGAGAGTCCGACGACTTTACCATCAGGGATATAGGCGACATGGACCCGTCCGATGATAGGGAGCATATGGTGTTCACACATCGAGTAAAACTCAATATCCCTCACCAGTACCATCTCATCATTACTACTCGTAAAGAGTGCTTGATTGAGTATCTCATGTGGATTTTGGTCATACCCCTCTGTGAGAAACTTAAGGGCTTTGGCGACACGGCTAGGTGTCTTGAGTAGCCCTTCTCGTTGAGGATCCTCTCCTAGAAGTTCTAGTATTTTTGTCACTGCTTGTTCAAACTCTGCTTCGTTGTTCATAGGGGGTTACCTTAATTTTTTCATATTTTATCTAAAAAGAGTTTAACGATTTTGGCATCGACTTTGGAGAGGGCAAGTCTCTCAATCTCCTCGATGCTAAAATAGTGGCTCTGCGTGGGGGTGGACTCACGGCAGAGGTGGATCTGTGCGGTGAGTTTGAAGTGGGTGTAGCTCTGTGTAACCTCTCCGAGATAGAGGGTATCGCTAGGGAGCGTCTCACATGCCTCAAAGCCCCACAACCCATGAAGAAATCGCCCCGTGCGTTGGGTGAGGGCAAGGGTGTTTTGGTGGTTGTAGAGGAGGAGCTGTTGGTGGCGTGTGGGTGTCTGCTTCTTGATCTTGGTGGGGTAGCGTGTCGGCTCCTCTTTGCCTTGGCAGATCGCCTCAAAGGGGCAAGTGTGACAGTGTGGATTTTTGGGGAGGCAGACGGTGGAGCCGATATCCATCAACGCTTGGTTGTAGTCAAAGGGGTTGGTGTGGTCTACCATGCGGTAGGCGATCTCCCACAGCTCTTTGGGGGTAGGGGTGGTGAGGGTGTGAATACGGCAGAGTATCCGTTTGACATTGGCCTCCATGATCGGAACGGGTTTCTTGAAGGCGAAGACAGCGATGGCGTGAGCGGTGTTTTTGCCAATACCAGGGAGCTTGATAAGGGCATCGATATCCTCTGGAAGTTGGGTGATTTGGGTTGCGGTCTTGTGGAGATTTCTCGCACGGGTGTAGTAGCCTAGCCCCTCCCAGAGCTTGAGGACATCATCTAGTGGGGCTTCTCCTAGGCTCTGGAGGGTAGGGAACCGCTCCAAAAAAGGGAAGTAGTACCGCTCTAGTACGGTCTTGACTTGGGTCTGCTGGAGCATCACCTCTGAGAGGTAGATCGCGTAGGGGTCGTGGGTGGTACGCCATGGAAGCGTATGCCTTCCGTTGGCTTGGTACCATGCGTGTATCTTCATGTGAGTAGCTTTCATGGGTGCGATTGTAGCTAAAATATGCCTTTTATTAAACTTTAGATAAAATCACGCAATTTATAACATTTAAAAGGATTGTAGTGAATATTACAGTAAATAGAGCAGATGAAGCCAATGTCGTTGTCGGTGGTACAATTGAAAATAGCGTAATTGAAGCCAATATCGAGACGCTCGCAAAACAAGCGGGTAAAGAGCTTAAAGTCGATGGATTTAGAAAAGGGAAGGTTCCTGCACATGTTGTCAAAGCGATGCATGGTGAGAAACTCCAACAAGATGCTGAGGGTGATGCTCTTAGAGCGTTGATCGATGCGGGTGTGAAAGAGGCGGGTATCAACCCTGCGGATATCTTGGGTGAGCCAAGCTTCAAGAAGTATGAGAAGGGTGAGAGTGGTATCGAGGTAGAGGTAGAGATCTCTACGCGTCCTACTTTTGATCTTGAAGGGTATATGGATGTTGTTCCCGCATTTGAGAAGCCAACCGCTGAAGATGAAGCAGTAGACGCAAAGCTTCAAGAGATCGCTCAACAGCAAGCACCTTTTGAGAAGATCGAAGCTGATAGAGCTGTAGAAGATGGTGATATGACGCTGATTGACTTTGAAGGGTTTATCGATGGTGTCGCATTTGAGGGTGGTAAAGCTGAGAAGTTCAACCTCAAAGTGGGATCAAACCAGTTTATCCCAGGATTTGAGCCACAGCTTATCGGTATGGTAGCAGGTGAGCAAAAAAGTATCATGGTGACATTCCCCGAAGAGTATCAATCTGCTGACTTGGCAGGTAAAGAGGCTGAGTTTAAAGTCACACTTCATGAGATCCAAGAGAAAGTTACACCTGCGATTGATGATGAGTTGGCAAAAAAACTTCTTCAAGGAGAAGAGGATGCAACCCTTGAGACACTCAAAGCTAAAGTCTCTGAGCAGATCGTATCTGAGAAGACTGCCAAAGTCTATAATGATGAGTTGAAGCCTAAGTTGATCGAAGCGTTGGTAGAGAAGTTTACCTTTGCTCTGCCTAATAACATCGTAGAGCAAGAGATTGATGCCAAAGTCAATGCTAAAGCACAAGAGATGAGTGAAGAGGAGATTGCAAGTTACAAAGAGAACCCAGAGAAAGTCGATACCCTTCGTGCTGAGGTAAAAGAGGATGCTATCAACTCTGTCAAAGCGACCTTTATCGTCGATGCATTAGCCAAAAAAGAGGAGATTGCAGTCGATGACCAAGAGGTATCTCAAGCGATCTACTATGAGGCGATGATGAGTGGTCAAGATCCACAACAAGTGATCAAGTACTACCAAGACAATAACCTTCTTCCCGCAGTGAAGATGGGAATGATTGAAGATAAACTCTTCGGTAAGATGCTTGGACTAGACAAGTAGAAGCAGTAGGTGCGTAGACTACGCACCTGTTGTTAACCAATTTAATGTATATTCAAGCAGATTGAAAATCTATTTTATTATATATTAAAGGTAAATTGATGAGTTATATTCCCTATGTCGTAGAGCAGACTGGTAGAGGTGAGAGAAGTTATGATATCTACTCGCGTCTTTTAAAAGATCGTATTATTATGCTGAGTGGTGAGGTCAATGACCAAGTCGCTTCAACTGTGGTAGCACAGTTGCTCTTTTTGGAGGCGGAAGATCCTGATAAAGATATCTACTTCTATATCAACTCCCCTGGTGGGGTTATCACCTCTGGGTTGAGTATGTTTGATACGATGAACTACATCAAGCCCGATATCGTCACCATCTGTATCGGACAAGCTGCCTCTATGGGGGCGTTTTTGTTGGCGTGTGGTACCAAGGGCAAACGCTACGCCCTCCCCCATGCTCGTATCATGATACACCAACCCTCAGGAGGAGCGCAAGGGCAGTCGACCGATATCCAGATCCAAGCCCAAGAGATCCAACGCCTTAAAGATACGCTCAATGCGATCCTTGCGGAGCAGACAGGAAAGACCGCTAAGCGGATAGAGAAAGATACTGAGCGTGACTACTTTATGTCCTCTCAAGAGGCGATGAAGTATGGGCTGATTGACCAAGTCCTTGAAAAAAGTTTCAACTAGGGTGGTGTGATGATTAGAGATATCGTTGTATACCCAGACAAAAGACTCAAACTCATCTCCAAAACCGTAGAGGTGTTTGATGCAACACTGCATACACTACTTGATGATATGTATGAGACGATGTGTGCCAAAAATGGTGTAGGACTCGCGGCGATCCAAGTGGGGGTACCACTACGGGTACTTATCATCAATGTCCCTAGTGATGAGGGGGAGGGGGCGCAACCCAAGGAGAATACCCTTGAGATTATCAACCCTCAGATCCTCTGGAAAGAGGGGGTAGAGAAGTTCCAAGAGGGGTGCCTCTCTATCCCTGGTATCTACGAAGAGATTGAGCGATCCAAGCGGGTCAAGATCAGCTATGTTGATCGAGAGGGGACACCCCAAGAGATCGAAGATGATGACTTCCTAGCCATCGCCCTCCAACACGAAATCGACCATCTCGATGGCAAAGTCTTTATCGAGAAACTCTCCTATATCAAACGCAAGAAGTTTGAAAAAGAGTGGAAAAAGCGAGAGAAGAAGTAGCTTTTTCTCCTCTGGTGACATCTTTTGTATCCCTTTTTTTATTCTATGTTATACTACCATTATGAACGAACAGCACCATAGTGGTAACCCACCTAAAATCAAACAAAAATCCAAACCCAAGACAATCGTCAATAGCCTCACCTGTGCGACACTAGAGGGGGTAAGTGCCAAAGTGATATCGGTGGAGGCGACCTTTACCAAGGGGCTTCCAGGGTTTGCGGTGGTGGGGCTTGCGAGTAGTGATATCCAAGAGGCAAAAGAGCGTACCAAATCCGCACTACTGACCAATGACTTTGTCTTCCCTCCACTCAAAATTACCGTCAATCTCAGCCCCTCCGATATCAAAAAATCAGGCACACACTTTGACCTCTCCTTGGCACTACTTATCGCACTCAACCGTGAGGTGATAGGGGAGGAGGGGCTATTTGTCTTTGGTGAGTTGGGGCTAGATGGTCGGGTCAAGAGTAGCTCGCTACTCTTTCCGCTGATCCTCTCACTCAAAGAGCAAGGACTAATCCAACGGGCAATCGTCCCCAAAGTAGCGATGGGGTCACTAGCTCATATCTCAGGGGTAGACTTTATCGCGGTGGAGAGTCTGGCTGAAGCGATAGCGATACTCAAGGCGAAGGATTTTGCCCCCTATACAGAGCTCTTCTCCTCCCCCTCTGAATCCCTTATGATTGCCAATACCTCCTACTACTTTGAGCAGGTTTATCGTTATGATTTTGGAGATGTGAAGGGGCAGGGGGTTGCCAAGCGTGCGGCACTTATCTGTGCGAGTGGTATGCACAACTTTCTGATGGAGGGAAACCCTGGATGTGGGAAGAGTATGATAGCCAAACGCCTACGCAGTATACTCCCGCCTGTGAGTGAGTCCGAGATCCTCTCTATAGCCAAGCATCAGTTTCTCGATGGAGTAGAGCCAGACTTTACCCCAAAACGCCCGATGCGTTCCCCGCACCACACCGCGACCTCTGCCTCTATCTTTGGGGGTGGGTCGCGTATAGCAAAGATAGGAGAGGTGGCACTTGCCCATCACGGGATACTCTTTTTTGATGAGTTGCCACACTTTGGCAAGATGATACTTGAAGCCCTAAGAGAGCCACTCCAAGATAGACGGGTACACATCGCTCGGGTCAATACCAAGATTGAGTATGAAGCGGATATTATGTTTGTTGCGGCACAAAACCCCTGCCCTTGTGGTAATCTCCTCTCCAAGGTGAATAGTTGTCGCTGTTCGGAGGTGGAGATACGACGCTACCAAAACCGACTCTCTGATCCCTTTTTGGATCGGATCGATCTCTTTGTGGTGATGCAGGAGGTGGCAAGCAGTGACACCGCAGGGGTCACCTCATCACAGATGCATCAGCAGGTACGCGATGCGTTTATCGCTCAGATGCGACGGGGACAGCGTACACTCAATGGAAAGCTCAGTGAGGAGGCGATAGAGCAGTACTGTATCCTAAGCCCTGAAGCGACCCAGCTGTTGGAGGGGGCGATTGGGCGGTTTGGTCTTTCACATCGTCGTATCGCATCGGTGAAAAAGGTCGCCCGTACGATTGCTGATCTGGAGGGGCATTGTGTGATTGAAAAAGCAGATCTCCTTGAAGCCCTCAGCTACCGACGCAGAAAGTAGTGAATGTCTCTACAAGAGAGGGTATGTTATACTTTATCAGCTTGAATTAGTTGAAAAAGGATAACCTATGAATAGAGAGAGTGATAGTCACAAACGAGACGACAGAGATATCTGGATCGATAGAAAACCTGCCTCAGTGCGGGAGTCCTCTAAGATCTGTATGAATGATACACAAAAAGAGATGATACGCAAGGCACTTGAGCATGAGATTGTTGATATCCGAAGTTATCGTGGGTATCGTGGTGATCTACTGATTGAAGTGGTCACACTCTCTAGCCAGTCGGTTGAAGAGATTGATCGTGAAGCCAAAGCGTTAGGGTTTGAGGTGGTCATACAGCAAGATGCGATCTTTGAGTATAAGATCTTCTGTATCTTAGCCGCAGACGATATCTACACCCTCAAGTAAGCGAGGGGTGCGGTATGCTACACACTTAGAGTACCGTACAGATCACCTTCGTAATCACAAACCCTCCCACAACCAACCAGACAAACATCGAGAGTGCCGTATAGATTGGGGCGAGTCCTAACCCTCGAAACTTCGCAAAGCGTGTCCCCATACCCAGTGCTGTCATCGCCATAGTGAGTAGGTAGGTATCGACTGTATTGATGGTCATGACAAGTGTCTCAGGGATAAGGTGTAGGGAGTTGAAGCCTGCAACAGCGATGAAGTAGACCGCAAACCATGGGATAACAAGCTTCACCCCCTCGCTACGCACCCCCTCTTGTTTGGCGGTGTAGCTAAGGTAGATACCTAGGATGATAAGCATCGGAGCGATCATAATCACCCGTGTCATCTTGACAATCACCGCAGCATTTGCCATCTCTGCTGGAGAGTTGGGGACAGAGGCAGGCACAGCGACGACTTGGGCGACCTCATGGATCGTCCCCCCGACATAGATACCAAAAGTACGCGGATCCATATGGAGGAAGCCCACGGCATCTTTGATGATCGTCTCATACATCACAGGGTAGAGAAACATCGAAATCGTACCAAAGAGTACGACCATCGAGACGGCAATCGCGGTCTTATGCTCTTGGGCTTTTAGCACAGGCTCAGTCGCGAGTACCGCCGCTGCACCACACACCGCCGCACCTGAAGCGGTCAGCATCGAGGTGTCTCGCTCCATTCCAAAGACCTTGTAGCCTAACCATGTCCCCAAGATAAAGGTCGATGAGAGCATAATGAGTGAGACCAAGAACCCCTCTAGCCCCACCTCTCCAATCTGCTGAAAGGTGATCCTAAATCCATACAAGACAATGGCAAACCGCAAAATCTTCTTGGCAGAGAAGGTGATCCCTCCCTCCCACGCTTTGGGGAGTTGGTTGTGTAGGGTATTGGCGTAGAAGATACCCATCACGATACCAATCACCAAAGGAGAGAGTCCCAATGCTTGGATGGGGGCAAGTCCTGCGATAGAGGTCGCAGCTGCGGCGAAGATGGCTACAAATAGGATACCACTAAGGGTAGCATTACGATTTTTTTGGGAGAAAGCCATAGTAAACCTTTTAGATATTCTTCAGAAGAATTGATAATTGTTCCAAAATACTACTATAAATCTGATATAATAAAAAATCAGTAAAATGAAACGGTCTAATCAACAATATCGATAAAAGAGAGAGAAAGATGAAACTTACCCTGCGACAGATGGAGATTTTTTTGAATGTGGTGTCAGAGGGACACCTAACCAATGTAGCCAAATCGATGAAGCTTAGCCAGTCTGCTATCTCGATGTCGATTAAGGAGATGGAGAATATCATCGGTCGTCCTGTCTTTGACCGTATCAATAAAAAGTTGGTACTCAATGAGGTGGGGCGTGCGTTTCATAAGGAGATCGATCCACTCTATAAGAAGCTCTCTGATATCGAGTATGAGTTTAAAAACTCTGAGAACAAAGGGATGATACGGGTTGGAGCGAGTACCACGATTGTGGACTACCTAATGCCCTCTATCATCTGTAGCTATATGAGCTCCTATCCTGATGTGAAGATCACACTCAAAGAGGGGAACACCAAAGAGATCAGCCAGATGATCGATGAGGGGAGTATCGATGTAGGATTTGTGGAGGGGTTTGTCTCCTCCTCCAATATCATCAAAGAGAAGGTCGGTGTCGATGAACTCGTCGTCATTACTGCCGATAAGAAGCTTGTGGCTCCATGCTATATCGATGCGTTGGCTCAGAAGAAGTGGGTACTGCGTGAAGAGGGGTCGGGGACACGGGAGATATTTTTAGACTATATCAAAGAGAAAGTGGAGGATCTCAATATCTTTTTTGAGTTGGGGCATACGGAGTCGATCAAGAGCATCTTGATGAACCGTGAGTGTCTCACCTGTATCTCCAAAATCTCAGTCGATACCGAACTCAAAGAGGGCAAACTCTACCAAGTGGGGGTTAAAAACTTCTCCTGTCGACGCGACTTTTTGATGATCTATCACAAAGATAAGTACCATAGTGCCCTCTTTGAGAAGTTTCTCTTCTTCTCTAAGAAGTTGATGTTTCAGATGCTTGATAGTGGGCAAAAAGTACAGTTTAAGGCACGCTAACTGCTCTGAGTGCCTCTGTGTACTCCTCGGGGTAGTTGAGATTGGTGAAGTACTCTTGGCTCTCATAGGTGACAAAGTGTGTATGGCTCTGTGTGAGTAGGGTTGTGAGCTTATGTTGGTTGGCGTGGAGCTGTGCTTTGGCGTGTGGGAGTAGGGTGCGTCGGTAGCGTCCACATAGAGGCTGGATGCCGTGCGGACTCTTGGCGATGATAGCATCATACGCCCCCTCCACTGCCATAAGTGCATTGATGACCTCCTGCCCCACAAATGGAGCATCCACACTCAAGACAAACACCTCATCGATAGTAGGGAGATGCTCAAAGATCGAGATGATCCCTATCAGTGGAGAGCTATCAGGGTAGCGGTCATAGAGGATGGGTGCGGTAAAGGTGAACTTGTCACTACGAGCAGAGAGGTAGACACGGGCAAAGTAGCGTGTGAGTTTATCGTACTGAAACTCACTGAGTGTGGGGTAGCCTCCAAAGGGAAGCAGGGCTTTGTCTTGACCCATACGGGAGCTTTTGCCTCCTGCGAAGATGATAGCGGGGATAGGGTAGCGTCTCATGGTGCGGTGATCCTCCTCTGGTGAAGGTGTAGAAAGAGTAGGGCGAGTAGGGTGATAATCGACTCAATTAAAAACATCGACTCCCCATAGATTCGCCCTGAGAGTAACGCCCCCATAGACCCCCCAAGCCCAAAGGCAATCCCCAAGAAAAACTGCTGTGCGAGCTTCTTTTGGGTGTAGAGTGAGAAGACATAGGTGATCGCTGCGGTGTGGTAGAGGGCGAAGCTAATCGCATGGAGTGATTGTGAGGCGAAGGTGAGGGTGATGGAGTCAGGAAAGAGGTGAAGCATCATCCAACGCCCCGCGGTGATAAGCGTGGCAAACTGTAGTATCTTCAAGAGGTTACGCTGTAGCAGTCCCCCTTGGAAGTAGAGCATCACCACCTCACAGATCACCCCAAAACTCCACATCCATGAGGTCATCTCTAGTGAGATACCGTGAGCGGTCTCATAGATCGTAAAGAAGTTATAAAACCCCCCAAATCCCACCTGCATCAAGAAGACCGAGACCCAAAATGCCCAGTAGCGTTGGAGTGAAAAACTGGCGTTGTTTTGGATGAGGGTGTGAGGGGTAGTGTCGTAGCGTGAGAGGAGTACCCCAAAGAGTAGGGTGAAGAGTGCCATACTACTGAGATAGTAGAGTGCCTCATGGGGAGAGGAGAGTACCTGTCCCAACCATAGCGCAATCCCCATAAACCCTAGTGACCCCCACAGACGCACCTTGCCATAACGGCTCTTGGAGAGGCTATCGAGTGCGATGGTCTCGATATAGGGGAGTGAGACCCCCATCGATGCTCCAAAGAGGAGATTGGCACCGAGGTAGACCCAAAAGCTCTCAATCGTTGCGATAAAGAGCAGTGTCCCTAAAAAGGTGAAAACCAAGGAGAGGAGATAGACACGGGGGGTGAGTGAGAGGTAGTGCCGAAAGAGAAACGGAAGCAGAAACCGCATAAAGGGAGCCGCGGCAAAAATCGTCCCGACCTCAAGAGTAGAGTACTCCAGCTCTAGAAGAGCCTTTGGCATAAAGATGACATAGACCCCAACCAGTGCAAAGTAGAAGAAGTAGTAGCCCCCAAGTAGTGGGGCGAAGTATCGTCTAGCGGTAGGCATTATGGTTTGGGAGGGGAGACGATGACTGCGGTGTTGCTCAGGAGGTCATGGAGGGTTTTGCTATCATTTCTAAAAAACATCATCACCCACCCAAAGAGTGTCAGGAGTGAGAGTACCGCCGAGAGGTTACGAAAGAGGATGATAAAGGGGGTTGGCTTCTCCCCTGTGGCAAGGTCAATAAGGGTGAGGTTGTAGGCACGGTAGCCTGGTGTCTGAGCGGTCTTGATCATAAAGAGTGTCTGCGTGATCACCAGTGGTACAAGGATATAGAGCCAGCCTAGAGCCTTGTGTTGGGCAAACCCTTCACGCCCTCCCATCACAAGATAGAAGACCACATACATAATAGGCATCACCAACATAAAGCTATCAGTGAGAAATGCTTTGACCTTGAGTCCTTTGGAGGCGTAGGGGAGCGGTGGTGTAGGCTCTGGTGTGCTAGATGGTTGGTGTGCGTGTGTCAGTTTTTTGATCGTACGAAAGCGTTTTTTCATTAGTTTAACCCCTGTGTCATAGTAAAGATAGGTAGTAGCATCGCCGAGACAATCACCCCAACGACTACCCCGATAAAGAGCATCATAAAAGGCTCTAGGAGTCCAAGCAGAAGCTTAAGCTTATCCTCGTTCTCCTCTGCGTAGAGTTGAGAGATGTTGTCAAGGATATGGGCGACCTCACTCGACTCCTCTCCAAGGGCGAGTGACTGCATAAAGTTGCGTTTGAGCTTGAAGCCTTTGGAGAGCTGTAGAGCATTGGAGAGTTTGTTCCCCTCCAAGACCTTCACCGAAGCACGCTCAAAGCGTGTGATGAGCTGGTAGTTGCTAAAGGATGCGGTTGAGAGTTTGACTGCTTGAGCATACGCAACACCTGAGCTGAGCATCAGTGAGAGGATATAGGAGAAGCGTCCTAGCTCATGGTTTTGGATCAGTGTGCCAAGTACAGGGACGCGAAGCAGTAGCCCATCGATCACTTGGTGAAAGCGTGAGAGGTGCTTGTAGGCGAGTTTGAAGAGGAGTACCCCACTTACCACCGCTACGATAAGGTGGATATAGTAAGCCGTCAAGAAGTCACTAATGCCCAAGACAAACTGGGTGATAGGGGGGAGTGATTGGTCGGTATCTTCAAAAATCTCTGTGATTTTGGGGACGACAAAGGCGATGAGAAAAGAGGTCATTGCAATGGCAACGGTGAAGATAATGGTGGGGTAGACCATCGCCCCTTTAACCTGCTTCTTGACCTTGTTTTGTGCGGAGAAAAACGCCCCCATATTGGTGAGGACTTCGACCATCTTACCACTCTGCCCTGCGATATTGAGACTCTGGATATAGAACTCAGGCATCGCATAGACCTTTTGGGTATTGAGGGCGTGAAAGAGGGATTTGCCCTCATCGATCATCGTCTTGATAGAGTTGAGAAAGGAGACATACCGCTTCTCCCCCTCGTGCTGATTTTCGAGGAGTTTAATTGCGGTGAGGATGGTCATTCCTGAGTTGAGGTAGGAGGAGAGTTCTTTGGAGAAGGAGGCGAGTAGCTCCCCTGGCATCTGTCGCTTGGAGAACGCCTCCAGTGAGAACTCCTTGGTTGGAGCAAGGGACTCATAGTAGATATTGCGTGTGCGAAGCTTTTGACCCGCCTCCTCTTGCGTGGTGGCAGTGACGGTTCCTTTGACGCTGTTTCCCGTGTTGTCGAACCCTTTATATTTGAAAAGCATCTATGACTCTATCCTTGCTTTTAGATTGGGGGTATTATAACTTTTTTAGCTGTATCTTGCTATAGTGGCTTATGAAACACTTCACGCTGAAATATTTTCTCTTTTTGGGACTGCTCTTTGGACTACTCTACGCCCCACTCTTGCCTCTAGCGGGCTATCTCAACACCCTACAGACAGAGCTGATACTCTATGGACTCTCACACTTTTTGGAGGCTGGACAGCTAGAGGGGATTGATATCTGGATCACCCCTCACTACAAGATCATCATCACCCAAGCGTGTAATGGGATGATCCCACTACTCTTCCTCTACGCCTCCTACCTCGCCTACCCCGCACCATGGTACTACAAACTCCGCTGGATGGGGATTGGGTATGTGAGTTTTTTGGTGGTCAATATCGGGCGGATTGTACTGGTGGTTAGGGCAGTGGAGCGTGAGGGGGGACAGGGGAACTTCTACTGGTCTCATGACCTTGTTGGCAATCTACTCCTCATGGGGGTGGGGTTGCTTCTCTTTGTGCGTTTTATACAGCGGGCTAGAGTGTACTGATCTTGAAGTGGAAGTAGATGGAGGAGTGTTTGCCTTTGAGCATCACCTCATCAACAATCGCTGTAGGTCCTATGGAGTCTTGGGAGGGGCTGATCTTGAGGGGTTCGGGGATGAAGAAGTCCCGACTCTGTTTCTGGAGGATAGCACGACTCTCAAAGTTTTTGATCTTGAAGTGCTTCTGGAGTATCTCATAGGCATCTTTGTTCTCTTTATGGTAGGTGGTGACATCCTCTGTGAGGAAGAGGGAGTCTTGCCATGAGAGTTTGTTGCGTTCGGAGATGTAGACAATCTGTGCGTGGTTTTGGCTATGGAGCTTGAGGACATAGATAATCGACACCGAGATGATAATGACAGAGATGAGTATCTCGATAATGGTAAAGGCGGGACGCAAGGGTGTGGTTCTCAATAGAAATCTCCCGAATTGGCAACAAGCTGGGTGTTTTTGAGCCATAGCTCTTGGGCATCCTCTAGGGTCTCTACTACTTGTGGCTCCCCAAAAAATGCGGGGAGGAAATAGACCCCTTTGGGGCTTTTGAGGATGAGTTGTGTGGAGCTTCCATTGCGATAGAAGTCGATCTTGAGACAGACTTTTTGATCATTGTAGCGTCCATACTCTAGGTGCCGTAAGGCATCATTGCTATCGAGGGTATAGGGTTCTATTGCATTAAGATCAATGGCGTGTTTGTAGGGTACAAAGCTCCCCCCTTCCCCTCTGCGTAGGTAACAGGTGTGACACTTATCTACACAGAGGAGTGTCGCCTCTGCTCCGTGGAGTGCGTCGTGTTGTGTGATAGAGGATTTGAGGTTGAGTGGGGTGAGGGCTTTGGGTCGGCTCTCCCCGAGTGTCACCCCCTCAAACCCCAAAAAGTAGACGATGGAGATGATGAGGATAACAATGAGTAGCTCAATGAGTGAGAACCCATTGTGCATACGAGGGGGAGTGGTGTGAGGCATCGTCTAGGCTATTTGTTACACTGGCTGAAGCGGATGTCACTATTACTCTCATCGCCTCCCTCTTTTCGGTCTGCTGCAAAGCTGATGATCTCCACGCCATCCCCTCGTTTGAGGTAGACAAATGGAGTCTTCCACGCATCTTTTGGAAGCTCTTTGAGGTAGGGTTTGGAGCGGTAGTTGGGGTAGCGGTCACTGTCGGGATTGCTTAGGAGTGCTTGGAACCCCTCTTCAGTTTCAGGAAAGACTCCATTGTCGAGCTTAAACATATCGAGGCGTTTTTTGAGATCATTCATCTTGAGGCAGGTGGTGTCTCGCTGTGCCTCATCGGCTGCGTCCATCAATCCTGGTGCTACAACGGCAACCAGCCCACCGAGTATCACGATAACTATCAGAAGCTCAATAAGAGAGAATCCTGCTCTCAATGGTGGGGTATGGGGTCTGCTTGGTTGGTTCATATCAATCCTTAGGGTGTTTTTCATTTGGTTTAGTTTGCTTTGGTATAATGATACAGATTTTACTTTAATAGAGCTTTTAGATGGATAAACCCAACTGTACCATAGACCCTAGTGTTTCGCATCGCAAGGGGATAGCCCTGTTGATTACTCTCTCTGTTTTGGCGGTGATTATCGCCTTGACCGCGGTGCTTTTGAGCTACTTTGATGAAGCACGCAATGATGCACGACGCACCGAGGCACTCATACAGGGTAATCTCTACTATGGGGATATACAGAAGCTCTTTGATCAGTTTGGTAAGAAGCGAGAGACGCTCTACACGACACTCTACAATACCCCCATCCCGCTGAGTTCTCCTGATGGACGGTTTGCGTTGATGTTGACCTGTCGACCCTTGGCAAATGGGGTCAATATCAACTGGTTGGGATTGGTCAATAGCCACACCTACAACCGACACTATACCGTAGCCCAAGAACTCTTTGATACCCTTGCTCAACGCTATGGGATAGAGGATGCGTCACGGCTCTTGGATATGCTCCTTGAGGAGATAGGAATCTCAGAGAAATTTGCCCAAAAAGAGTACAGTAGACTTCGTCAAAAAACGGGTATTATATCACTTCAACAGCTTCATAAAATCATCGATCGCTATCAGTTAGAGGTCAATGATAAGCGTGTAGCTCGTATTCCGTGGGAGGAGTACTTTGTCTTTAGTCCAGACCTCAAGCAGATCGATGGGGACTACATCTCAGCGAACCTGCTCTCGATACTTTTTGATATCGACCTAGCACTTGTCCGTGACTCGTGGATCGCAGGAGAGGAGTCACTCAAGGCTTTTGTTACGGAGTATGGTGCGAGTTATGATAAAGCACTTTTTGCCTCCAAATTTGTGGAAGCTGCACAGTGTGAAGTGGGCTATGGGAGTGGGGATGAACGATTTAGATTTACATTTGATGATATCCAAGGAGAGGTGAAAAATTTTGAATTTTACGGGAAGCACTAGAGAGCTACTCTTGATACATAAATCGATGCGTCCTGTGACGCTAACCCATCGTGTTGATGTGATGGTAACACCAGAGTTTTATACCCTCAAACGAGAGGCGTTACCTGTGAAGTACCTTTATCAAGCTAGACGGATTGCTCCTTCACTCTTTGTGGGGTTGTTAGAGGAGGGGCGAAGCTATCGCTACTGGGTCAGCAAGGAGTTGGACTCGTGGCTCTTTATCGCTTATGATGTGAGAGCGATTAGAGCGTTTTTGGCATCTGAGGGGATTGGGGTCGCACAGGTAGGGAAGCTCTTCTTTGCTCAGCAAGCACTTGAAGCGTTTGAACACCCTATTGTCCTAGGAACAGAGCAGGCACTCACCCGCCTCGGAGAGACGGTTGTCGTGGTACCGCAAGTAGCACTAGATGATCAGGATGGAGCGGGACGCTTTGATAGTCGCTTCAGACCACGCAGTGGAGGGGTGAGCCTTGAGGGAGGAGGTAGTATGCTATTGAGTAGCAAGCACGCCCTACTCTTGAGTACACTCCTCCTTATCCTCGCAGGTATATTTGTCGCTGAGGGGTGGCGGTATCATCAGAGTGGAGAGGGAAGTAAAGCGGTGATGGAGGAGCTACTCACAGCATACCCCGCACTCCAAAGTAGCCTTCAACGCGATAATATCGCACAGAAGTATCGCACGATCGATACCCTAGAGCGAAAGAAGCGAGAGCAGGTCAAAGCACTCGCAGGGATGATCTTCAAGGGGGTGGTACTCACCTCACTCACACTAGACAATAAACACCTCTTGGCGACCTTTGAGTGTAGTACACCTAAGGTATCTAAACGCCTCACAGCACTACTCAAAAAAGCTCAGTTTCGTGTGACACCCGTAGCAGGGACGCATGAGTTGAAAGTGGAGGGGGTACTATGAGTTGGAAGCGATACCAAAATGAGTTGATGGTGTTTGTGGGGGGGGTACTGCTTCTGCTAGCACTGCTCTATAAGCATCAAGGCTACCAGATACAACAGCGTGAGATGGCAACACGCCTCCAAGAGATCCATGACTTCAAAGAGATCGTTGCACTTAAGCGTGTATGGGATGATAAGCAGATGACCAAACGGATCGAGAAGCTCAAGCAGGTTGTCCCTGCTAGCAAGGTGATATGGCGTAAAAAGGGTAAAAAATTGACAGCAACCTATAGCAAGTTGAGTGCTAAAGAGCTCAATCAGCTGGTGAGTAAACTACTCACTTTGGCTGTGGAGATTACAAAGCTTGGTATCACCAAGCGTGATACGGAGTACCGTGTGGAGTTACGATGCAAGTGGTAAAACGAGTCATAATGGTACTGGTGGTACTTTGGTTTTCGTTGTTGCTCTTTATGCCCAAAGAGGCACTCTACTATCAGCTAGAGCAACGCTTAGCTACAGAGGGGATTGAGATCAATGAAGAGGCGATAGCCGTAGGAGCGTTTAGTTTGACACTCAAGGGTGTTGCGATCTATGTCAAGGGGATTGAGGTGGCAACGGTGGAGCAGATAGAACTCTTTAGTCTGCTCTTCTATAGCCGTTTGACGATCGAGTCCTTGCGTGTCGATGATACACTCAAAGCGATGGTACCCCAAGAGACCTATCATGCGACAGTATACCACTCCCTACTTTTACCGCTAGAGATACGACTCGATGCCAATGGAAGTTTTGGTACGCTTACAGGGCATGTTGATATATCACACCACAAGGTGCGTATAGATTTTCCTGAGGTCAAATCACTAGGGGTACTACGAACACAACTCAAACAGGGTGAGGAGGGGCTTTATTATGAAACCGCTTTTTAGTCCACAACGCCTTGAAGGGCTGATCCTTCTTGTTGGGGTGATGGTGTGTGTCAAAGTGGTATGGTTTGGTATTGCCATGGTGTGGTTGCCACGGGTCGGTGTCGATCATCTCCCAGAGGTGGAGAGTCGTGCGCTCTACTATCGTGTCAAGCTCTCTCCCAATACCGTCGCTCCACCCAAAAAACAGCCCAAACCAAGAGTGAAACGAGTCCCACAAGGTACGATTAAGAACCTCAAGCTCCTTGCACTCTATCATGCCTTTGATACGACGGTGATTACGGTCAAGTATAAAGGAAAAAGTAAGGTACTATCCCGAGGGGATGAGATCGCAGGCTTTAGACTCAAAGGGGGGGGGAGTAACTTTGCACTCTTTAGTCGAGGAGAGCAGGAGTATACCCTCTATATGGATAAGAGTAAAACCACTCCTATCACACGCCACTCAACTCCCAAGCACCGCGTGGAGAAAGCCTCTGGTGAGATGAAGGTTGAGGGGGAGGTGATCGATGCAGGAGATCATAAGATTGTCGATAAGGCACTGGTCACACACTATGCAAGCAATCTCAAAGAGGTGATGAAAAATATCGGGATTGTTGAGGTACGAGAGGGGACAAAGCTTGCAGGATTTCGGGTGAGCTTTATCCGTCGTGGGAGTCCCTTTGCCAAGCTTGGGCTACAGCGGGGTGATATAATTCGCTCGGTCAATGGTGAGGTGATCCAGAGCTATAGTGCTGCGATGCGTATCTATAAAAATATCAACACAATGGATAGTCTAAGTTTGACTATCACACGAGGAAAAAAAGAGATGGAGTTAGAGTATGAAGTTAATTAGAGTTATATGGGGTATTGCCTTGGTTTTGTCTGTGAGTCTGAATGCCCAAGATGAGCGTGTCGATGTCAATTTTAGAAACCTTAGTGTCAAAGATTTTATTGAGATGGTCTCTAAGATTACGCAGAAGAATATCTTGATAGAGGGGGATCTCAAAGGGAAGATCAACTTTGTCTCTCAAACACCTATCAAGAAGAGTGCCTTGATCCCCTTGGCAAACTCCATCCTCTCGGCGAAGAACTTGACCCTTATCGATCAGGGAGAGTACTACAAAGTCGTTAAGGTTAATGATGCCGCAGGTGAAGGACTCGATGTGGTGAGTCAGATAGAGGGGGATACCATGAAGACAGTAATGTTCCCACTCAAAAATACCAATGCTGCGGTTATTCGTGCCAAGATCAAACCACTACTTCATAAGAGTGCTAAGGTGATCTCCTTTAAGGAGAATAATGTACTAGCAATCACAGCCAAGCCACGCACCTTGCGTGCTATTGCTAAGGTGATTAAGGCCGTAGAGCAGAGAGGAGAGAAACAGTCGGTTGTCTTGAAGCTTCAAAACTCTAGTGTACGAGATATCTTTAGTAATGCTCAAAATATGGCAAAGAAGATTTTCCCTCAAACCATTGAGAGTGAGAAGATTGATATCCTTAAAGATGAAGCGACCAACTCCATCATCATGGTGGGGAAACGAGACAATATCAACCGTATGATTAAGTATATTAAACAGCTAGATATCAAAGGGGAGAGTACGGTACAGAAGATGTATGTTATCCAGCTCAAAAACTCCAATGTTGAGGAGATGGAGAAGATATTGAGTCGTCTCATCTCTCAGCTCAACAGTATGACTCCCTCCAATAAACCTGTCCAGAAAGGGAAAAAAGCCCAAAAGGCGATGGTGGTCTCAGATATCGAGAGAAATGCCCTTATTGTATTGGCGACAGCAGAGCAGATGCGTAATATCCGAGAGACAGTGCGTAAGATTGATGTCCCCAAAGCACAGGTCTATGTCAAAGCGAGAATTGTTGAGATCAATACCAACCTAGCTGAGCAAATCGGGTTGAGTTATGGCTTTGAGGGAGGGAAGATCACCGATAAGGGACTCTTCTCAGCAGCAGCCAATATGGGTGCCTCCTCCCTGATGGTCTCTCCTACACTACTAGGCTTCCTCAACTCTCAGACTACACAGTATGATAGCAATGGAAACCCCTACACTACAACCGATAGACCCTTTAAGTTTGATAGTGGTATCAGTGAGGTGTTTGCACTGGGTGCTAAACTTGACCTACTCAAGCAAAATGGGGCAGCTCATATCCTGAGTGAACCCTCTGTACTCTGTACCAATAACAAAGAGGCCTCTATCCAAGTAGGGCGTACCCAATCGATCTTGACACAGGCACAGCAGTCGACTCAAGGGCAAGGCAATATCGTAAACAACTATTCACGAGAGGATATCGGTATCACCCTCAAGGTCAAGCCCCGACTCTCTAGTAACAATAAAGTCACCCTAGAGGTGGAGGCGGAGATAGAGGATGTCCTCCCTGGTTCGGGTGCCTCTGCGGATAGACCTATTACCACCAAACGCAAGGTGGTCACTAGTGCCATTGTGAATAATGGTGAGACAATTATTTTGGGTGGATTGATTAAGAGTGCATCAGGTAAAAGTGTGGTACGCGTACCGATACTAGGAGATATCCCTATCCTTGGAGAGCTCTTTACGACACGGGGAGAGGCGAAGACCAAGGTCAATGTCGTCATCTACCTTACCCCCTATATCGTACGCAATAGTACCGATCTACACCGTCTGCGTACGGCACTCTCTGAGCTAGAGGAGATACAGATGCGTTACAATGGTTTTGTTCATAAGGGACTCCAACAGCGTCTCAAACACACGCCAAGTCGACGGATACGCACACTGCCCAAAAGTAATCTTGATATCTTAGAGAGCGGAGAGTAGGAATGCACTTTGCTCGTCTAGAAGATGTCAATCTCGAACCACTCTGGGAGGAGGAGATTAACCATAAGGTTGCCCTCAAGCATATGCTTCTGTTTTCGCTCTATCGAGAGGAGAAGATCTGTGTCGTTGAGGAGAGTACCTTAGCTGAGGCACTCAACTACCTCTCTCAACTCTCATTGGCGTATCCTATCTATCTGGTAGATCTTCAGAGTTTTGAACGGCTCAAAAATAAGTTTCTTGAGATACAGACGGGGTCTGATTTTGAGGAGATGAGTACGACTTCAGATGAGCTTATCGAAGTGGAGTCTGATCTCTTGGAGTTTATCCGTAACTCCCAAGACCTCCTCTCAAGTGAAGAGTCAGCCCCGATTATCAAGCTGGTTAACTCACTCTTTTTTCAAGCAATCAAGAAGGGGGCGAGTGATATTCACATCGAGAGTGCAGAACACAAAGGGGAGGTACGCTTGCGTATGGATGGAGCACTCAAGAAGCATATCGATCTCGAGAAGAGCATTGTGACTTTGGTGATTAACCGTATCAAGGTTATCTCTAGCTTAGATATCTCAGAGAAGCGTATCCCCCAAGATGGACGGACACAGATTAGTATTTCAGGTAAGACACTCGATGTACGGGTTTCGGTACTCCCTACCTACCATGGAGAGCGTGTGGTGATGCGTATCTTGGCACAAGGGGATCATATCCCTACTCTTGCCTCTTTGGGCTTTCAAGAGGATATCACCCAAAATCTTCACAAACTACTCAACCATGCTCACGGGATGATACTTGTGACAGGTCCTACGGGATCGGGTAAGTCAACGACACTCCATGCGTGTCTACAACACATTGCTACCCCTGATAAAAATATTATTACCGTAGAGGATCCTATCGAGTATAACGCAGAGAATATCAGCCAGATACAGGTTAACAGTAAGGTGGGATTGACTTTTGCTGCGGGGTTGCGTTCGATTTTGAGACAGGACCCAGATATCATTATGGTGGGAGAGATTCGAGATAGTGAGACTGCAGAGATTGCACTACGCTCCGCACTCACTGGGCATATCCTCCTCTCTACACTTCATACCAATGATGCGACCTCCTCTTTGAGTCGTCTAATGGATATGGGGATAGAGAACTTTTTGATCTCCTCTACACTCCTTGGAGTACTTGCCCAACGCCTTACGCGTAAACTCTGTAGTGAGTGTAAGGAGCCAGTTTTTCTCTCTGCTTCAGTAGCAGAAGAGATTGGTGTGGCACGCGAAAAGAGCTATTTTGGAGCGGTAGGGTGTAAGGCGTGTGACTTTACAGGCTACCATGGACGGCAGGCGATTGGAGAGCTTTTTGTGATTGATGATGCAGTCAAGGGGATGATGAAAGAGGGCTACAATGATCACCAGATACGCGAAGCGATGAAAAAAGAGGGAATGAAGACGATAGCCCATCGACTCAAAGAGATGCTAATTGCAGGTGAGACGAGCTATGAAGAGGCGATCCGTGTAGGATTGATGGATGGCTAAACGCAACGCCTTTACGCTGATGGAGGTACTTGTCTCTATCGCACTATTGGGGATTATCCTCCCTGCTCTCTATAGTAGTGTTCTACTTCTTCGTGACTCAAATCAGCATCTCTTTCACTATTTACAAAAAGCAAAAACCATTGGAAAAGCAACCGAACTCCTCTACTTGGATATCTTAAGCTCTGATGGTAACCTGACTATCACCAAAGAGGGGGTAAGTCGACTCTGTCTGGAGGAGACACGAAACACGCTGTATGGACTCCCTAGAGCCAAGGTCTGTTGGGTTGTGACCAAGGAGCGTGATCAGTTGGTGAGAGTAGAGGGGGGAGTGTATCATCTACCCTTAAAATCAGAAGAGAGCGTCGCGGTAGATCCTGTGATGACGGGGATTGAGCTTTTTGATGTCTATTACCAAAAAGGGAAAGTCTTGGTCATACTTCAGTCAAGAGGCAAAGAGGCTATTACCTTTTTGGTACAGGGGATTCATCCACCCAAGAAAAAACCAAAAAAACCGAAAAAGCTAAAAAAACCTCTTCCACTTCTAGGTGATCAAAATAAGAGTAACTAAGCGTAGACTATCATACTAAAGGGGATTGAATGAAAGAGATTTATGAAAAAGTTGGACTATTTTATATGGGACGGGATGTTGATCCTAAGTCTAGAGCGGAGTTAGATCTCTTAACACTCCTCAAAAATAAAAACTTTACAACCCATGCTGCGATTATCGGTATGACAGGTTCGGGTAAGACAGGGCTTGGTATTGGGTTGATTGAGGAGGCAACACTTGATAATATCCCCTCTTTGATTATCGATCCTAAAGGGGATATGGGAAATCTACTCTTAACCGATCCGCACTTCTCTGCACACGCCTTTGAGCCATGGTTAGAGCATCAAGCCAAAGAGGGAGGTGAGGATACCTCTTCTCTTGCTCACGCCGTCGCAAGCCAGTGGGAAGCAGGGTTAGAGGCATCAGGGCAAGATAGGCAACGCGTTGAGCGATTTCATCAGGTAACCAAAACAATCTATACACCTGGTGGATCGGCTGGAGTGGGGATCAATATCCTCTCCTCCTTGGGGGTACCGAGTCTATCGGTGATGGAGGATCGTGAAGCCCTCAGTAGCTATCTGAAGAGTACCGTGACCTCACTACTCTCATTTGTGGGGATTATGGTGGACTCTCTTGAGACCAAAGAGTATAGTCTACTCTCACAGATTATCTTAGCATCTTGGTTAAAGGATGAGGCGTTAAGTATTGAACAGCTCATTGGTAAGATTCTCAATCCTCCCTTTACGCGTATAGGTGTATTGGAGTTGGAACTCTTCTATCCTCAGCAGGCACGGTTTACATTTGCGACAAAGTTTAATGCCCTTCTTGCTAATCCGAGTTTCTCTCTGTGGATGCAGGGGGAGTCTTTGGATATTCAGAAACTTCTCTATGATGAGCAGGGTAGGGCTAAGGTGGCTATCTTCTCTATTGCACACCTTAATGATCAAGAGCGTATGTTTTTTGTCACCCTTCTACTCAATCACTATATCGCATGGATGCGTCAAGGAAGTGGAACAACGAGACTAAAAACCCTACTCTATATGGATGAGATCTATGGGTTCTTCCCTCCTACCAAAAATCCACCGAGTAAAGAGCCGATGCTTCTATTATTGAAGCAGGCAAGAGCATTTGGTGTGGGTGTGATTTTGAGTACACAAAACCCTATTGATTTGGACTATAAAGGACTCTCTAATATAGGAACTTGGTTTATCGGACGGCTTCAAACGACCCAAGATATTGATCGTGTCATTGAGGGGCTTGAGGGAAAGAGAGGCTCAACACTGAGTCGGCAGGAGATTAAAGAGATCTTATCTTCCTTGAAGAAACGAACTTTCCTACTCAAAAGTGTACATCTTGAGGATATTCGTCTCTTCTCTACTCGTTGGGTGATGAGTTATCTCAAAGGTCCTTTAGGTAAAAGAGAGATTAGCACCCTTATGCAGTCTCAAAAATTGCAGGATAGAGATGTGCTAGAGCATAGAGAGAAGCAGAGTCTACAGCGTGAGTACTTTCAAGGGTATCAACTCTTAGATCGTAGTATCCCGCAATACTATGAGCTGGATACATTGGGGAGTAATCGATATCACGCAACACTAGGGGCTAAAGTGACGATGCACTTTATCAATCAACGAAAAGGGATAGATGAAAAACGCCATTTGACGCTTTCGTTACCTTTGGAGGCGACTGAGCAGTCTGTGAGATGGGAGAACGCCATCAGAGATGAGTTGGATTTTGAACGCTTCCCTCATACCATCCCTAGTGAGGCTCAGTTTTCGACACTCCCCTCTATCGTTGTAGATGATAAGGGGTTACGAAGAGCGATACGAGAGCTTAAAGCTTCACTCTATCAAGAGGAGACGCTTAGTCTCTTTCGTTCAACCTCACCAAAGCTAGAGTCCCTACCTCATGAGTCCTATGCGGACTTTATGGTACGACTACAAGCCAAGATAGCAGAGCAGAAAGAGCAAGAGATAGCCAAACTGATGGTTCGGTATGAGACGAAAGAGCAGAGGCTTCTATCGAGACTTTCTCGTGCAAAAGAGCGTGTAGCGAAAGAGCGTTCAGATGCCACCTCTTCGATGTTAGAAGCAGGTATTGCTCTCCTTGGGGCACTTTTTGGACGGTCGAGTATCTCTAAAGTGGGGCGTGCTGTGAGTCGTGGTGGTCGTGTGCTTAAAGAGCGTCAAGATATGAGTCGAGCAGAGGAGCGGATGGCAGAGATAGAAGAAGCGATTGAGGCACTACAGTATGAGTTAGAGGAGAAGTTAGAGTATGTGGATAGTCGCTATAGTATAGAGAGGATAGCAGTTGATAAGTTCAATCTAAAAGCACGAAAAACGGATATAGATGTTGTTATCTGTGCGGTTGTGTGGAGAGTCTTTTAGAAGAGAGACACCAAGACCTCTTCTCTCTTCTTGGGTGACTACCCTTTACTACCTGGTTTGATAGCAGTAGAGCCCTCTTGACACATGGGACACTCCTCTGGTGTATACATCTCAAAGGTAAAATCATCTAGTGCAAAGAGTGGTATCCCCTCGGGTAATTTACAGGCAGGCTTTGCATTACTATTACCCTCTACACGCTTACAAAACCCCCTATTGGCAAGTGAGGCAAAAGCCACTACTTCACCACCTAGTGCTTCTATGGCTTGTGCTGCTTTGAGTGCTGAACCACCTGTTGTAATGATATCTTCGCAGATGATAACCTTTTCACCTTTTGTTATCTCAAACCCACGACGAAGCTCCATACCACCCTCTTTTTTCTCTACAAATATAGATCGTACATCCAGTGAGCGAGCGAGTTCATAGCCTGCAAGAACCCCACCAAGGGCAGGTGCACAAACAGTATCTACCTCAATGCCATGGGTACGAATCATAGTGGCAAGTGCATCTGTGAGTAGAGAGGCTTTCTTGGGATACTCTAATACTTTAGCACTCTGTAGGTACCGACGAGAGTGATTGCCACTGGCAAGAAGAAAATGACCATCAAGAAGTGCATTGGCATCTTTATAGACTTGTTCAATATTCATCGTTATACCTTTAGGATATCGGCTTCTTTTACCTTAAATGCTTCCTCTACTTTAACTACATGTGTATCGGTTAGTTTCTGTACTTGCTCTTGAGCTTTTTTCGATTCATCTTCACTAATGTCTTTATTTTTCTCAAGTTTCTTTATTTTGTCATTACCATCTTTTCGTACATTTCGAATAGAGATTTTGGCATGCTCTACCATCCCTTTGGCTTGCTTAACAATCTCTTGTCTTTGATCTGATGTCATAGGGGGAAAGAAGAGCTTAATAAAGTCACCATCATTATTGGGGTTGACTCCAATATTTGCCTCTTGAATGGCTTTTTCAATATCACTTAAAAGATTTTTTTCCCATGGAGTAATTGCAATAGTTGTCGCATCGGTAGCAATAACACTACCTACTTGGTTTAGTGGTGTAGGGTTTCCATAATAGTCTACCATAATACTATCTACGATAGAGGTTGTAACCTTCCCTGTTCTCAGGGTTGAAAAGTCTCTTTTGAGAGCCTCTATACTCTTATCCATATTCTCTTCAGTATGTGCTAATACTTCATTTACCATATCCAAATCTCCTAAGGTGTATTTGAGAGAATTTTACCCTTTTTTACCTTGTATTAGTCAATAGTGATAGGGGGGGGAAGAGTATATTTAGAAAGAGGGAGAGTTCCCTCTTATAAAATGGTTGAAAGTATTAGTGTGTTACAGGTGCTTGAGGAGCACTTTTTGGTGTTGCTTCTCCTGCTGGAATTGCTGCATTATTCTGTGGTACGATAGTATCTGCAACAGAACTACTATTCTCAGAAGAGTAAAGATAGCCTAACGCCAAGGTATTTACAATAAAAAGAAATGCGAGAGAAAAGGTAAGCTTTGAGAGAAAACCTGTTGGTCCTTTAGCTCCAAATACTGATTCATTACTTCCACTATAGGCACCGAGTCCTATACTTGAGCTTTTTTGTAGTAGTACAGCAATCGTAATAGCAACTGCCAAGACAATCTGTACAATTAAAAGTGTTGATGTCATTCATTCCTCTTTTTATATGAGTTGAGTCACCCAAACTAAGACTTTGGGTGTAATTTTTTGGATTATACCCAAACTATATTGAAATAGTAATGAAGCTAGAGATAAGCTTCATGATTTTTAATCATCACCACCAAAAATACCAAGTAGTTGAAGGAGAGCAGTAAACATATTGAGAAAATCAAGATAGAGAGAAACGGCTGCATCTACAGGTGAATCATAAGCACCATTTGCGATGTTTTGTGTATCATAAATCGTAAAAAGACTAAAGAGTAGTAGTATACCTGCTGTAATGATGACATGCATCATAGGGCTTTGTAGTAGGAACATATTTATAAGGGATGCAACAATAATTACAATCATTGTAATAAAAAGTGGTTTCCCCCAGCTTGAGTAATCACTTTTACTATTAATGGCAAAGAGGCTTAATGCCCCAAAAAGTACTGAAGTCATAAGAAAAGCATTACCAATAACAGCTCCATTACCCGCTCCAATGAGAGAGGCTAAGAGTGGTACAAGAGAGACACCTGTCAGGAATGTAAAGAGAAAGAGCATGGCAAGGTTGAGTCCTGCCTTACCCCGTGTCATGCTTAGTCCAAAAAAGAGTACAAGTAGTTCGATACCAAAAATAATCCATTTATACTCTTGAATCATCTGTGCATAAGGCATCGTAACATATGCTCCTGCAGCTGCTGCAATCATACTTGCTGCTAAAAGTTGATAGGTTTGCTTCATAAAACTAACAGAAGCTCCTTCTTGAGCTACATAGTCCATATTGCTATGTGTAGAGGTATAGTTTCGATCATAAAGTGCCATGATTTTCCTTTAATTTGAATAGTAAGACTTTTTCTCAAAAGCCTCGTGAAATTTGGGTATAAGTATAGTGTGGTGATATTAATCCAAGGTTAATACACTATTCACCTTCTCGTTGTTTTTGAAGTGCAAGATACTCCTCTTGTGCTTTTTGGGCTTCGGTTTTATTAGATTTAATCTGCTCCTTGGCAATCTCCTCTTGTGTCGTTGAAAACTCTGGGGTCTCCATACATCCTACGATTAAGAGTGCTATAATGATAAGAGAGTGTTGTTGCATTTTAAATCCTTTGTTTTTTTAAATGATTTTAGAAGAAATCAACTTAAGAGTAGTAGCATGAAGTCTATCTATAAAATATATAGAATATAAATTTTAGAGTAAAAAACATTTTTTCAAAAACTTTCAAAAACCTCTTGACATTAAGAGGGCTAGGTGCTATAATACGCGTCCAACAACACAGAGAGGTTTAACAAGTAGTTAAGCGGAGTG
>JAMOSB010000016.1 GCA_027068485.1 Sulfurovum sp.
TCCTTAAAATTTTTTGCTACTTTTTAAAAAAAGTAGGGATAAGCTAAATAAAGCTTTTTATCGTGATAAACTTAAATAGCAAGAAAGACTATTTTATAACTTTAACATTCTAGCAAAAATTATTTTACGTAATGTCCTTCTCATGTAAGGTTAACGGCTAATTGTACTTTTTAGTCTATTAAATTCATACTGTGAGACCGTTCAGAATTTTGTGTCACCCGACCCCTTTTCTCTTAAAAGTATCAGGTTTTACACCCGTTAATCTTTTAAATAACTCTGCTTCTCATAATTCTTCATTTCTTAACCAATATAATTTTTAAGAAATTTTATCATTTTTTTGGTTATGCAAGAAGTCTATTATAGCAGTGATGAAAGATTAAATCCAACACCACAAATTATAAAAAAATGGATTAGTCAATTTACACAGTAATCCTCCCTACACCGCATAATACTTCGCTCGGCTATGGTGTACTACCAGTGCGGTGGTACTCTGTTCGGGGTGGATTTGGTAAGTTTCGCTTAGCTCTATCCCAAACTCCTCAGGCTTGAGTAGGTCAAAGATCAGACGACTCTGCTCTAGGTCGGGGCAGGCGGGGTACCCAAAGGAGTAGCGTGCCCCGTGGTAGCGGTTCATCCGTACATCTCTCAGACTCGCCCCCTCATCCTCTCGCAAGATCCCTAGATCCATTCGGATCTGCTTGTGGGCTACCTCGGCTAAGGCTTCGGCTAGTTCGACAGAGAAGCCATGTACCATATTGTACTCTAGGTACTCCCCTGCCTCATACAGCTCCTTCTCATAGGCAGAGAACTTCGCCCCCGCACTCACACAGGTCAAAGGAAGTACATCGTGGCGGTCATGATGGAAAAAGTCACTCAACGCACGGTGAGGCTTGCGTCCCTGCCGAGGGAAGGCAAAGGTACCTATCGCACGCTCCTTGACAGACTCAAATGTCTCCCTAGAGGCATTGGCATCGACACTCCACCCCTCTGAGGTATCAAAGAGGAGTAGCTCTTGGTCGTTGCTTCGTACAGGGTAGTAGCCATAGAGTATCGTCGGATCAAAAAGATCTCTCTCGATAAACTCCCGTTTGAGGCGTTCATAGGCGGGGTAGACTCTCTCCTCTAGGAGTTTGTGGTAGTCTGCCTTATCCATCTTCCCTTTTTTGTAGCCCCAGTGCATCTTGATGACACTGCGTTGGTTGACCCACCCAAAGATCATCTCCAGATCCAAATCCTCCTTACGCAGTACCCTACGCCCCCAAAATGGCGGAGTCGGAACAAGCTGAGGCTCGGGGAGTTTGATCTGCTCAAAGGGGGGGATAACTACGGTTTTGATCACCTTCTCCTCACGCTCCACCCTATCCCCCGCTAGACGCGTATCGAGTGGCTCTGAGGGGTCGGCATTGTACCTCTCGATCCGACTCATCGCGATCACCCCATCAAAAGCATCCCGACAATAAAAGATCGCTCCCTTATAGATAGGGCGACAGAAATCATCAACAAAACTCCGCGTCAACGCCGCTCCACCAAGCAAGACAGGCACCTCGATACCTCGCTGAGCCATCACCTCAAGGTTGTCACGCATCACTGCGGTAGATTTGACTAGTAGTCCACTCATCCCGATCGCTTGGATACTCTGTGACGCTGCCACCTCTAGGTACTGCTCTAGATCACACTTGATCCCGATATTGACCACCTTGAAGCCGTTATTGGAGAGGATAATATCGACAAGGTTCTTCCCAACATCATGCACATCCCCCTTAACTGTTCCGATCACCAGTGTGGTATCGGTCTCCTTCTCCTGCTTGGTGAGGTAGGGGGTGAGATAGTCCACTGTACTCTTCATCGTCTCCGCACTCTGCAAGACAAACGGCAACTGCATCTGACCACTCCCAAAGAGTTCTCCCACCACCTTCATCGCATCGATTAGTATCTCATTGACGATAGTATCGGCGTGGATGGTGTGGCGTGCTTCTTCAACCAGAGGTATCATACGCTCCTTCTCCCCATCCATCAAGAGCCTCTTGATCTTCTCCTCTTGACTCATCGCATCATAGGCTTCATCGTTGCTATCCTCCTCCACTGTAGCGTTGGAGAAGTGATCGATAAACTTAAAGAGTGACTGCTCATCAGGAGCAAACAGAAGTGTTTCACAGATGGCAATATCCTCAGGGGTCATCTTGGCAAGGGGGATGATATGCTTCACATTTATAATCACCGAAGTCATCCCCGCCTTGATACAGTGGTGCAAAAAGACCGAGTTGAGATAGAATCTCGCAGTCTTATCCAACCCAAAGGAGATATTGCTCAGTCCAAGGGTAGAGCCGACCTCAGGGTGACGGCGGTGAAGCTCCTCAATCGCATCACGGGTCTGAATCGCCGCATCACGATACTCCAGATCGCCACTCCCCACTGTAAAGGCAAGCATATCAAAGATCAAGTTGCGTGGGTCAATCCCGTGGCGGTTGACCGCGAGATCATAGATGCGTTCAGCGATACGAAGCTTATCCTCTTTGGTCTTCGCCATCCCCACCTCATCAATTGTCAGACAGACCAGTGCAGTCCCGTAGCGTTTGGCAAGGCGACAGATCGCATCGAGCTTCTCCTCTCCATCTTCGAGGTTGACAGAGTTGATGATAGGCTTCCCACCGATACACTTCAACCCCTCCTCCATCGTATTGACACGGGTGGCATCAGGCATAAGCGGGAGAGGAATCTTCTGATTATAAAGCTCCATCACCGCACGCATATCCTTGGCACCATCACGCCCCGCAAACTCCACATTGACATCGAGCAGATGCGCCCCATCACGCACTTGGGCTTGTCCTACGGTGAGTGTCCCCTCGTAGTCACTCGCGATGATTAGCTCACGAAAAGCCTTGGAACCTGTGGCATTGCTCCGCTCTCCGATGAGCAGAGGAGCAGGCTCTTGGAAGAGTTCTGTCGTCGCAAAGAGTGACGCAATACTCGGTGGGATAGAGCCTGTCGCTTTCTTGGGTTTAAGATGCTCCACCGCTTTAGCAAGGACTTGGATATGCTGTGGAGTCGTACCACAACACCCCCCCAAGAAGCTCACCCCATCAAACGCCGTAAACTCTAGCTGTTTTTGGGTAAACTCATCAGGTCCCATCGGGTAGTAGGTGTAGCCCCCACGGTTTTGGGGGAGTCCTGCGTTGGAGTGTACGGAGATAGGGATAGCACAAAGTTCACTGAGTATCTTGAGGTGCTTCTTGACCTGATCGGGTCCTGTCCCACAGTTAAACCCCAACGAGAGGATATCAAACGGCTCCAAGATCGTCACAATCGTCGATGCATCCGTACCGATAAGCATACTCCCACTCAACTCAATCGTCACAGAGACCATAATCGGGAGCTTCACCCCTCGACTCCTATTGGCATCTTCACACGCATGAATGGCTGCTTTGATCTGTAGGGGGTCTTGGCAGGTCTCAAGCAAGAAGAGATCACACCCCCCATCGATCAACCCCTCTGCGACGATCTTATACCCTGCATACATCTCATCATAGTGGATATGCCCAAGGCTAGGGAGTTTTGTCCCAGGCCCTATTGAGCCTAACACAAAACGAGGCTTTTGGGGGGTACTATACGCCTCACAGATCTCCTTGACCAGCCCTGCTCCCTTTTTGGAGAGTTCATAAGCACGCTCTCCCATCCCATACTCATCTAACACCCACGGCATCGTCCCAAAGGTGTTGGTCTTGATCAGATCTGCCCCCGCCATCGCATACCGCTTGTGGATACGCTTGAGTAGCTCAGGGGCGGTATCGATGAGGAGTTCATTACACCCCTCTTGGTTGATACCCTTATCACAGATCCACGCCTCTGGTGGCACTTCAAGGTCTTGTATCTGTGTCCCCATCGCCCCATCGATGACCAAGATACGCTCTGCTAGGAGTGATTCTATCGTGGCTTGCACCGAGATACACTCACCCATCTATCGCCCCTTCACCATACGCATAAGGGAGGCTTGCATCTTACGCCAGAGTCGAATCTCAACAGCGGGGAACCCCCCATACATCTTGCCACCCGCTAACGACTTGGTGACACCTCCGCGTCCTACCACAGTGACAAAGTCCTCGATCTTAAGGTGTCCAGAGGTACCACTCTGTCCCCCCATGACCACATTGCGTCCAAGCTCCGTAGAGCCTGAGAGTCCCACCTGAGAGGCACACAAAACATGCTCTCCCACATCACAGTTGTGTCCCACTTGGATAAGATTGTCTAGCTTGGTACCCCGACGGATATAGGTCGTCCCAAAGACTGCTCTATCGACCGTACAGTTTGCCCCTATCTCCACCGCATCACCGATCTCGACATTGCCGTTTTGGTAGATTTTGATATGCTCCCCTTGCTTGGTGTGGGCAAACCCATACCCATCTGAGCCAATCACCGTACCACTATGGATGATACACGACTCTCCAAGTACCGTATGGTGGTAGAGAGTGACATTGGGGTGGAGGAGTGTCCCCGCACCGATGGTGACATTGTCCCCGATATAGCACCCCGCCATGATTGTTACATTAGCACCCACGGTGACATTGTGACCAAATCGCACCCGCTTATCGATATCACACCCCTCGCCTAGGCTTGGATGCCCCCCTTTGGTGGTGAGCGTGTGTGCAAAGTACTTCGAGGCGTAGGCGAGATTGAGATAGGCCTCATCGGTGATAAGTGCGATCGTCCCCTCTGGCAAGAGTGAGGCATGCTCCGCATCAACAAAGACCGCACCTGCTTGTGTCTTGGAGAGCTGATCGCGGTACTTTGGATCACTAAAAAAGCTCAACTCTCTAGGGGAGGCTTCGGTGAGGGTATGGATACCATCAATCTCGATATCCGAACCAGTAAAATCTATGGAGAGGTTTTCTAAAATTTGGGAGAGGGTGTAACTCATATCAATCCTTCTGTAGGGTGTTGTGTAGGTGTTCCCACACGCAGGGTGTGGGGAGATGGGTCGGTGGAGAGGGGGGGATTAACGCTCGATCGCCACCACACCACCACGCACAATCTCTAAAGGATTGTAGCGTTTAGCCGCTTCTAAAAAGTGCTGGACACGACATGGCTCATCAGCAACCATACCGATGACCATATCAGGTCCGACATTGGCAATACCTCCGTTGTATGCCATACAGAGGGCTTGGATATCACTCAACCTCTCAGCAGCAGGGAACTTCACCAAGACCATCTCTTTTTCGACCATCTCCTCATGCTCTATCACCTTATAGACAGGGATGAGCTTATGGAGTTGTTTGGTGATCTGCTCCATCACCCGTGTGCTTCCATTGGTCGCGATGGTGATATTGGACATTGAGCTATCAGGGATAGGGGCAACAGTGAGGGACTCTATATTGTACCCACGCCCCGCAAAGAGTGCTGTCACCCGTGCCAAAACCGAACTCTCATTCATCACAATCACGGAGATAACGCGTCTTTCTTTTGTTGAATGTGCCATTACTTCTCCTCCGTACTATTTTGCGTTTTTTGGGGTAGCATCATATTGAAGAGTGCGCCACCTGCAGGTACCATCGGAAGAACATCCTCAAATCGGTTGGTCGCTACATTCATAAAGCAGACCTTCTCTTGCCCGATCGCATCCTTCAAAGCAGCATCAAACTCCGCTTTCGTCGTCACATCATACCCGATCCCACCACACGCTTCAGCGAGTGCCTTAAAGTTGGGTTGGAAGCTCAAATCCGTCTCAGAGTACCGCTTCTCATAGAAGAAGGTCTGCCACTGGCGTACCATCCCCAAGAAGTGGTTGTTGAGGATCACATTGATAACGGGAATCTTATACTCCGCTGCGGTGACTAGCTCTTGCATATTCATCAAGATAGAGCCATCACCTGTGATGTTGATGACTGTCTTCTCAGGACACGCACGCTTCGCACCGATCGCTGCGGGAAACCCAAAGCCCATCGTACCAAGCCCCCCTGAGTTGATCCACTGGCGTGGTCTATCAAACGGATAGTGCTGAGCAGCCCACATCTGGTGCTGTCCCACATCAGAGGTGATAATCGCCTCCTCTCCGACAAGCTCTCCGATACGCTCAATCGCCCACTGAGGCTTAATCACCTCATCACTATCGACAAACGACTGTGGATGGAGGGTATTGTAGCGTTTGAGTATCTCTCTCCACGCTTGGTAGCGGTCACTATCGACATCCTCAAGGAGTGGAAGCATCTTCTCTAGTACCTGCGTGATATCCCCTACGATAGGATAGTCTACATCGACAAGCTTTCCGATATTGGCCGCATCGATATCGACATGGATGATATCGGCATACTTAGCAAACTCTGAGAGCTTACCCGTCACCCTATCATCAAACCGTGCACCCAACGAGATGACCAAGTCGGTCTCACTCATCGCCATATTGGACGCGTAGTTCCCGTGCATCCCGAGCATCCCTTGGAGTAGTGGATTCTTCGCACCCATGACACCCCGTGCCATTAGCGTCTCAACCGCAGGAATCTGTGCTTTGTTGGCAAGTTCGCGTACCAACTCTGATGCGTTGGAGAGTACCACCCCACCACCGATATAGAGGAGCGGTTTCTTCGCCTGCTTGATCGCTTCAACGGCTTTTTCGATCTGTCGCTTATTGCCTTTGTAGGTCGGTTTGTAGCTTGGGATATCGACACTCTCAGGGTAGACAAACTCCCCGATCTCTACAGTGATATCCTTGGGGACATCCACGAGTACAGGACCGGGTCGTCCTGTGCGTGCGATATAGAACGCCTCTTTGAGGATACGCGGAAGCTCTTCGAGTCTACGCACCAAGAAGTTGTGCTTGGTACACGGGCGAGAGATCCCCACTGCGTCGATCTCTTGGAAGCCATCGGTTCCAATCAAGCTCAAGGGTACCTGACCAGAGATGACGACCATCGGGATCGAGTCCATATAGGCCGTTGCCAATCCTGTCACTGCATTGGTAAACCCAGGACCAGAGGTAACCATCGCCACCCCTACTTCTCCAGTCGCTCTTGCATAGCCATCAGCTGCGTGAACAGACGCTTGTTCATGACGGTTGAGGATATGCTCAAAGCCATTTTGTTTATAAATCTCATCATACACGTGCATGATAGCCCCACCAGGATAACCAAATACGGTCTTAACACCCTCGGCAATAATCGCTTCACACACCATTTGTGCACCACTCATCTGCATGATTACACACTCCATAGTTTTTGTTGATTATAGCGAAATAAGATTAGAACTCAACATACCAAAAGTAAATCAGACAAAAAAACTCTTCTTAATCACCACACGCCTCTCGCACGACCCCTTCACGCAGTCCATCATCAATCACCACGACAGACTCAACCCCCAACATTGCATAGATCGCTTGGAAGATCACACACCCCGCAGAGATCAACTCTGCACGCCCTGTACCGACCATCTTGGCACGCGTAGCGGTATCTGATGCAAGCAGAAGTGTATGATAATACTCCACCTCAGCACGGCTTAGCACCGTCCCATTAACCACATCTGCCTCATAGGTCGCATAGCTCTGTCCCTGCTTGAGTGAGGCGAGGGTCGTGGGGGTACCCGCTGTCGCCACCACCCCTCCTACCGCTCCAGAGGAGGCAAGCGTCTGCTGGACAAACTGCTCCAACATTGCCATCTCATGGGGTATGGCACGCTCCATCGATACAAGCGAAGGGTACCGCTCCGCCATCGTAACAATCCCAACAGCAAAACTCCGACTAATCGTCTCTTGGGGGTAGCAGAAGATCAGCTCTGTGGAGCCTCCTCCAATATCAACCACCATAAAGGAGTCGAGTGAAGAGGCGAGCTGACGCAGACGATACTGCACCGCCAAAAGCGTCAAAGAGGCTTCACGCGCTCCACTAATCACCTCAAACACCACCCCCGTCTCTGTCTCAATCGCAGCTAAGACCTCGGAGGCGTTGGAGGCACGACGCATCGCCTCTGTCGTCACGGCACAGATATGGTAGGAGTCCCACGACTGCTGACGCTGTGCCTCTTGTAGTGTAGCGATGATACGCGATTGTGCTTGTGGGGAGATACGCCCTGTTGCACGCAACCCCTCTGCGGTCTTGACCATCTGCTCAGAGTGGTAGAGTATACGCTGTGATTGACACTCATAGGCGAGTAGTCGGAGGGTATTGGAGCCTAGATCAATCGCAAGAATGGGTTTGCTCACCCCTAATGCTCTTCACTAAAGGCAAATCCACCCGCTTGGAGCTGTAGGCGTATCTCCTCTTGATGCTCCACCCCTTTGGTCTCTAGGGCTACCCGCACATGAGCATCCCCAAACTTCAAGTCTGTAGAGGTACGGTCATACCCTATCTGTACGATATTGGCACCAATCTGAGTGAGTATCTCTGTAAAGGCGTGTAATGCCCCTGGTCTATCGACGAGTGTCACCCGTAGCTTCATCTTACGAGCAGACTTCATCAACCCCTTCTCGATAATGAGTGAGAGCATTGTTACATCGATATTACCCCCACTCAGGATGATACCGACCTTGGAGCCTTTGGGGAGGTCTATCTTGCCATGAAGCAACGCAGCCACACCCACGGCACCTGCCCCCTCGACAAGAACTTTTTGCTTCTCTAGCAAGAAGAGTATCGCCGCAGCGATCTCATCCTCTCCTACCCCCTCAAAGTGATCTACCCGCTCTAAGATATACGCAAGGGTCACAGGTGAGGTATCACGCACCGCAATCCCATCGGCAATGGTACGCACCTCGGTACTATCAATAGGAGTCTTGGCATAGTAGGAGTCGTGTAGGGCAGGTGCTCCCTGAGAGGAGACAGCGATCACTTGGGTTTGTGGGTGGAGTGCCTTGGTCGCCGTGGCGATACCTGAGATGAGTCCACCCCCACCCACAGGGACGACCACCGCGTCAAGGTCGGGTTGCTCCTCAAACATCTCCAAGACCACACTCCCCTGCCCCGCCATCACCTCATCATCGGCAAAGGGGTGGACAAAGGTGTAGCCCTCTTCAGAGGCATAGGTGACCGCGTGGGCATACGCTTCATCATAGTTGCCCCCATGGAGTATCACACTCGCCCCTAGCTCTTTGACCCCTTGGACTTTGGTCAAGGGGGTAGACTCAGGCATCACAATCGTCGCCTCTATCCCAAAATGTTTGGCAGAGAATGCCACCCCTTGGGCGTGGTTGCCTGCACTCGCAGCTACCACACCCCCACGCGCTCCACCCTCTATCAACGAAGCAATTTTATTAAATGCCCCGCGTAGTTTGAACGCTCCTGTGCGTTGGAGATTCTCTTTTTTGAGATAGACCTCATACCCACTCATCTCACTGAGTAGTGGGGCATGGCTAAAGGGGGTACGATGTACCACACCCTCGACTCTCTCGTAGGCTTTTTCGATCATATTTAAGTCTAACATTATCTTTCCTCAGTCATAATTGGCGAAATTATAACATAAAGGAGTCGTGTATGGAGTGTGAATTTCCTACCGTCAACAGCAATAAAGAGGAGATGAAAGCGATTTTTGATAGCGTCAAAACCATCGCAATCCTCGGACTCTCACCCGATGAGAGCAAAGCGAGCAACCGTGTCGCCAAGTACCTCAAAAATGCAGGCTACACCATCGTCCCTGTCTACCCAAAACATGAAGAGATACTCGGAGAGAAGGTCTACCGCTCCCTAGCAGAGATCCCCTTTGCTGTCGATATGGTCGATATCTTCCGCAAACCCAAGGCCTTTGATGCGATTGCGGATGCGTGTATTGCACGAGGAGATATCAAAGTCTTCTGGGGACAACTCGGACTCGTCAACAACGCTGCCGCCCAAAAAGCCCAAGAGGCAGGGATGAAAGTCGTCCAAAACTACTGCACCAAACTAGAGCATCAAGCACTGTGTGAGTAGTAGTTGAATTATTCAAAGAGAAGAAGCCTTCTAAATAGAGTAGGTCTCTTCATATTACTAACTTTAGACGCCCTTGGCATAGTCAGCAAAGTGAAATTTCTAAACTTGCATCCAATTATATTCTAAAACTAGAAGATTTCGGATTTTATGAAAATCTTTTCCAAAAAAGTCGAATGCTCATTACTATAGGTAAAACGATCAAGGATATCCGATAAAATTTGTTTATCCTGGCAAACCATCTGCTCTAGGACTCAACAACCATTTAAAATAAATAGCGATATATATAATAAACGGCAAACTCCATACAAGTGCCGAACTCATATAAAATATCGTTGTATATTCAGGGTAAAAGGCAACTGCTGTTCTCAGTGTGGTTGCCACCAAGATTAGGAAAATACTGAAACATACCCAGTTGTCTCTCTCTTTGGAGATATCCCTACCCGTATGGACAATGGTTATAACTACCATTACAAGATAAAAAGAGAGTGTCCATGCTCCACTGGTTAGAATATGTAGTAAATCTCCATGATTGTAGCTCATCCCTGTTAAGTGGTTATACCCTATCAATCCATAACCTATAGAGATAAGTACAGGAACAGTAATTAACGCTCTAATTAATCTTTTTCCTAAGATATTCTCTTCATCATAGGCTATAAAATCATTTAAAATAGCAAGTGAAGCACTCGCCACCCCTAAACCTATCCATCCTAAAACTCTATTGGTTGGATAGAAAAACTCAACTGTAGCAAAGAGAGCTATTAAAAACATGGTTAAGTTATAAGCAGGTGGTCGTGCAAAAAATATCTCTTCATTTCTCTCCTCTAGCTCTATAATCTCATTAACAGCCTCAATATTTACTCTTCTAATAGATAGTAGTATCAAGACCAAGAAAACAGCCAAAGCGATTCTTAGTATCTCTAGTGGTGTGGTCTCTACCCATTTAAAAACCGATAAGTAGAACCATATTTGAACTATTTGAACAGCCACAAATCCATAAGCAATACTTACATGTCGTTTGGCAGGGTCTTGAAATATTGGTTTATAAACAAGAAATGTAAGCCATGCAAACAGAGCAATATTGATAATAGCAGAGGGATATGGAGTAATTATATCCATAAACCAAAAGCTAACTCTTCCCAAAATCCAAAGTATCATAATATTTTGTAGGGTTTTTCCAACTATTGGCACAGTTCCAGGGTAAAGTTCGGGTGCTCCTGTAAATATAAAGGCACTCATACCCAAAAATCCTACACCAAAAAGCATTTCATAGATATGCCAACTTAGAGTGTCACCTATAAAAGGAAGTGTAATATATCCACTATAATAGAGTCCCCAAAGAATGATAGAGAGTATCATATAGGGAGCCATCAGTAAAAAAGCAGGTCTAAAGCCATAGGCTAAATAGTTTGGAAAATCTCCATCAGGATATGATTCATAGTGTTTTGTTGCTGCCATTACTTAAACTCCAATTCAAAGGTCTCTATAATATCTCTATCGCTAAGTATTTTTGCTGTTTGACTATAAACATACTCATTATCTCTTTTTGGTTGAGGGGTATCAAAAGTAAACTCTTTTACAATTTTACCAACAGGGTCAGGAGATAGTAGTAATATTTTATCACTTAGGCGTATCGCTTCCATAATATCATGGGTAATAAAAAAGATGGTTATCTCTTTTTTGGCGATAAGTTCCATTATATGATTTTGAAGCTCTCTTTTAAGTCCAATATCCAGAGCAGAAAACGGCTCATCTAAAAAGAGAAGTTTTGGTTTGGTTACTAAGGCTCTAGCAAAGGATACCCTTTGACTCATTCCACCACTTAGCTCTTTGGGGAATTTATCAAAATCACTCTCTTCAAGGTCAAATTTTAGGGCTATCTCTTTGGCTCTTTTTTCTCTCTCTTCTGTGGAGACTCCCATGGCTTTCAGTCCAAAAGCGATGTTATCTATTACATTTTTCCATGGTAAAAGTCTTGGGTCTTGAAAAGCGATTGACTGTGTTGTGAAACTGTTCTCTATTTTTCCATCTTGTCTATCAAGCAGACCAGCACAGAGTCTAAGCAGTGTGGTTTTTCCTCCACCACTTGGACCGACTATTGAGACCACTTCACCTTCATTTATCTCAAAATCCATCTCTTCTAAAATGGTATCATAGCCAAATGAGAAGCTTAGATTTTCTACTTTTAATCTCGCCATTTCTCCACCTCTCTCTTAATTGGTTCTAAAAAGATATACTCTGCAAACATCAAAAGCCCAACCATAGCCACTACAATAGCCAAAGCTGTAGAGGTATCAAGTTGACTTCTTGCCATTGCTAAACTTGCCCCCAATCCATCACTAGTCGCCAAAAGTTCAGCCATAACTACAATCTTCCAAGCCATCCCCAAAGCTGAAACCCACGCAGGAAAGACATAAGAGAAGATATGAGGCAGATAAATATCGGTAAATTTCATCATCATAGGCACTTTGAAAATATCTGCCATCTCCTCAAATTTATCCTCTAGGGTTCGAGTCCCTTGTAATGCACCCACAAAAACAATAGGTAAAGAGGCAACAACTACTGTAAATTCAACCGTTGCAT
>JAMOSB010000017.1 GCA_027068485.1 Sulfurovum sp.
AAATACAGAAATAGAAGAAAAAGATTTGGCTTGAGATTTAATCTAATCTGTGCTTTAGTAAACTTGGATAGAGGTTTTGCGGTTAAATGATAGGTTATGCAAGAAGTCTAATATTGCTATGACAAATCCTCTATTTGAATTTTGGTTATTATTGCATGTAGATGATATTACTAAATATGATAATGAAATTTTATATATTAATGACTGGATTACATCAAGTAAAAATAGAAGATATATTGATAAGCAACTTTCAAATATATTAGCAAATGGTTATAATAAGAAAAATTTTAATAAAGAAATCGTAACTAAAGATAATATAGATAGAGCCTTAGAACAGGAAAAATTATTTGAAAATAATATAGAAAAAATTATGGATAATTTAGGTTCTAATATTGGAGATTTAATTCGTAATATATTTAAAACCTAACTCAGCCGTTAGACTCCATTTGAATTTTACAAAAATTTGTAGTATAATGTATCTACAAAAGGATACATTATGAAGAAAGCTATAAATATTAGAATGGATGAAACACTTTTAAGTGCTTTAGATTCTTATGCACAAGAACTTGAACGCTCTCGTACTTATATTATTGAAAAAGCGGTAGGTACATATTTTGATACATTAGATGAGATGATTTCAGATAAACGCATAGATGAATTAAAAGCTGGAAAAACTGAAGTATATTCCCTTGAAGAGGTAGCACAAAGACTTGGACTAAACTAATGTTTAAAATTATTGTTCCAAAAGCTACTTTTAAAGAGTTAGAAAAAATTGATGCACAAAATCAAAAACTTATCTTTGAAAAAATCAAAGATTTAGAAGTAGGAAATTTTTCAAATGATAAAGCTTTAAAAGGTAAACATAAAGGTAAGTTTAGAAAAAGAGCAGGAAACTATAGAATTGTGTATTTAAAAGAGAATGATATTTTAGTAATTACTCTCATTAGAATTACTCATAGAAAAGAAGTTTACTAACAGTCTAACAAGTCAGAGTAGCCAATACATTACTAACGGCAATGTATTGGCTATCTTCAGCCTCGCCGTTAGATTACAAAGGAATATATTGACTAAAAATGAAGCAATAAAAAAATAAATGTTTTAGAGTTAACAGATTTAAGTAATAGACTTCTTGCATAACCAAAAAAATGATAAAATCTCTTAAAAATTATATTGGTTAAGAAATGAAGAATTATGCAAGAAGTCTAGTATGTAATTTTGATTTTGAAAAAATATTTGGAGAGATTGGAAAAGGTTTTATTCATGTACATCATGTAAAACCATTATCAGAAGTTAACGAGGAATATAAAATTAACCCAATTCAAGATTTAAGACCAGTATATCCAAATTGTCATGCTATGATACATAGTAAAAAACCAGCATACAAAATAAAAGATATTAAAAAGCTAATTGAGTGAAAAACTTATAGATATTACAAGAGTTTAGTATATAAAATGTTTTAATGTAACTTTTGATAGGGTTTAATATGCTTTTAATCATATAGTTATTAGACTGTTCTTCTCATAGTGTATACGATGGTAGTGAATTGATAGGAAATATATAACTGCTACTGCGATACTCAATAAGCAAAAGCTTTCTTTTTCTCAGATTCATCAATCAATTTATGCTACTATGTCTTCTATTCAATAAGGGGTGGGATAGGAGGTGTGCCTACCGCACCGCTTGGGCGATGAGGTGGATGGCGAGTCCATAGGTGGTGGCGTTGTTGTAGCGGGTGAGGACGCGGAAGTTGCTACTGCCTAGGTAGAGGTCATCGTGGGTGGTGTTGTGGACTTTGAGGAGGTAGGCTTTGGATTGGGTGAAGGGCTGTGTCGGCGTGATACCGTGTCTGCGTAGGGTGCTGAGTGGGTAGCGTCGTTTGCGTGAGGGTTTGGGGGATTGGTGGTAGCGTATGGCGTGGAAGTTGGTCGTTACGGCTGCGGGTAGCCCCTCTCTCCAGCCGTTTTTGTGCATAAAGCGTGCGATGATGCCGATACTATCTTCTAAGCTCCATGGGTCTTTGACCCCGTCGTGGTTGTAGTCCATCCCATACTTTCTAAAGACAGAAGGAACCTGCTGTACCATCCCCATCGCTCCTGCAAATGACCCTTTGAGTCGCTCTATGGTGTAGCCCTGCTCTCGTGCCATCAAAAAGAGGTGCTTGAGCTGAGACTTGAAGAAGCGTTGCATACGGTTGGGGTGAAAGGCGAGAGTGGTGAGGGCATCGAGGACACTGTAGTCACCACTATACTCCCCAAACTTACTCTCCACACAGATAAACCCTACAATATAGTCAAGGTCGACATGGTACTCACGACTCGCACGGCGTAGGGTGCTGTAGTAGTCGTGTTTGAACTGCTTGGCTTTGTGGAGGGTGGTGGCATCGAGGACATGGGCTTTGTAGCGTTCCCATGAGCCGTTGGTCGAGCCGACTTTATAGCGTCCTGTATAGCGGTCGAGGGTATCACGGTCGAGTTTGGCGTGATGGAGGGTACGACGCAGATAGGCACGCTTGAAGTGGTGCTTGGTGACCATCATCGAGATAAAGCGTTGTACCGATGGTTTGGCAAGGAAGTCATGGGGGATAGGGGGTCTATCGTCATGGGCAAGAAGGAGTAGGGGAAGCAGAAAGATCAAAAGAACACTACGCATCATCGCCCCCTTGGGTGTGTTGGAGTACGAGTAGTGCGTCACGGTAGATCGGCTCATCGATAAACCCATACACCTCATCCATAAAGCCGTTATTGCCCTCTTTGGCATGGGTTTCAAAGGAGGTTTTGATATGGATCGCACGATCTCGCTCTCGTGGTGTGACCCCAAAGACGCTGTTGGCGATGGCGACCTGTTTGGGTCCCATACACGCTTTGGTCTCAAACCCCATACGCTTCTCATGCTGACACCATGCCAAGAACCCTTCTGTATCGTGATACTCCTGAAACATAAACGAGATAGGGTGTATCCCCGCACGCTTGGCATCGATGAGAAACTTGGAGAGGATATAGTCGATGGTGGGGTTATGTAGGGTGATAAGGGATTGGGGGAGTCCTAGAGAGGTGAGGAGGTCGAGTATCCCGAGGTTGGCGGTGGTGAGTCGTGGGTCGAAGCGTAGACTCCCTAGCGACTCAAACGCCTCTTTGGTCTCCAAAGAGATATGAAGCTCTTTGTCTGGTGCGAGAAGGGTGAGGGCTTGGGCGATTTGGGTTTGGGTCTTGACCTTGGAGAGGCGTATCGCATCAAAGCCAAAGTCATTGAGAAAGCTAATCTCCTCAGCACCTCCCTCCTCAAGGGGATTGGTGCGGACGATGATAAAGGAACGACTCTTTTGGAGATGGGAGAGGAAGAGGGCGATGTTGTAGCGTGCCTCTTGTTTGCGTGCAGGGGCGATGGCATCTTCGAGGTTGAGGGTAATCATATCAGCAGACATCGTGTCGATACGGTTGAGGTGTTTGAGATTGAGTGGGTTGAGCATCATATTGGAGCGAAATCGCTTGGGTGTGGCTCTTGGCTTGTAGGCTGTGCCAAAGTGCTTGGGGTACGCTTCTAGTGGAAGTTGGTCGATAAAGTCTAGTTTTTCAAAAATCATATACAATCATAGCAAAAATTTTTAGATAAAAAGAGTAAACTTCCCTTATGGAAAATACAATAGAGTTAGAATTGAAAGATCAGACGGTTGAGAGTCTTCAACTCTTTTCGGATATTTTAAAAAAAGATATCAACAGGATACTGGAAGAGGCACTAGCACAGTACTTTGAGAGTGAGCAAGCCAAGCTCTTGGAGAACAACCCTCACGATGAGAGTGCCATGACAAACCTCGACTATGATGAGTTTTGGGATGGAGTGGAGATTGACTAGATGCTAAAGTGGAGAGGATGGTCGCCCAAAGCCCTCTTCAAAGAGCTTCTGAGCTGGGTTGTGGTGATTGCTATACTCAGCAATGTGATGAGCTACCTACGCAAGCCTACGCTACAGAGTGACCAACTCCCCCCTATTGCAGTGACACTGATTGATGGTACCCCGTTTGAGAGTCAGCAGTTGGAGGGGCGTCCTTTGGTGCTACACTTCTGGGGGAGCTGGTGTCCTACCTGTCGTATGGAGGCGGGGGTGATTGAGTCGATCTCCCATGACTACCCACTTCTCTCTATCGCGGTCAACTCAGGGAGTGATAGTGAGATAGCTACCTATATGCAGGAGCATGAGCTAAGCTTCAAGGTACTCAATGACCGCGAGGGGAGCTGGGCAAAGCGGTTTGATGTCCAAGCGTTTCCGACGACTTTTGTCTATGATGGCAGAGGGAAGTTACGCTTTAGTGAGGTGGGCTATACCACCACGGCGGGACTATTGGCTAGATTAAAGCTAATAGAGTAGAATACATAATTATTTCAAAGGAGTCTAAATGAGTATCGATCAGGCATTAATGGAGCGAAGTGACAGTAAGTGTGAGTTGTGTGGGAGTACGGAGGCACTTGAGGCCTATAGCGTAGCACCCAAAGAGGATGCGATTGTGATCTGTGGGAAGTGTCGTGCTTCGATCGAAGAGCCTACTAGTGATGAGAAGCACTGGAACTGTCTGCATGATAGTATGTGGAGTAGTGAGCCTGCAGTACAGGTGATGGTCTTTAGACTACTTAGTAAGCTTGGGGCTCAAGATCAGCTCGATATGATGTACCTTGAAGAGGATGTCAGAGCGTGGGCAGAGTCTGGGTTAGAGGAGGAGAAGAACGAACCTGTACGAGATAGCAACGGCAACCTCCTCCAAGAGGGAGATAGCGTCACCATCATCAAAGATCTCCCCGTCAAAGGAGCAGGCTTCACCGCCAAGCAGGGAACCACCGTCAAAAACATCCGTATGGCACCCAATGACCCGACCCATATCCAAGGGCGTGTCAATGGTACGATGATCTTCCTCAAAACAGACTTCCTCAAGAAGCTCTAAGCACCAAGAGGGGTGTTAACCCCTCTTGAGTAGTCTCATGCCCATTAGGGCAATCCCCCCAACCCCTAATCCTACGACTAAATCCCCTAATAGCATCGGCATAAAGTCGAGTAGCGCATGAAGTGTGTGTAGGTTGTGTAAGAAGATCCCACCTGCGACTAAGAGCATCGCAATCGTACCGATGACGGTGAGGGATTGGATAAGCTTGGGGAGTAGACGCACCAAAAACTGCCCAATGGTAGTCCCTACACCCAGACCCCCACTCCGCCGAATCATGCCATAGCCTACATCATCGATACGCACGAGTAGTGCGACTATCCCATAGACCCCAACAGTTGCTAAGAGTGCGATGAGAGAGACGACGATGATCTGTACAGGGAGCGTCTGCTCAGTGACGGTACTGAGTGCGATGATGATAATCTCAATCGAGAGGATAAAGTCTGTAATAAGTGCCGATTTGATCTTGCTCTTCTCTTGGGAGAGGATCATCTCTTTGGAGAGGGGGGTCAGATCTTTGATAGGCTGATGGGGAGTGTGAGGGTAGAAGTACTCATGGATCTTCTCTGCCCCCTCATACGCTAGATAGACTCCCCCCACCATCAAGATAGGCACAATCGCCCACGGAGCAAACGCACTGAGTAGAAATGCGAAGGGGAGGATGATGAGCTTGTTGAGGAGTGAGCCTTTGGTGATAGCCCAAAGCACAGGAAGCTCCCGCGAAGCAGAAAACCCCGATGCCTTCTCCGCATTGACCGCGAGATCATCTCCAAGTATCCCCGCAGTCTTCTGTGTCGCAACTTGACTGACTGTGGAGACATCATCCATCAAAAGAGCAATATCATCAAAAAGTGCAAAAAAACCTGTAGCCATACTAGTATCCTTTATGTTAAAGTGCTATTTTAGCAGGAAAGTGGAGGATTGGCTACTCAGTTGGTGGCATTCCCTAGTTCATCTATGCAACTTACAAATACAATTCTATTGAAAATTGCAATGCTCATGGGTCTGTTTGGTTGGTGGGGGAGGAGGGGGAGAAGAAGTTTAGGCTTCTTCTATACCAAAGCCAATTTGATAATCTCATCATTGGTTTTTAAAATCTTAAAAACTGCTATCTCTTTGGCTATAAAATTTAAATCGCTCTTGTTTTTTGCACCTTGATATAACTCCATTACAACAATATCACTCACTCCCTCTCTACCCAAAGAGAGAGGAGCCGACTCTTACGAGGTTGGATCCACATTTGATGGCGAGTGGATAATCTGAACTCATGCCCATGGAGCAGAGGGTGGCTCCCTCTTTTTGGAGGGTTTCGTAGATGCGGTGGGTGGTCTCAAAGCTCTGTTGTATGAGGGGGGTCTCCTCGGTGTGGGCTCCGATGCTCATCACCCCTTTGAGTCTGATCTGAGGGAAACGCTCTTGGATCTCTTGGTAGATATCGACTGCCTCTTCTGGCATGACACCTGATTTGGTCTGCTCTTTGGCACTGTTGATCTGTAGTAGCATCGCCATGGTTTGGTTCTGCTCTGTGAGCTTTTTGTTGAGTGCCTCTGCGAGTGCGAGGCTATCGAGCGCGTGGAAGAGGGTGGGTCTTTGGGCGATAAGTTTATTGATCTTGTTCTTTTGGAGTGAGCCGATCATATGCCACTGGAGTGGAAGCTCCTCTAGGCTCTCCATGCGTTGGGTGAGTTGTTGGACTTGGTTCTCTCCAAAGGCACGCTGTCCAAGCTGATAGAGGCTCTGGATATTCTCTATCTCGGTGTATTTTCCCACTGCCACTAGCTGTACAATATGGTGTTCACTCACACTGATGCGTGCCTCTTCTATCGTCCAGATGACCCTGTCGAGGTTGTGTCGTAGTTGTTCTTTCTCTTGTATCATAAGTATCTCCTCCTAAATAATTTAACCCATCATCAGACGGTTGAAGTCGTTGTAGAGTCCTAGTAGCATCAAGGAGAGCAGTAGTCCCCACCCCACCATCGTGATATAGTACATTGCTCCATCACTGGGTGCTTTGCCTCTCATAATCTCATAGAGATTAAACATAATATGCCCTCCATCTAGGGCGGGGATAGGCAGAAGATTGAGTACGCCGAGGTTGACCGAGATGAGTGCGGTAAAGAAGAGTAGGGAGAGTATCCCTGCACTACTGGCTTGGGCGGTTATATCGACGATGGTGATAACCCCTCCGAGTTTGTCCGCTCCCACTACACCTGTGATGAGTTTCTGGAGACTTTGGAAGATAAGTAGACTCGCATTATAGGTTTGTTCTAGGGCATAGCCAAGCCCCTCACCAAGCCCATAGTAGACGGTGGTTTGTCTACCTAGTGGGCTGATCCCGATAATCTGACGGCTAATGGTCTCTCCAAAGATATTTTTCTCCTTGATGATCTTGGGGGTAAGGGTGAGGGAGATACGGCTCTGGTTGCGTTCGAGGGTGACCTGTAGAGTGCCGTGGCTCTGGTTGATCGCCTCTCCTATCTCCTCCCAGTAGCTCAGAGGGGTGCCGTTGATACTGAGGATCTTATCGTCTTTTTGGAGACCTGCGTGTTGTGCGGGGGTTGCCTCTCCTACCTCTCCCACAAAAGGGAGAAGCTTTGGTACACCCAAAAAGGAGATAGCAAGATAGAGTAGAAACGCCATAAAGAAGTTGGCAAAGGGACCTGCAAGGAGGATAATGATGCGTTGCCACGGTTTTTTGGTGGTGTAGCTATCGCTACCATTGCTAGTCTGTGTTGGGTCACTATCATCCTGCCCTTTCATCTTGACATACCCCCCAAGAGGGATGAGAGAGAGACTCCACTCTGTGGTACCGATGGTTTTGGTGAAGAGTCGTTTGCCAAATCCAATACTAAAGACATCGACTCGCACACCAAAGAGGCGTGCCGCACTAAAATGCCCCAACTCATGAAAGAAGATAAGGAGTGACAAGACCAGTAATGCAACCAAAATACCCATAAACATCCTTGCAATTTTTGGGAGATTATAGCAGAGAGTTGTAAAAATTTGATATGAATTAAAAGAATAGTAGTAAAGTTTTGATAAAATAACTCTAAACATTAACCAATAAAGGATCGACCCGTGGAAGAGAAGAGAGAAGTAGTAGATCAGACACAAGAAGAGCAAGAAGAGCAAGAGGTACTTCAGGCAGAGGAGAGTAGAGAACTTCAAGAGCAAGTAGAGGCTTCTGAAGCTGTAGAAGAGGCGTATTCTGAGGAGGTCTCCTTGAGTAAGCAAGAGGAGGCGGAGATGCTCATTAATGAGGCACGGACAATCGTCGCAAATGCTGACAATCAAACCCAAGAGTGTAAACTCCTCCTCTCTGATGACTTGAGCAACTATGAAGAGGCAAAAGCATCACTGCTTAGTGGTGGTTTGGAGGCGAGTGAGGCACTGTTGATAGAGCTTGCACCACCTGCGGATGAGGATAGGGTAGAGGAGAAGAGTGTTGAGGAGTCTACGGTCGTCTTTGAGAGTAAAGAGGAGCTTGCTCCAATGTTTGTGCGTGATGTATCGAGTGGTAAGTTTACAGGCTTCTTGCTTGGTCTCATCGGAGCAGGTGCGACAGTGGCAGGTATGGCATACTTCGCAAGTGATAAGTTAGGGCAGGCACTAGACTTCTCCAAAGTTCCAACCAAAGAGAGTATCGATGCGATCTTGGGGTGGTTTGGTACGCTTGTAGGCATGAGTGATGATATCAATGTCGGTGGGGCGGTAGTGGGTCTCTCTGCATTGGTCGTGATGGTGATACTCTACAAGATTCGTGTCTCCAAAAAAGCGACCAAGAATCTTGCATTTGCGGTAGCACAGCTTGAAGAGGCAGAGGAGTATGCACTCCATAAAGGTAACTGTAAAAATGAGATGGATCGTGTCGATGCCCATATCAATGACTCAATCAAGACTCTCAATACCTACCGTGTCCTCCTTAATGAGCAGGTTGGAAAACTCCAGCGAATCCTCTATATCGAGGGTAAAAAAGAGGAGGGTGAACGCTACCATGAGAAGTCTATCATCGAGATGAACGATACACAGACACTACTCCAGAGTATTCATGCCTTTATGGCAACACCGATGTCTCAAGAGGGTAAACTCGCTAGTGAGAGCGTACGCCTCTTACAAGGTGCGAAAAACAAGATGGATAGCCTACTCGCAAGACTCTACTAAGGTCTGGAGAAGGTGAGGGATCTACTACCGCTTCTTGTCTCTTTTGTCATGGTATGGATGCTCCATGAGTGGTTCTTGGGGTATGCTAAAGAGGAGAGGCAGGTGTGGATCGCCCCTCCACTTCAAACGCACCACGATCCCAAGGTCAATCTCAAGCCCCTATCACTCTCCCTATGCATGGCACCTATGAGACCCCCATCCACTACACCCCAAGCCTCTAAAGCACGCCAAGAGCCTATCCAAGAGACCACGACTCCGCACGATACACCCCCTCTACCCAAGAGTCCTACCGCAGTGCATCCCCTAGCCCAATCTAGTAAGGCATCACAGGAGAAGTCAGAGCCACAGTCACCAAGCCTCTCTACCCCTGCCCCAGCTACCCAAACCAAGAGCCAGCCACCTCCTACCTCGCCTCAGCTCAAAAAGCTTAGAGACACCTATCTCAGTCGGGTACAGCAACTTATCGAACGCCACAAATACTACCCCGATAGAGCTAAGCAGAGGCGAGAGGAGGGGGTGGTCTTGGTGAGGTTTACTATTGCTTCTGATGGCAAGATAGTGGAGCTTAGTATCGCCAAGCGTTCTGCGTATCGTCGGCTTGACCGTGCCACACTCAAGGGGATCAAATCGATAGGGCAGTTCCCCCCTATCCCCCCCAAACTACAGATAGCACAGATGACTTTGACTGTGCCTATCTACTATAAAATAGACTAGGAGAGAGTATGTTGGAGATAGCAGAGTATATCGAGCGAGGTGGGGTGATTGTCACCCTTCTGATCGGATTAAATATCTTTGGGTTTACCCTGATGTTGTGGAAGTTTCTACTGCTTACCCTGATACGGTGGCGAGAGTTGGATATGGTAGAGCGTGTCTTGGTCTTTGTGAAGCGACACAATGAGGCGTTTGATAAGGAGCTACTAGACAATGCACTGCGTATGGAGATACAGAAGTTGGAGTTTGGGCTGAGTAGTATCAAGATCATCGCCTTGATCGCACCACTACTGGGGCTACTCGGGACGGTACTCGGGGTCTTGAGTGCCTTTGATGCGATTGCCAAGCAGGGGTTGGGAGATCCTGCGGTCTTCTCATCGGGTATCTCTGTGGCACTTATCACCACGGTCGCGGGGTTGATTGTCGCGATTCCGCACTATATCGGCTACAACTATCTCATCGCACGACTCGATGTGATAGAGCTACACCTAGAGCAAGAGGTCTTAGCACAGCTATGAGACGCAGAGAACCCCTCACCCCCGATATGACCCCATTAGTCGATGTGGTCTTTATCTTGCTGATCTTCTTTATCGTCACCTCCGTATTCAAGAGAGAGGAGCTACTCCTCCCCCTTACACTTCCTAGTGCTACGACACAACCACTTGAGGTGGAGTCCAAACCCTTGACGATAGAACTCTCCTCTGATCGTATCGCATTTCAGGGTGAAGTCCTCTCCCTAGAGCAACTTCAAGATAAGCTCCATACGATTAGCAACAAAGAGCGTCCACTCCTCCTCCGCATCGATGAAGCGGTGACCTATAAACGGGTGGTAGCCCTCTTGGATCTACTCCAGCAAGCGAGCTTGACCCATCTCTCTTTGGTCACGACTACCCCCTCTCACTAAAAGCTATAACTCACACGCTTCTTTAGATTCTCAAAACCGCTTCAGCCCTTTGGCAATATTCTCTTCTAATGCGCCAAAGGCTTGATCCATGGAGTGGACGATTTTTTCTATATCGTTGGGGGTGGTGGGGAGTGTGATGTGGAAGAGTTTGGCGATGCGTTTGGTGGTGTGGAGGTTCTCTAGCTCCCAGACGGCTTGGAGTGTGACACGGTCATCTTGGGCGATGAAGCGGGAGATTTGGAGTTTGAGTTTGATATCGGGTTGTCGGCTGAGTTCCCATGGGTAGGCGTAGATATCGGGGTGGTTAAACTTGGTCTGTAAAAAGGCGATGAGACGGTGGGTGAGTCCCTCTTGGAGATCCTCTGCCCAAGTCGCTCCACTCAAAAAAAGTACACTACTTGCCGACTCAGCTACGGCGATCTCCCGCTTGAAGAGGTAGCGTGGTACGGTGACCTGTTCGATACCGATGAGGCGTTTGGTCGAGGGGTAGTGGTGTGTGGGGCTAGAGGGGGTCGAGAGGACAAAGAAGCGTGTTGAGCCACACCCTGCAAGGAGAAGGAGGAGTAGCGTTAGGGGGAGTAGGGATCTAAAAGCAGGCATTATTTATCTCCAAAGATAAGTGAGTTGGGTTTGCGGTTGAGCATCTTGAAGAAGATCTCTAGTTGGTCACTTCCACGAGTGACGGCTTTGAGGGTCTGTGTGAGCTTACGCATGATGAGAGAGTTGCTCTTATAGCCCTTGACGACACGCTGAGTGGTCTTGAGGGTTTGGGTAAGGGTCTTGAGGCTTGTCTCTATGGCATTTGGCATCGCTCTAAAGCTCTTTTGGTTGGTAAAGGCATGAATATCCTTAGCACTCTGTTTGAGTTCGATGAGGAGGGTGTTGAGGTTCTCGATGGGGGCTTGGCTCTGCTGTAGGAGGGTATTGAGTGAGGTGATGAGGGCTTCGAGCTTGAGATCATTGAGCTTGGTAGCGATCGCCTCGACTCTCTCCATCAGCCCTTGCTCTTGGGTCTGGCTCATAGGGAGTAGAGGGTACTGCTCCCCTTGGGTGAGGGTCTGTTGTGTCTGATTCTCCTCAAAGCACAAGGAGACAAAGAGCATCCCACTGATGGGATCAGCTTGGCTGAGCTTAGCACGCAGACCCTCTGTGATCGCTTGGTAGAAGTTCTCCTCTCCTGTATGGACTGCTCCTACAGTAGGGCGAAAGGCTGAGGTGTCGATGGTGAGGAGGATACGCCCCTCCATCTGATGAGAGTGGGGGTCATAGGAGAGGGTGATACGCTTCACACTTCCCACCTCAAACCCCTCATACTCAACACTCGCCCCCTCTTTGAGCTTGGCGATGGAGCGTTGGGTATGAAGCTCAAAGTACTTGATAGCATGCCCCCCCTCTCCGATGCGTTTGCTCAAGGCTCTTGTATGGTTGGGGTAGAGGTGAAAGCTAAACTTCTCGGGGATAGTACGGCTACTATCCTCTCCTGAGGAGGAGAAGCTCAACGCCCCTTGGATAAGCTGGCTGAGTGGGGCGACATTGACATTGAGTTTGCCATGGGAGAGATCGAAATCGACCATACTACTCACCCAAAACTTGGAGTCGGTATGGAGGTAGGGGATAAAGGCTTTGTTGATATAGACCTCATAGGCGATGCCTTTGCCATCGAGTGCCATATGGACATACTCGACCGCTCCTGCTTGGAGGTTGTTGAAGTAGATGGGGGTACCCTCTTTGATATGGTAGCCTTGGGGAGAGTAGAGGTGGAAGTACTCGCCTTGCTTATCCTCTCTGTAGGCGTGAGAGAGTCCACGAAAGATGCGTTTTTGCTCCACACCCTCTTGGGTAAACATATTGATATAGGTGCCTGAGATAAGGGTGTCTAGCCCACTCACGCCCCCCATACTCACCTCGGCTTTGACGATCCAAAACTTGGTATTTTCATTGAGGAATCGCTTGGCGGTCTTGTCGATACGCACAAAGACCACGACCCCATTGCCATCGTTTTGGAGTTGGATTTTGGTCACCTTGCCGATGGGGACATCTTTGTATTTGATACGGCTCTGACCCGCTTGGAGTCCCTCGTTTTTGGGGAAGATGATCTTGATCTCTGGTCCAAGCTGTGCGTAGTACTGATAGGCGAGCCACCCCGCAATCATCAACGCCACAAACGGCACAAGCCAGATGGAGGTGATGAGGTTAAACTTTTTGGACTCTTCTACTTGGGGGATATTTTGAAGCATGGAACTCCTTCACTCAAAATCTATAGGGGGACTCTTGAATGAGTCGTTCATCAAAGGCGTGGGCTGCCAAGAGGGTAAAAAAGACAGAGATCGCAAAGGCGGTCGCTGCGGTGCCTGCGACAATCTGGATATTGCTCAGGTGGATGAGGGCGGAGAGTATTGCCACAACGAAGACATCAACCATCGACCATGGTCCTACGACCTCGGTCATATAGTAGAGCTTATGTTTGTCTACTTTTCGCTCCTTGCCAAGGGGGTACTTGACACTGATAAGCAGATAGAGCAGGATAAAAAACTTCATCACAGGGATCACAATCGACGCAAAGAAGATCACCACCGCAATGGGGTAGGAGCCATGCTCCCAGAGTAGTATCACCCCCCCTACGATGGTACTCCCCTCGACCATACCAAACTGTTTGGTGATGAGCATCGGATAGAGGTTGGCAGGGATATAGGCGATGATAGCAGTGATGAGAAATGCCCAGCTCCGCTCTGTCTTGAAGCGTCTGTGGTGGTAGATAGCACTCTCACACCGCCGACAGCAGTTACTCTTGCCTTTGTCGATATTGACCGCTTCACAGATGGGGCATCGGATAAGTTGTTTGGGATCGACCTCTAGCATCCTCTACCTTGTGGGAAAAAGAGCCGTTTATGGAGCATCCATATCTCAGAGATGCGTATCATCTTGGTGATATAGAGATCAACTGCCACGAAGAGTACCAATGCCCAAAAGGCAGTCCCTATCTCTATTTGAGCATAGCCGATGAGCTTGACAAGGGAGACGAGTATCGAGAGGAGGAAGATATCGCTCATGCTCCACGGGATACTACGGGAGAGGAGGACAAGAAGCCGTCGTGTGAGCCTCTCCCCTCGCTGTAGCTTGAGAAGTGTAAAGATCCATAAGTAGAGCAAAAAGACCCCCAAAGGGAAGATAAAGATCAAGAAACTACAGAAGATCCCTACGATATAGAAGCCATGCTCAAAGAGGCTCAAGAAGGTCTTGGGGATGGTGATAAACTGGGCATGCCCCAAAATCTCTATCTTGACGATTGGAAAGAAGTTGGCAACAAAGAAGAAGATGAGTGCGGTGATGCTCAGTGCCAACCCACGATCAATCAGATGAGAGTCGTAGCGGTACATCATCGTCCCGCAGGCACTACAGTATGCCATCGCACCATCACGAAGCGGTATCTCGTGGTGGAGGGTCTGACATTTATGGCAGATGATAAAGTCATCGAGTGCCTCTTCATTTTCAATTTTCATGGCTATAATTATAGCCAATAAATCTAAGGATTAAGGATAGGTATGCGTATTCTCTCGATTGGTAAAGTAGTGACAGATGACTCTTTAGAGATTGTCAATGTAACAGAAAGTTCTCTGAGTGAGATAGCAGAGATAGGGGCGTTTGACTATCTTCTCATTAGTGGGGGAGATGGGACGATACGGCGTGTGATGAAACAGCTCTATACTTATCTCCCTCTTCCCCCAGTTATCCTCAATCCTACTGGCTCTTTCAATGTCATCGCCAAGCTCCACCGTGTCCCCAAACTAGAGCCTCTTTTGGAGCAGTTGGGAGGAGGGGAGCGACCCCCTACGGCTCTACAGAAGCTCTATCGCCTCAATGCTGAGGTGTTTCTCTTCTCGGCGGGCAATATGGGAGATCTCCAACATATCTTTCTCTCTGAGACGCTACGGTTTGGGTGGTTGAAGCGAGGGATAGGGAAGTACCTCTTAGCAGGACTCTTTTTGCTACCTGTACATCTGGTAATGACCCCGTTTATGCTACGGAGTCGACAGCGGTTTTTTATCTTTACACCCGCAGGGTTTATCCCCAAGTTTGGGAGTTTTTATGGGAGAGTAGAGGAGGCGATGAGTCTAGAGCTTCACAACCGCTACAATTTGGTTGAACTCGATGGGGATGTGGTGACGATCCCCGAGAGCCAGCTGGCTATTCAGCCCCTAGGGAGTATTGAGATCGTGACCCGTTAAGCCTCTGCTAGGAGGGTGTGGAGGTTTTCGATAGGGCGTGCGATGACGGCTCTCTCCCCTTTGATGATGATGGGGCGTTCGATGAGCTTGGGGTGGCTACACATCGCTTCGATCAGGACTCTATTGGAGGTGACGGTGTGGAGTCCTAGCTCTTGGTAGAGATCCTCTTTGGTACGCATCAGCTCTCGTGGAGAGAGGGCTAGTTGTCGAAGCACTTGGGTGAGTGCTTCGTAGCTAGGGGGTGTCTCAAGGTAGTTAAAGGTGGTAATAGAGAGGTTGTTTTGCTTCTCTAGTAGAGCCATACTCGCGCGTGACTTGCTACAGTTTGGGTTGTGCCAGATGGTGATAGGTTGCATATACTACTCCTTATACGCCAAAGCCTGCCAGCTCCGTGGCGACTTTATTCATTTTGTTTTGGGCATCACTTAGGGCTTGTCTATTCTCTGCGATGACCGCTTCAGGGGCATTGGCAACGAATCGTTCATTGTTGAGCATCCCATTGAGCTTTGCGATCTCTTTTTCAAGCTTCTCTTTTTGGCGGGTGAGTTTGGTGATGATGGGTTGCATATCGATCTCACCTGTAGGGAGGTAGACCTCTAGGTTGTCTGATACATCGGTGATGGAGTTAGCGACTTTTGCCTCTACAAAGGCTATCTCCGTGACTTTAGCAAGCTTCTGGATAAACGGCTTTGCCATTGCCGTATCGATGGTGCTATCGAGTTTGATATAGGCTTTGTCTATCTTCGAATTCCCCATATCGATGACCACTTTGGCACGACGCAGAGCGGTGATAGACTCCTCGATAATAGTAAACATCGCCTCACTCTGTGCATCTTGCTTGATCGCTTTAGGGAATGGCATCACCATGAGTGACTCCCCCTCCTCTAGGGTTGTACCACTGAGCTTGTGATAGAGGTGGTCTGCGATAAATGGCATAAAGGGAGAGACCATCTTGAGTGTCTCTTTGAAGATCGCTCCAAGCTCTACGATACTCTCACGATCAGCTTTGGAGTACTCAATCCCCCAGTCACAAAACTCATTCCAGACGAAGTTGTAGAGGGCTTTGGCACTCTCATCAAACTTATAAGACTCAATCGCCCCACGCACACGCTCGACTGCTACACCTAGACGGCTCTGCATATAGCGTCCTAGTGGCGTAGTCACCTCAATATCTTTGAGGTCAGGGAAGGTCTCGACATTGAGCTGGAGGTAGTTGGTGGCGTTGTAGAGCTTATTGGTGAAGTTTCTAAACTGCTCTAGGTTTTTGGCTCCTAGCTTGATATCGCGTCCTTGTACAGCGAGGTAGGCAAGGGTGAAGCGGATGATATCGGCACTATGCTCCTCGACCATATCGAGTGGGTCGATGACATTGCCTTTGGATTTGGACATCTTGGCTCCATGCTCATCACGCACTAAGGCGTGCATATAGATATCTTTGAAGGGGAGTTGCCCTTGGAAGTGTTCTCCCATCATCATCATCCGAGCAACCCAGAAGAACATGATATCAAACCCTGTAATCAGCAGAGAGTTGGGGTAGAAGTCTGCCATATCGGTATCGTTGTAGGTCTCACGCATCTTGCCGTTGTTGCCCCATCCTAGTGGACTCATCGCCCAGAGAGCAGAGGAGAACCAAGTATCCAAGACATCAGGGTCTTGGGTGAGGGTAGTGGCGTGACACTTGGGACACGCCTCTGGCTCATCGGCTCTATCTGCCCACTGATGACCACAGCTCTCACAGCTAAAGACAGGGATACGATGCCCCCACCAGAGCTGGCGAGAGATACACCATGGGCGTAGTTCATCCATCCACGCCGTGTAGGAGTTGATCCAGTGTGCGGGGTGGAAGTTGTTGTGTTTTTTGGTCTGTTCGATAGAGTTTTTGGCGATATCTTCACTCAAAAACCACTGCGTAGAGATAAACGGCTCTACGATATTTTTACAACGGTAGCAGTGTCCTACTTGGTGGGTATGCTCTTCGATCTTGACGATATGTCCCGCCTCTTGGAGTGCCTTGACGATGATAGGGCGTGCCTCAAGACGCTCTAGCCCTGCAAACTCCCCACAGTAGTCGTTGAGTATCCCCTTCTCATCGAAGACTTTGATAAACTCTAGGTCGTGTCGCTTCCCTACGGCGTAGTCGTTTTGGTCATGGGCAGGCGTGACCTTGACGATCCCTGTCCCAAATGCCATATCGACATGGCTATCGGTGATGATTGTGATAGTGCGGTTGGTTAGGGGGAGGAGTACCTCTTTGCCAACAATACCAAAGTAGCGTTCATCCTCTGGGTGTACCATGATCGCCGTATCCCCAAAGTAGGTCTCAGGACGGGTGGTGGCAACCTCTATCTCACCACTCCCATCGGCAAATTTATAGAGCATATGGTAGAACTTCCCATTGATCTCCTCATGCTCCACTTCGATATCACTCAACGCTCCATCGTGGGTACACCAGTTGACCATATAGGTATTTTGGGTGATTTTGCCTTCATCGTAGAGTGAGACAAACGCCTCTTTGACTGCCTCTTTGAGTCCCTCATCCATGGTAAATCGCTCACGCTTCCATGCAGGGGTGACACCGAGCTTACGCATCTGGTGGACGATATTGCCCCCACTGGTCTCTTTCTGGAGCCATGCACGCTCCAAAAACTTCTCTCGCCCTATCGCCTCTTTGGTTGTCCCCTCTGCAAGGAGCTGTTTTTCGACGATATTTTGTGTCGCAATCCCCGCATGGTCAGTCCCTGGTTGCCAGAGGGTCTTGTAGCCATCCATACGCTTATAACGGGTGATGATATCTTGAAGGGTGAAGGTGAGGGCGTGTCCGATATGAAGACTCCCCGTGACATTGGGAGGGGGCATCATAATAGAGAAGTTTTTCCCCTCCTCTTGGATCTTCTGGTTTCCATCGATCTCAAAGTAGCCACGCTCCTCACAGAGCTTATAGTAGGCATCTTCTACTAATTTGGGGTCATAGGTCGCTTTTTTGGGTGTTGTTTGGCTCATCGTAGTATCCTGCGTGATAGTATTATAGTGACGCGATTATAGCGTAATGGTGCTTTGGCATTCTTCCCTTAGAGTAGATACGCTATACTTTTGCCATGAATAATAACAAGAAAATAGATTTGGATTCCTCGTGGTTGGCTCATCTTGGGGATGAGTTTGAGAAGCCTTATATGCAAGAGCTTAGAGCTTTTTTGGCTTCACAGATCGCTGAGGGGAGGCAGATATTGCCCCCTCCTAAGCAGTGGTTTCATGCACTCAATAGTACACCCCTAGAGCAGGTAAAAGTGGTGATACTTGGGCAAGATCCTTATCCTACGGTGGGGCATGCGCATGGACTCTGCTTTTCGGTACTCCCTGAGGTCACCCCGCTCCCCAAATCTCTGCTCAATATCAACAAAGAGCTGTTGAGTGATATCGGTGTAGACAATAGCCACACGGGTTACCTTCAGCCGTGGGCAGAGCAGGGGGTACTGCTACTCAATGCCGTCCTCACCGTAGAAGCAGGCAAGACCAATGCCCACCAAGGAAAAGGGTGGGAACGCTTCACCGATCGGGTCATCGAGGTGATCAATGAGGCATGTGAGCATGTCGTCTTTATCTTGTGGGGGGCGTATGCTCAGAAGAAGGGGCATCATATCGATACCACACGCCATCTCATACTCAAAAGCCCCCACCCCTCTCCGCTCTCTGCCTATCGTGGGTTTTTTGGAAGTCGTCCCTTCTCACAGACCAATGCCTACCTTGAAGCACACGGCAAAGGGGTGATTGATTGGGCGGTGTGAGTCGCTCTCTTTAACGCACTTTTGGCTATAATCTTTGGAACAATCACAACGCCAAAGGTAGAATAATGCAAGATGTAGTAGCGTGGCTCACAGCACACGGCAACCTCAAAATCATAGATGAACCCCTCGATGTAGAGCTAGAGATCCCCCATGTCGCCTATATCGAGGTGAAGAAGCCCGACTCTCGTCCTCTCCTCTTTACTCAGCCTATCAATCGTGCCAAGGGGATCACCTATGAGATGCCTGTACTGATGAATATTTTTGCCAATAAATCCCTCACTGAGGAGATCTTTGGGAAGCACCCTGACGCAGTGGCAGAGGGGATAGAGGAGCTACTCAAACTCAAACCCCCCAAAGCCCTTATCGATAAGATCAAGATGATACCCAAGCTCTTCTCACTCAAAAATGTCTTCCCTAAGCGGTTAAAGTTTAGAGGGGAGTGTCAAGAGGTGATTATCCCCAAAGCGGAGGTGGATCTCGATAGACTCCCGATTCTCAAGACTTGGGAGGAGGATGGGGGTGCGTTTATCACGATGGGGCAGGTCTATACCCAAAGCCTCGATGGGAGTATGCAAAATCTTGGGATGTACCGTCTACAGCAGTATGATAAAAATCGTCTAGGGATGCACTGGCAGATCCATAAAGATGCCTCTCACTTCTTTGATCAGTACCAACGAGCAGGTAAAAAGATGCCTATTAGTGTGGCGATCGGGGGAGATCCTCTCTATATCTGGTGTGGACAGGCTCCGATGCCTCATGGGATGTTTGAGATGTTGCTCTATGGATTTGTCCGCAACCAAAATGCCCAACTTGTCAAGTCGATCACCAATGAGATCTATATCCCTAGGGATGTCGATATCGTCATTGAGGGGTTTGTCGATCCGACACTCACCGAGATAGAGGGACCCTTTGGGGATCATACAGGCTACTATACACTCAAAGAGCCGTTTCCTGTGATGGAGGTAGAGACTATCACTATGAAAAAATCTCCCGTCTTTGCTGCGACAGTGGTAGGGAAGCCACCTTTGGAAGATAAGTATATGGGGTGGGCGACAGAGCGTGTTTTCCTCCCGATGCTCAAACCCATGGCTCCTGATCTCATCGACTACAATATGCCAGAGAATGGGGTCTTTCATAACCTTATTATGGCGAAGATGAAAACACTCTATAAGGGACATGCGATGCAGTTTATGCACGCCTTTTGGGGAGTGGGGCAGATGAGCTTTGTGAAGCATGCCCTCTTTGTGGGGGAGGATGCCCCCAAGCTAGAGGAGAGTGAAGCCCTTACCGAGCATATCCTTGACCGTCTAAGTCCTGAGCGGGTTTTTATCACCAAAGGGATCGTCGATCATCTCGATCACTCCTCCTCTGAGCAGTTTGTCGGTGGGAAGCTTGGGGTCGATGCTACAGGTGATGAGATAGCAGAGGGGGTAGCAGTGCCACTAGAGGATAGTAAGCTCTTTGAGAAGGTACACAAGTGCTACCGTGATGTGGTCGCACTCAAGCAGTACTTCTCTCAGACCAAAAACCCCCTCTGTGTCATTATGGTAGAGAAGCAGGAGTCTATGGCTAACCTCATGGACAAACTCGCCCCACTCCATGCCCACATCAAAGTCGCCATCATCGTAGAGCGAGCCAATAATGAACTTGACAACCCCTATATGTTGCTATGGCGTGTGGTCAACAACATCGACGCAAGCCGAGATGTTCGCCTCTCCCCCTATATCATGGTCGATGCCACCAACAAGGGAGCATTGGATGGCTTCAGCCGTGAGTGGCCAGGAGACACCTTCTGTACCAAGTCTGTACTCGATGATTTACAAGCTAAAGGGCTGATAGATATAGAGGAAGCATTTGTGAAGAAGTTTGGATTGTTGCCGTTTGAGTAGGGGAGGCTTTCTCAATGCTCTATCGTAATAAGCCTAGCTTGCTAAACTCCTTATGGATAGCAATATCAAGCACCGAGTTTCTCTCTTAGGGTATCAAGGGAGACTTTGGTCATCTTCTTTCCCTTTCGTGCATCTTCTATGATGCTGACGGTCTCTTCATTGGGGATTTTGATAGCAAAAGGTATACCCTTTTCCATGACTCATCAGGAGAGAAGAAGATAAAATCACTCCTATTTTATCTTCCTTTAAAGTTAAGCTGATATAATTTCCTTACAAATAAAAATTATTATTAAGGAATTTAAATGTTAGTAACTAAAAAAGCTCCAGATTTTACAGCAACAGCTGTACTTGCAGATGGTCAAATTGTTGATGGATTTAATCTTATGGAAAACTTGGGTGAGAAGGGTGCGGTACTTTTTTTCTATCCACTTGACTTTACTTTTGTCTGTCCTTCAGAGATTATCGCATTTTCTCATAGAGCCAAAGAGTTTACTGATAGAGGGATCAATGTAATTGGTGTCTCTGTAGATAGCCAATTCTCACACTTCGCATGGAGAGAGACACCAGTAGAGCAAGGTGGTATTGGTAGAGTCAACTTCCCATTGGTTGCTGACCTCTCTAAGCAGATCGCGAGAGACTATGATGTATTGCTTGATGAAGCGGTAGCACTTAGAGGATCATTCCTTATCGATGCAGATGGTACTGTAAGACATGCTGTGATCAATGACCTTCCACTGGGTAGAAATATTGATGAGATGATCAGAATGGTGGATACTATGCTCTTTACCAATGAGCATGGTGAAGTCTGTCCTGCTGGTTGGGTCAAAGGTGATGAGGGTATGAAAGCTGATACAGAAGGTGTTGCTGAGTATCTTGAGAAACACGCTGACGAACTCTAGTCAATAGACCTCCTCCGAGTGAGGGGGTACTACAGAAGTAATGTTTTAGCCTCATACTTCAACTCCTCCCCTTTTTTGGGGTATGAGGCTAAACCATTATTTCTCCAAAGGATCACCATGAGTGACTATGCAACGCTACTCAAAGCGTCTGGACTCAAAGCAACATTTCAACGCATGATTGTACTTGAGACCATAGAGTGTGATGGACATCGAAGTGTGGAGGAGATCCATGAAGTCCTCAAAGAGAGTTACCCCTCTATCTCCCTCGCCACAATCTACAAAAATATCACGATGCTCCAAGAGAAAGGGATCTTAACAGAGGTGCCAATCGTCGGGAGAAAATCAAAGTATGAACTCTCCAAATCGGAGCATATCCATCTTGTCTGTACGCTTTGTGGTGGGGTAGAGGATCACCCCTATCCTCCGCAGAGTGATGAGGTGTTGAGACCATTGATAGCCAAGGAGCAGTTTGCCCTGCAGAAACGAGACATCAACCTCTATGGTATCTGTCACCTCTGTCAGGTCGCCTCGACCTCTTAGAGAGAGATGAGGTGCTTGAGCTTCTCTTGATTGAGCTTTTTGATAAGTTTGGTAGAGAGTTCGCCGTAGCGTTCTTCATCAAGGTTGAGTTGGGTTTGGATCGTTTGTGCATCCTGCTCTCTTGCCCATGCCGTGAGAAGCTTTAGCTCTTTTTTGGTGAGTTTGACTTTGAGTACTTCATAGACCTCTTGGGGGTCTTTGAGTGGTGTGACGAGTTTGTTGATATGTTTTTCTATCTCTTGGTTGAGTTCTATCATCGATAGCTCCTTCTATTTAGTAAAGTGTAGCATTGAGAGGTAGCCAATCCCTGCAAAGAGAATGGTACCAAAGAGGTTGAGTGTGATATTGAGTAGGGCATGGCTATACTCTCCCGCCTCCAACAAAAAAAAGCTCTCTATCGCAAAGGTAGAGTAGGTGGTCAACGCACCCAAAATCCCTGTCACCATAAAAGTTTTTAGGTGTGGAGAGAGTGCGGTATTGAGATGAAAATAGGCAAAGAGTAGCCCGATGAGTAGACTCCCGATGAGGTTGACTGTGAGTGTCCCTAGTGGGAGGAAGTGGCTAAAGTGCTTGTTGATTGTGGTGTTGATGAGGAGTCGAAGGGTTGCTCCTACTGCCCCTCCACTAGCGACTGCGATGATGCTGAGTGTACTCGTCATCTATAGCCTTTTGCATCTGCTCATGGAGCGTCTCAAACCAGTCACTCTCTGCCTCTTTGACGTCGATAGTCGGGAGGTACTTGTAGTGGACGGTACCACTGTGTCCTGTCTTCTCATGCTCATTGAGTACCCACTTGCTCCCTGTGATGATGATTGGTTGGACTTTAAGTCCAAGCTTTTTCGCGATCATCTTGGTACCCTGCTTAAAGGGGAGGAGTCTTTGGGCTTTGGCACGGGTACCTTCAGGGAAGATTGCTACAGGGCGATGAAGCTCCTCTCGTGAGGTTTTGACATCTTTGATGAGCTTGATAAGTCCCGCTTTATTTCCTCTATCGAGTGAAATCATCTCCCCATGACGCAGAAGATTGCCAAACCATATTGCATCAAAGAGCTCTTTTTTGGCGACCCATCGGAGGTGGTTGTTTTGAAGGGCTTCCATAGCAACAATATCAACAATCCCTTGATGGTTCATCACATAGATATCTGCCTCAAGATCCATCTCCCCCTCTTGGGAGAGTCTGCCCCCCATCATCCAGAGGGTGACGGCATTGATCTTGTGGACGATGGTGCTTTTGTAGCGACCAAAGAGCATCAGTGCAGGTATCATAAATACTGCGGTATTGAAAGAGATGACAAACGCCCCCCAGTAGAACCTAATCTTGGCAAATATCTTCATCGTCTATCCATCCTATAACCCCCTTTTGGTACTCGATTTTTTTAAAGCTCTCTCGCTCTCCTAGTAAAATAGCCTTAAACTCCTGATCCGTCCGCATCGTAATCGTGCTTGTTTGGGTCGGGAGGATATGGAGTGAGGCTCCCTTTTTAACACAGATCTTCTCATGAGGGATAAAGCGTGTAAGCAGGGTGATAAAGACCACTACACTCCAGACTAGATAGAAAAAATCTCTACGCACAATAAACATAATCAAAAAGAAGAGGACAAAGAAGGTAAGTGCATACTTCTTAAGCTTCTCAAAGCTATCCTCCCTTGGATTGAGATCAGATTGTGTGCTGACCGAGTCATCGCGTAGGGCTATGGCTACCTCTAAGAACTGATACTGCTTTTTGATGGTATTGAAGTAGGTAAACTTAAGCTCTGTCTGCTGGGAGGGGAGTACCAGATAGAACTCTGCTTCGACCTTGGCATTGAGTCGTTTGATCTGCTCAACCCCTGACTCTATCGCACTAGAGAGGTTAATATCTTCGATATTCGCTTCAAATGCCTCAAGGGAGAGGGTTACAAGGTGGTGTGTCTCATCGTAGTTTGAGACCTGATGGCTCTTGATCTTCATATCGGCTGCGAGTACACCACAGTAGTCGGCTCTGGGTTTGAGTGGTGTGACGGGGATAAACTGGGCGGGGAGTACGGCGACATGGCTAGGGGAGGTGATTGAGAGTTCAGGGATCTCGATATCTTGACTATTGGCTTTGAAGTAGAAGGTATAGAAACGATCACTACCATTTTGAATGATAAGGGGTTCTTTCGTAAGGGGTTGGATCCAACTGTTGGTATCAAATCCAAATGAGACCTTCTCTTTGGCACTCTTGGTACCGATGATTGTCACGGGAAAAAGCTGATTGGTGTAGACCCGTTTGGGCATATAGCTATATTTATACTGCGTCTGTGCAGTCAGTAGGGTGGTGGAGACCAAAAGTATCCCCAACCAGAGCCACAAAGCACGAAAGCGTGACATTAGGATTCAAACCCTTTAAGCATCTTGATCCCATCTTCTGAACCAAGGATAGACTCCAAGGCACGCTCAGGGTGAGGCATTAGACCAAAGACATTTTTGGCTTGGTTGCAGACTCCTGCAATGGAGGTGACGGAGCCATTGACTACGACAGGGTTACCCTCTGTGTCACAGTAGCGAAGGAGGATCTGCCCATTGGCTTCAAGTGCCTCAAATCCTGCCTCATCGATATAGTAGTTGCCATCTGCGTGTGCGATAGGGATGGTGAGTACTTCACCTCTACTACACTGATTGAGGAAGGCATTGTCACTGTTGACGACACGGAGGTGTTGCTGTTTGGAGATGAAGTGAAGGTTATTATTTCGCTTCAAGGCTCCAGGGAGTAATCCTGCCTCTGTAAGGATCTGAAATCCATTACAGATACCGAGTACTTTGCCTCCTGTATCAGCAAAGGCTTGTACCGCCTTCATCACTTTGGAGAAGCGTGCGATAGAGCCTGAGCGGAGGTAGTCCCCATAGGAGAATCCACCAGGGACAACCACAAGGTCAATCTCTGTAGGGAGTGACGACTCCTCATGCCATACAAGCTCTGTAGTATGACCGAGCTTCTCAAAAGCGTACTGGGTATCAAACTCGCAGTTGGTTCCAGGGAATTGTAATATGGCTACTCTCATCTTAGTTGATCTCTATAGTGTAGTCTTCTATGACAGTATTGGCAAGGAGGGTTTCACTCATCTCTTTAACTTTTTCTTCTGCGATAGCTCTATTGTCTGTATCGAGTTGGATAATGATCTGCTTACCGATGCGTACATCTACTACGCCATCAAATCCGAGTGCATCGAGTGCGTGGTGTGCGGCTTTTCCTTGTGGGTCGAGTACACCCTCTTTTAAAAATACATTTACTACTGCTGTCATGGCTTATCCTTATCTGTTTTGAATTCGTTGAAGTACTTGTCTATAGGCTTCTGTCAATCCACCTAAACCTTGTCTAAATCTATCTTTGTCTAGCTTCTCATCAGTTTTGGCATCCCAGAGTCTAAAGTTGTCAGGGCTGAGTTCATCAATGAGAATGATATTACCATCTTTGTCGCGTCCAAACTCAAGCTTGAAGTCAACCACTTTGATATCCAACTCTGCATAAAACTCTGAGAGTAGGGTGTTGATGCGTCGTGCCATAAAGCGGATATAGTCTAGCTCATCGGTACTCTTGACAAGATTGAGGATGAGGCAGTGTTGGTCATTGAGCTTTGGGTCACCGAGTGCATCATTTTTGTAGTCAAACTCCACAAGGGTAAAGGGGAGAATCGTCTTATCTGCGATACCAAGGTTTTTACTCAATGAGCCTGTTGCGATATTACGCACGATCACTTCGATAGAGATCACCTCTGCTCTCTTGTGGAGCATATTGTTTGCATCGATGGTATCGACATAGTGAGAGGGGATCCCTTTTTCGGCTAGATACTTGAAGAGCTCTGTAGAGATCTGGTTGTTGAGGGCTCCTTTGCCCGCTTCGCTAGACTTTTTTTCGCCATTAAACGCAGTCAAGGAGTCCTTGAACTCTGAGATCAGGAGATTCTTATCGGCTGTCTCCCAGATCTTTTTTGCTTTTCCCTCATAAAGAAGCGTGGTTTTTTCCATTATCTTTTTCCTTTGTTTGTAATAATAAGTGCTTTGAGGATATTGACAGCACTCTTGAGCTGTGCATCTTTATAGAGTTGCTCCTCGGTGATGATAGACTCCTCCACGGTGGTATTGGACTCCTCGGACGGTGTGGTTGTGGTGTTGCCATCAATCTTGGCAAGCTCCCCCTCTAGGTGTTTTTTGAGGTCACGCTCTTTGAGGAAGTCGGGGTCTTTCTGTTGGGGTACTTCACCTGCGTGTACGATGATATCAGGGGTGACACCTACTGCTTGAATCGTCCGACCACTAGGGAGGTAGTAGCGTGCGACAGTGAGTTTGAGTGCTTCACTCTTCCCTACAGGCATTACCACTTGTACCGATCCCTTACCGAAGGTCTTCTCTCCGATGATGATAGAGCGGTTGAAGTCTTGAAGTGCCCCACTGACAATCTCACTGGCACTCGCAGAGCCTCCATTGACTAAGACCACGATAGGGGTTTGGGTATCACTCTCTTGCGTATGGGCAGAGTAGACGATGTTTTCTGTCTTGGCTCGCCCTTTTTGTGTGACGATATCGCCCTCCGTGACAAAGAGATCCACCAAACCCACTGCTTGGTCAAGGAGTCCTCCAGGGTTGTTACGCAAGTCGAGGATAATCCCCTCGGTTTGGTTATGCTCTTTGAGTGCCTCTTTTACCCCATCGACAACCTTTTGATCAAATGAGGTAACATGGAGGTAGAGCAGTTTCTCATAGATCGTCTTGGTATAGACCGATTGGATCTTGATAATATCTCGGGTGATTTTAATCTTGAGGGGTTTAGGCTCTTTTTTGCGAATGATGGTGAGAGTGATATCGGTCTTGGGCTTCCCTCTCATAAGCTTCACCGACTCATCAATCGTCATCCCAATGGTTGCCTGTTCATCGATCTTGAGGATAATATCCTCAGACTTGACTCCTGCATGAAAGGCAGGGGTATCATAGAGAGGGGTGATGACTGTCAACGCACCATGCTTCATCCCTATCGAGATCCCTAGCCCTCCAAACTCCCCTTTGGTCTGGACACTGAGACTATTGTAGGATTTGGTATCCATAAAACTAGAGTGTGCATCGAGATTGGCAAGGAGTCCTTTGAGTGCTTTGTCCATGAGTACAGTGGTGTTGACCTCGTCTACATACTCCTTTTCGATGACAGAGAGTATCTGTGTAAACTTGAGATACGCCTCAAGCTTCTCTTTGGCACTAGATTCATTAGGGGTTGCTTTGGCTTGTGCAAAAGAGCCAAAGAGATAGGACGCAGTGAGTGTAGCAAGTAGTCCTGTAGCAATAATCTTTTTACTTTTTTTAATCATAGCACTCTTTCATAAATAGGTGGGTATAGAATTGATTTATTATTTTATTTAAAAATCTCTGAGAGGTTGCTTTTTGGGGTATAAAAGCGTTAGCTCTCTTTGAGTAGTCGCTTGGCTAAGGGTAGGATGTGAGCAGTCTCTATACGCAAGAATGGTTCTCTATAGAGTAGGCTTGGGATCCACTCCAAAAAGAGCAGAGCGATGGGGATAAGTGGGTAAAAGAGTCTATACTCAAGGCTAAAACTCTCAAGGGTATAGCGTATCTGAAACCACTCTTTGGCACTCTTGACCCCTTGGTAGAGAAGTAGAAGCTCCATCGTAAAGGTAAACCCCCAGACCAGATAGGTCAACAGTACAACCAATGCTGCACCCTCTATCCCATAGATCCCCATCACTCCTGCTAGGAAGATCGCTCCATAGAGTCCAAATGAAGCAGACCCAAGTGTAACGGCAACCACCAAGGCAGAGAAGATAAAGAGCAGACTCCCCAAAAGAAAAAAGAGCTCTAGGTAGCTGTGTCGCTCCTCAAAGGAGGTACTAAAGTAGGCCCCTAGAAGTGTCAGCAAAAAGATAGTGATGATAATGAGGAGTAGATCCCGATACTCTAAGAGTAGACGCATTATCCACCTCATTACTGTGGGGCAATCTCATAGAGCTTCATCAAGCTCTCGACGCGTGCCTCTCTGTTGAGCCATGCGTGGTAGAGTTGACTCATCTCTTGGCTCCCCCCTTTGGCGAGGATATGTGCTTTGTAGCCTTTGGCACGGAGGGTATCAAAGGCTCCATCACTATCCAAGCAGGAGAAGAACGCATCCGCACTGAGTACCTCTGCCCACTTGTAGGAGTAGTATCCCGCAGCATAGCCCCCTGCGAAGATATGGGCAAAGCTGTGTTGGAATTTGTTGTATTTAGGAGGGGTGAGTAGGGCGGTCTTCTCTCGTATGCTATCAAGGAGATGCTGTACAGCTTCCCCTTGATAGCACTTCTGGTGAAGCATAAAGTCAAAGAGGGAGAACTCCACTTGGCGTAAGATACCGAGTGCGGCTTGGAAGTTTTTGGTCTCTTTAATCTTGGCAATCAGTGCGGTAGGGATAGGCTCTTGGGTCTCATAGTGAAATCCAAACCGTTTGAGTATAGAGGCTTCATAGGCGAAGTTTTCCAAAAACTGTGAGGGGAACTCTACTACATCCCACGCGACACCATTGATCCCCGAGACTGAACGCTCATGACACTGACTAAAGAGGTGGTGTATCGCATGTCCCATTTCATGGAAGAGTGTTACCACATCATCATGACGCAGGAGGGATGGGGTCTTAGCCGTAGCGGGTGCAAAGTTGCAGACTACAAATGCAGAGGGGAGGTGTCTCTCTCCTTGTGTATCACGATAGTGTGTCTCCCAATCTTGCATCCATGCCCCACCGCGTTTCTCTGTGCGTGCCTCAAGGTCGAAGTAGATGCGTCCTGAGAGTTCCCCCTCCTCAAAGATATCAAATACCTTGACACAGGGGTGCCACACACTTATAGTGATGGATTTGAAGGTGACATCAAAGAGTTCGGAGATGATCGCTAACAGCCCCTCTAGCACACGACTCTGTTCAAAGTAGGGTTTGGTCATCGTATCATCAAAGGCAAACTTCTCTTTTTTGAGCTTTTCACTATAGTAGGCGACATCATAACTGGCAAGATCTTCAATACCATCAGAGGTTTGTGCGTAGGCTTGAAGCTCTTGGAGTTCGAGTTTGGCTTGGGGGAGTGCCGCATTGGCTAAGGCGTGTAGAAACGCGAGTACCTCCTCCTGAGTGGAGGCATCTCGCTTCTCTAAGGCATAGTGTGCATAGTTCTCAAATCCCAAAATGGTCGCTTTCTCTTGTTTGAGAGAGAGGATACTATCGATCACTTCAGCATTTTGAGGGGCACGGGTCACATAGGCTTTGGAGAGAGCTTGACGGTGGGCTCTATTGGGTCCATAGGTCATATAGGCGAGATAGGATGGGGTTTGGAGAGTAAACTTATAGGTGGTTTTCCCCTCTTGCTCCTCCAGAGCAGACTCGATATCAGAGGGAGGCATCCCCGCAACATCGGCAGGATCTTCCATAATTAGCTCATAGGCATTGGTTGCATTGAGGAGGTTTTGGGAGAATTGATTGGAGAGGTCACTTAGCTCTAGTGCGATCTGCTCTAGTGCTTTTTTCTGCTCGGTAGGGAGGGTGACACCCGAGAGGACAAAGTCTCGAATATCATTGGCAATCACGCGTTTAGACTCCAGATCACTCCCCTCTATCTGCTCTATCTTCTTAAAAAGCTTCTCATTTTGTGCCATCTGGGAGGAGAACTTGGAGAGGAGGGGGAGGGAGTCCTCATAGGCTTTTTGTGTCTCTTCTGAGTTCATCACAGAGTTTAGGCAGGAGAGTGGGGTGAAGAAGTTGCTTAGGGACTCATCAAGGTCTTGAAGAGGTTTAAGTATCGTCTCATAGCGACAGGGAGCAGTGTCGGTAAGTTGTTTAATTTGTTCGCGTTGTTGGTCGAGTAGTGCTTCGAGTCTTTTGGGAAAGGTATCGAGTTGGTCTATTGTAAATTCTTGAAACATGCGTAGGAATCCCTCTATTGGTTTATGGGATTTTAGCATAGCAGTACTAATATTAGCAATTTTTCGATAAAATAACTCAAATTTTAGTATCAATAAGGATAAAACTATGAAAGTATTATTAATTAAAGATGTCAAAGCCTTAGGTAAAGCGGGTGAGATCAAAGAGGTCAAAGATGGATATGGTCAAAATTTTTTGATTGGTAAAGGGTTAGCAAAGTTGGCAACACCTGAGGTGGTAGAGCAGTGGACAGCAGAGCAGGAGCGTATGGCACAAGAGCTGAAAGAGGAGCTGGCACGCTTGACCAAAGAGAAGGTGATTTTGGAGGAGCATACGATCAAGATCGAGAAGCCTACTGCCCCTGTGGGGATCAAAGGCTCTGTGGGTAATGGCGATATCGCCAAAGCGATTTTATCTCAGCTTAACATCACATTGGATAAAAAACATATTGTCCTTAAAAAAGCACTCAAATCAACGGGTATTCATGAGATTGATACAAAATTGGGGCATGGGATTCATGCGACATTGAAAGTCGAAGTAGTGGGTGTCTAAGCGTGTTTGATGCTACAACGATACTAGGCTATAAAGGCGAGGGTAGAGCGGTCATTGGAGGGGATGGACAGGTGACTTTTGGGGATACTGTCCTCAAAGGCAATGCCACCAAGATCCGTACGCTGTATGAGGGAAAGATACTCGCAGGGTTTGCGGGAAGTACCGCCGATGCGTTTAATCTTTTTGATATGTTTGAGGGGATACTTGCTGAGAAGCGTGGAGATCTCTTTAAATCAGTGATTGGGTTTTCTAAGATGTGGAGAAAAGATAAGCACTTGCGTCAGCTTGAAGCGATGATGATAGTCCTCAATACAGAGCATATCTTTATCCTCTCAGGGACAGGAGATGTGGTCGAACCCCAAGATGGTAAAATCGCAGCGATAGGCTCAGGGGGCAACTACGCTATCTCAGCAGCCAGAGCCTTGGATAAGCATGCCAACCTAGAGCCTAGAGCCTTGGTAGAGGAGTCGCTTGCTGTGGCAGGAGATCTCTGTATCTACACCAATAAAAATATAAAAATATTAGAGTTATAAGGAAGTGTCATTGGATAATTTAACACCCAAAGAGATCGTTAGTCATCTCGATAGTTATGTAATAGGGCAGAGGGATGCCAAAAAGACTATAGCCGTAGCACTACGAAACCGCTACCGTCGAATGCAACTGAGTGAAGAGATGCAAAATGATGTTGTACCTAAAAATATTTTGATGATCGGAAGTACAGGGGTCGGAAAGACTGAGATCGCTCGACGACTTGCGAAGATGATGAACCTCCCCTTTATCAAGGTAGAGGCAAGTAAATATACCGAAGTGGGGTTTGTTGGGCGTGATGTGGAGTCGATGATCCGTGATCTTGCTACCGTCTCTTTGGGGATTGTGCGAGAAGAGGAGAATGAGAAGAACCAAGAGAAGATAGAGAACTATATCGAAAATAAGATTATTGAGAAACTTCTTCCTCCCCTTCCTGCAGGGGCAAGTGAGCAGAAAAAGCGTGAGTATGAGGCGTCGTTTGCTCGTATGCAAGCGAAGTTTCATACAGGGGAGCTAGATCATCTCAAGATTAAAGTGACCATCCCCAACACCCCTAGTATGCCTGATGAGGGACTCCCCCCTCAGATGATACAGGTACAAGAATCGATTGTTAAAGTCTTGGGTGGTATGGGTAAGAAAGGGGCAGAGAAAGAGGTCTTTGTCAAAGATGCCAAGAAGATTCTCTCTCAAGAGGCGAGTAGTGAACTGCTTGATGAGGAGCAACTCAAAGAGCTTGCCCTTCAGAAGGTTGAGAAGGGGGGGATTGTTTTTTTAGATGAGGTTGATAAGATCGCTGTTGCCTCCAACTCTCAAAGTAGACAAGACCCAAGTAAAGAGGGGGTACAGAGAGATCTTCTCCCTATCGTAGAGGGGTCAACTGTCCATACTAAGCTTGGTATGGTCAAGACCGATCATATCCTCTTTATCGCTGCGGGGGCATTTCATCTGAGTAAACCTAGTGATCTGATCCCTGAGTTGCAGGGGCGTTTTCCTTTGCGTGTGGAGCTTGATAGTCTTGATGAGGAGACGCTCTATCGTATCTTGACAGAGCCAAACAACTCATTGATTAAGCAGTATCAAGCCCTGCTTGAAGTCGAAGGGGTAACCCTCTGTTTTGAGGAAGAGGCGTTGCGTGCGATTGCACACTACTCACTCCTTGCCAATGAGAAGACTGAAGATATTGGGGCAAGACGCTTGCATACCGTGATGGAGAATATTTTGGAGGAGATTAGCTTTAGTGCCGATGAGCATTCGGGTGAGTCGGTGACGATCGATAAGGCAAAAGTCCAAGAGAAGATTGGTAAAGTAGTAGAAGATGAAGATGCTACACGGTATATTTTATAATGCAAAGTGGGAGCTAAAATGGCAGAGAAGAGAGTAGCGAGTAGAGCAGGATTTGTAGCAGTTGTGGGGCGACCCAATGCGGGGAAGAGTACCCTACTCAACCACCTTGTAGGAGAGAAACTTGCGATGGTCTCTAAGAAGGCACAAGCGACACGCAAGCGTATGAATATTATCGTAATGCATGAAGAGGCACAGATTATTTTTGTCGATACGCCAGGGATCCATGAACGGGAGCGTCTGCTCAATAAGTTTATGCTCGATGAGGCACTCAAGGCGATGGGAGATAGTGATCTGATTATTTTTCTTGCACCCATTACAGACAAACTGGCAGAGTATGAGAAGTTTTTAGAGACTCCCCAAGCCAAAGGGGTCAAGCATATTATTGTCTTGACCAAGATAGACCATGTCAAGCAGGGGGATATCCTCGCAAAACTAGGTGAGTATCAGAAGTATCAAGATCGTTTTGAGGCATTGATCCCTTTTAGTGTCAATAAGCGAGTGGGTAAAGCGCAACTGCTCAATGCAATTGCCAAAGAGCTTCCCCACTCTCCTTTCCTCTACGATACAGAGATACTTACTACGGAGAATATCCGTGATATCTACAAAGAGTTGATTCGTGAATCTATCTTTGAGAATCTTAGTGATGAGATTCCCTATGAGAGTGATGTGACGATTGAGAGGATTGAAGAGAGTGATGCTCTTGATCGTGTCTATGCAACGATTGTGGTAGAGAAAGAGACCCAAAAGGGGATGATTGTTGGACAGCAAGGGAGTGGGATTAAGCGTGTAGGAAAGTTTGCTCGTGAGCAGATGGTACACTTCTCTGGTAAAAAGATCTTTTTAGACCTACATGTCTCGGTCAAGAAGGGGTGGAGTAAAAATAGAGAGAGTTTGGAAGAGTTTGGTTATATAGTTTAGATCAATGCTTACGGGTGCTAAGATGGTTTTAATATTATAACATATATAATCGGTTAACAAACGAAGGAAGTGATGAATGTTTTTGAAAAAAAGTTCTCCAAAAGAATCAAAATCTAACATACAAAATGTTGTTACGCTCAACGCATATACAGGTAAAAGCTACCTCTTTAAAGGAGAGGCATTTCAAGCGTTGCCCAAAGCGAAATATAATACTTCAAATTTTGTCACATCCTATGTACGCAATAGGGATATGATTAGTACCACTGTTGCGCTCAGCTCCTCAGTGACAGAAGAGGATATCCCCGATATCCTTGAGATTAAAGCCTATGAAGATCTCAGCCTTGATCAAGCAAGCAGTTACAATATCTCTTGGATAGAGCTTGAAAATGACCGAGATGAGCGAGAGTTTTTCCTCTTTGTTATTGAGCTAGAGATACTTGATGAACTCTTCTTACCGATCAAAGAGGAGATCAAGTATCTTGACCTCATTGTCCCCGCACCCCTACTCTACAAAACACTCTACAAACGAGAGATCCTTCGTAATGAGGGAACCCACTGTTTTGTCTACTTCACCAAGCAAGATGCCTTTGTCACCTTCTATCGTGATGGGCAGTATCTCTACTCTAAAAGTATTGGCTACTCTCTCGAGCAGATGTATGAGAAGTATTGTGAGATTACAGGGGAGACGGTCGATGAGAAGGCGTTCTATACCGTCATAGAGAAAGAGGGGCTCAAGGTAACCGATGGTGACTATCAGCAGAATCTAACCAAGATCTTCTTGGAGGTCTTTAACAGTATCAACGATATTGTGATCTATACCAAAAGAGCTTTTGAGCTAGAGTCAATTGAGCATATGTTTATCGGTTCGGTCTTGGGGCCTATCTCGGGACTCAATGAGTATAGTGAGAACTACTTGGGACTCAACTCTGAAGATATGAACTTTGAGTATGGTGTAGAGAGTGATAGTTGGTATATCGATCAACTCCACTCACTTATGCTACTGACCTCATGGGACTTTATGGAGGATGAGAGTAGTACCGTAAACCTCACACTCTATCCGCGTCCACCAGCCTTTATGAATCGTACCAGTGGGCAGTTTATTATGTCAACACTAATGGCGATTGTGGCAGGGCTTGCCTATCCACTCTACTTTTTTGCGGGTTCGTATGTCAATGATGCACAGATCTATGCACTTCAAGGGGAGAATAGAGAACTCAGTGCAGAGACTAAAAAGTTTAAAAAGATCTTAAGTGAGAAGAAAAAGAAGATCTCTGTACTCGATAAAGCCATTGATAAACTAGCGAAGACCTATAAGGGAAAGACTGAAACACTCACCGCGATCTATGATAAAAAGGTCAATTACCGTTTGAAATCGGGTATGTTTCATACCATCGCAGAGGAGTTGGATAAGTTTGATGTCCATATCGATATGCTCTATAGTGAAAATGATACCGTATGGATGTCACTGGTAAGCTCTAATGATAGAAAATTTACACAGTTGATTCAGTACATCTCAGATAGCCGTTTTGAGGAGATTAAGCAGATTGATATCGAGATGATAGAGAAAGATCCAAAGAGTAGTTACTACAAAGGTCTATTAAAGGTTGATTTAAAATGAAATTCATAGAAGATAAACTTGAAGAGCTCGATGCCTATTTTGAACCACGGCAAGAGAGTGAAAAGTGGATGTTTATTTTGGGTATTGCAGGGGCAATTGCCTACCTCGCGTATGCCTTTCTACTTCCCTACTCTGAGCAGATTTTTAAAAAGAGTGAGACAGATAAAAAGAGTATCCAAAAACTGATAGCAGATAACAATATCTATCTTAACTCTATTACTGTAGGGGGTGATCGTAACTACTATGTGAAGAAGTATAGTCAGGATATCATCAACAAAGAAAGGGAGAAGAAGAGTCTTCAAGAACGGATTTTATTTATCGATAAAAACCTACAGAAACTCTCTGATATGCTTTTTAATGAGAAGAGTTGGTCAATCTTTTTGAACTCTATTACGGAGAAGGCTGAGGTACAAAATGTTGATATCCAGTATATCAAAAATAGATTTGTGGATAACAATGGTAGCTTTGGGTATGTACTAGAGATTGGGGTTGGATGTATTGGTGAGTATAAAGGGATTGTAAAGTTTATCAATGAACTAGAGCAAAATGTTTTGGTTACAGATATCTATGGAGCAAAGTTCTCCCTTGATGAGAATACCTCTAAAATTTTAGCCGATATCAATATCTCAGTCTGGGGGGTAAATAGATAATGCAAAAACTATTTTTTATGATTTTTATCTGCTTTAGTGGGTTGGTTCTAGCCGATTTGAGTGTCGAGCAGATTGAGGAGATGACAACAAAAATACACCTTAAACGAGAGGGGATTAAACTCTCTACACTTGAGACAACCAAGGAGCCTTTTGTGGTAGCAGAACGCACCAGTAATGTCACAGTCTATAAGGTACCTGTGATTAAGCAAAAAGAAGCGGTAAAGTTGGTACTCCATGCGTTATTAAATGGTAGAGCCTATATCAATGATGGCTGGAAGAGTCTAGATGAGGTGGTTATGGGCTATACGGTAAAGTTTATTGGAAAAAGAGGCGTGGTTCTTCGTAATGGAAATCATGTAAAAAAATTGCTCCTTCATAAAGAGGGAGAGAGTTTTATTAAGTTAGAAGAGAGGAAATAGTAGAGATGATAAAAAGAGGAAAAGTAGGCATAAAGCTTATGGTAGTATTGGGTATGCTAATAGGAGCGATGAGTAGTCTATCGGCTACAAGTTGTTCATCAAAGCTCTTTTCGGTAACAATAGATAGTAAACTTACAATTAGTGATGTGATTGATAATCTTGCAGATACCTGTGAACTCACTGTGGTCGTACGAGATGACGCAGCCAAGAAGCGTATGAATAAAAATCTCTACTATGTGAAGCTCAAAAATAGTACACTCAATGGTTTTTTAAATACGATTTTGAAAGATAATGATCTCTACTATACCCTTCGTGGTAATAAATTGACCATCTCTTATCTTATTACACGCACTTTCCGTATTCACTATATCTCAGGGAGTCGGATCGGTAAGAGTTTGGCCAATGTCACTATCGCTAACTCTAGTAATGGGGCCTCTAGCGATGCTGCGAGTAGCTCTAAGACAGGTATCTCTATTGAGAGTAGTGATGAGTTTAAGTTTTGGGAGACTGTGGAGCAGGAGATTCAGCGTATTTTGATTGGTGCGGGTGATGGCAGTACACACTATGTGAAGTCGGGAGAGACTTGGACAGGACCTGATGGTAAAGTGTGGGAGTATAATCCACTCGCACCGATTGTCAATCCTGATGCGGGAATGGTCACGGTCACAGGTACGGATAGACAGATCAATCGGGTTACGCGTTATATTCGTGCCTTGACAGCTCAGATGAAGTCACAGGTATTGATCGATGTGCGTATCTTAACAGTCACTTTTGATAACTCAAAGACTTCAGGGGTTGACTGGTCTCAGCTCTATGGATTACAAAACCTCACCATCAATACACTTGCAATGGCTCAAGAGGATGTCGCATCTTATAGCTTTGGTGAGGGTGAGAGCAGTATGACAACAGGTGGTGATGCCCCAAGTAATGCTAAAGTGATACAGTTTAGTGGTAGTACAGAGGTTTCAGAGGTGGTGAAGTTCTTACATACCCAAGGGGATGTAAAGTCGATCTCTAGCCCACGGGTGATGACACTCAATAACCAGCCTGCACTCATCTCTGTTGGTAAAGAACTCTTCTATAAGATCAAGTCAAGTAGTACGGCTAGTAGTGGTGGGGGATCGGTTGCTGCGGAAGGTGAAACAGTCGACTCTGTCTTTGCGGGTATCTTGCTTGATATCACACCAGAGATCAACCCTAACGGGATGATTACACTGAAGGTCAACCCCTCAATCTCTGATACTGTCAACACCGTTACCAGTGATGCAGGTGTGCGTTCTATACCACCAGATCTTATCCGTAGACAGATTGCATCGGTGATCAAGGTGAGAGATGGCGATCATGCGATTTTAGGTGGACTCATCTTCTCTCGTAGTGGTATCAAAGAGAATAAAATCCCACTTTTAGGGGATCTGCCTCTCTTGGGTAATGTCTTTAAGCATGAGGAGAAGATTGATACGGTTGAGGAGTTGGTGTTGATTGTGACACCACATATTGTCAAAAATAATAAATCAATCTCATTGAAAGATTTAGGGTATACCAAGCTCAATGAAAAGTAAATACCAAGTAGCTAAAAATGTCTTTTTGGACTCGATTGATATTAGTGACTATATTGAGTTAGACTCCTCTACCAAAGCCTATACACAGCTCAAGCATAGTATTGAGAAGCCACTGAAGATGATTTTACTCTTTGGTAGACCAGGGACAGGAAAGAGTATCCTCCTCAACCGTCTACAAGATAAGCTTAAGTACCAAAAAGAGATTCACTACTTTGCGACCCCCGCAATTACAGAGAAAGAGTTTTTTCGCAAACTCTTTAAGGTCTTGACGAAAAAAGACCTTCCCCATAGTACAGAAGTGAACTTCTCTGCATTGGTTGATTTCTGTAAAGAGCTTCGGGGAGAGCGGGAGATTATCATCCTCTTAGATGAGGCACAGATGTATAGTGGTGAGATTATGGAGAAGATACGCCTTCTCTCCGATAGTCGTGCAGTGAAGTTTGTGGTAGCACTTCACCAAACTGATGATGAGGAGTTAATTGCCAAAGAGCATTTTCAGACACGCATTTGGGAGACGATTGAACTCAAGAATGCTTCACGAGAAGAGCTTACGGTCTATGTACATAAAAAGCTTCTCAAAAGAAACCTTTTTGACATTGCAGATAGTATCAAGGAGAATAATATGAAGCTTATTCATACCTTTACCAAAGGAAACTATAGAGAGTGTAATAAACTCCTCTTTACACTCTTTGAGATTTGTGAGTATTATGATGAGAATGATAGTTCAAAGCTCAATGAGAGCCATATCCCACAACGACTCATTGAGATGGCTGGTTTGAAGTTGGGGTATATTCATGTATGATATCAAGCCCTTAGAGGAGCAGTGGGTAGCTTATAAGAGAAAGCAGAGACGACCTTTTGTACTAGGAGGGTTTGCACTGGTAGTAGTGATGGGAGCATCACTCTTTTTAGTTGATTTCAAAGAGCTTAATAGGAACCTACTCTCAGAGTTTACTAGCCAACCTAAACCAGTTGTTCAGGCAGATAAACTCCTTATTACTCCTGCCTTTGATAGCTTGCTACTGAATGAACCAACCAAAAGAGCTAAAGTAGCATTGATTACAACGCAAGGGCATAATCTCATAGAGATTAGTGAAGCTCCAAGTAGTGAAGAGGATATAGAGCTGATAGCTCCACCAGAAGTCCCCTCAAAGCCTAGAGTTAAGATAGATCTCAATATTACCAAAACGGAGAGTTTGAGTGCTTACAAAGATGTAGAGAAGCAGTTTTTAACCGCACCTGATCCAGATAATTCACTCTTCCTTGCACGCAACTACTACCGCCTAGGGAAGTATCGAAAAGCAGAGTATTGGGCATTAGAGACCAATAAGATTGATGATAATATAGAGGAGAGTTGGTTGCTCTTCGCTAAAGCCAAACTCAAATTGGGGCGTAGAGAGGATGCTGTTGCTATCCTAAGTAGCTATATAAAGAGCTCAAAATCTTCAAAAGCGAAAGAATTACTCGATAGAATAAAAAAAGATTAAGTATAATATCTCTACAAAAAAGATAAGAAGGCTGTTGAAATGGTAAAACTTATTGAGATAATGTTAAAAGAGAAGCTAATTACCAAAGAGGCAATCTCAACATTAGTAAGAAGCAGACCACCTAAAAAGATATCCTTTGCGAACCTTTTGGCTGAGAATATGACTGATCTGCATACAGTTGAACTCTTTCTTGCCAAGAAGATACGCCAAGGGGTGATTACCCTACGACACCTTGAGAAGATAGAGGGGATTGATATCACCCCGATTCTTGAAGAGGTTGCCAAAGAGCTTCGTATTGAGTATATTGATCTTGATGATGTTGAGATTGATATGAAACTCTTCTCTAAACTCCCCTACAAACAGCTCATCAAATACAATATCATCCCAATCGAAGAGGGGGAGCTTCATATTCTCATCGTCTTTGATGATCCGTTGGATATGGAGGCACAAGATGCCATTCAGCGACTCTTCCCTAAAAAGCCTATTAAGATCGCTATTGCTAAACCGATGCAGATTAGTCAGCATCTCCAACGCCTAGAGATCAATGAGAGTGTTAAGGGACTCGTCTCTGCTATCCGTGATGACCTTACCAAAAAATCGGGTAAAGAGAAAGATGATGAGTCTCCTGCGGTACTCAAGCTGATTGATATTATCTTGAAGTCAGCTATCTATGCAGGGGCGAGTGATATCCATATCGAAGCGACAGAGAAGAATGCTATTGTTCGGGAGCGGGTTGATGGGATGTTGCGTCAGAGTTTTGTCTTTGATAAAGATATTTTTAATCCTCTTGCCTCACGAATGAAGCTCCTCTCTAATCTTGATATTGCAGAGAAGCGAAAACCCCAAGATGGGAGGTTCTCTACGACAGTGGGTAAGAAACCCTTTGACTTTAGGGTCTCAACCCTCCCGACCATCTATGGTGAGTCGATTGTTTTGAGGATTCTTGATACCTCTAAAGCGATGATTAAACTTGAAGATGCGGGGATGAGTAAATTCTGTTATGATCGATTTTCCGAGGCGATTAAAGCACCCTATGGGATTGTCCTTGTTACTGGACCTACGGGGTCTGGTAAGACCACAACCCTCTATGGTGCGCTTAATGCGATTAAGGATATCAAAGATAAGATTATCACCGTAGAGGATCCTGTAGAGTACCAGATGGGGGGGCTTCAGCAGGTGCAGGTGCGTGCCAATGTTGGATTGAGCTTTGCTGCGGCACTTAAATCGATCTTGAGACAAGATCCCGATAAGATTATGATTGGGGAGATTCGGGATCAAGAGACCTTGCGTATCGCCATTCAAGCAGCCCTTACAGGTCACTTGGTACTCTCAACCCTGCACACCAATGATGCGATCTCTGCGGTGACACGGATCTTGGATATGGGGATAGAGGAGTATCTAGTGAGTGGGGCGTTGGTTGCGATACAAGCACAGCGACTGGTACGAAAGATCTGTACCCACTGTAAGAAAGAGACGATACTCCAAGAGAAGCTTCTCAAAGATGTCAAAAAGTATCTTCCTGAGAACCCTACCTTCTATATCGGAGAGGGGTGTAAAGAGTGTGGACATAGTGGCTACTCAGGAAGAGAGATGATCTCTGAGGTCTTGACTATTAGTGAAGAGTTGGCACGAATGATTGCACGCAACGCCTCCAAAGAGGAGCTGACACAGCAGGCAGTTGCTGAAGGGTTTGTCAATATGTTTGAAGATGGTGTCGCCAAAGCGATGGATGGTAAATCAACGATCGAAGAGATCTATAGGGTAGCGAGGCTATAATGAAGTATTTTAATGTAACCGTAATGGAGAAGGGTAAGAAGCGTTTGGAGCTTACTCAGGCAGAGAGTCGGATGGATGCGGTTAAGATTATTAAGTCCAAGTTTCCCAACGCCTTAGTGACAAAAGCCGTAGAGACAGCCGCACCACTAGAGGATAGTTTTGCAGATTTGATTAAGGGGTTTAAGAAGCACTTCAAAGCCAAAATCCCTATCAATGACAAAGTCTCAAGTATTCGTCAGATTGCGGTTATGACCGATGCAGGTATCTCGATCACTGATACACTCAAAGATGTTGGAGAGAACACCACCAACCCTGGACTTAAAGAGATCTATAGTAAGATGAATAGTGATATTAACGCAGGAAATACAATGGTGGATGCGATGCGTCCCTACACCGATGAGTTTGGACATATTGCCTTAGCAATGACTGATCTAGGGGAGCGTACAGGTAATGTCTCTGAGGCGTACCATAAGCTAGCTGATATCCTTGAGACGATTCGAGATAACAACAAAAAGTTTAAGAAAGCGATTCGCTCTCCTATGATTACTTTGACTGCGATGGCAGGTGCCTTTACGGTCTTGATTATGGTGGTTGTCCCTAAGTTTAAGGATATCTTTTCTCGCTTTAAGACAGAACTTCCTATACCTACCCAGATCCTACTTAATCTTGAGTGGGCATTTAGTAACTTTGGTATTTACATTATAATAGCATTTGCTGGGTTGATCTCCTTTGTAAAATTCTCTTACAAAAACAATGATGACTTCAAGTTTCAGATGGATAAGTTAATGATCCACCCCAAATTCTTTATGATTAATCAAGCAATTTTTCTCTCTACCATGCACAAATACAATCTGGTCTTTGGGGAGCTGGTTAAGTCTGGTATCCCTGTAGCAGAAGCACTCGATACCGCAGTTGGGATGGTTACCAATATGGCGATCAAAGAGAAGCTTTTGGGAGTCAATGCCAATATCTCTCGTGGTATGAGTCTGGGTGAAGCACTCGATGAGACCAAGCTTTACGAAAATATGCTACTTCAGATGATACGGGCTGGGGAGGCAGGTGGACAGTTAGATGCGATGCTTGATAAGGTAACAGAGTATTATGATATGCGTTTTCAAGCCTTTATTGATGGTATCTCTGCGATGATTGAGCCGATTATGGGGGTCTTTGTTGCAGGGCTTGTTCTTTTGATGGCACTAGGTATCTTTATGCCAATGTGGGATTTGGGTAAAGCTGTAGGCTAACCCTTGAGCTAAGGGTATCCCTCTGGTGGGGTACCCTCTTTTTAATCCTCTCTTCTCTCCTCTTAGCTCACCTTTTTTCTCTACGCTATCCTGAGCTTACGGAAGTTTGATATAATAGGGTATATTTCGTTCAAGAAAGGGGTTGGGATGTATTGGATTAAAAATCGATTTGTTTTGGGATTATTGATTATACTTTTGATGGGTGGAGTGGGGCTGATGGGCTATGGGACACTCAATGCTTACTACACCTACACTATCACACAAAAAGCAGTGAAGGTAGAGCCTTTTATAGAGAAGATTGGTGCGGTCATGCACGCACTAGAGGTGGAGCAGATACGCAGTGTAGGGTATCAAGAGTTTCAGACTTCAGAGAAGTTTCAAAACCTCCAAGAGGCACGAGCCAAAGTCAACCAAGCAATTGAGGCACTCGATCTCTTTATCTATCAGAGTGATCGCTTTAGAGGCTATACCCCATCACTGCACGCTATCTCCAAAGAGTTGTTGCGTATTCGCACGCTTGTAGAGGGGTTAAAGGGTGAGAGGATGGAGGTCTTCTACTATGGTTACTATAGTGGACTTTTTGGGATAGTGGAGTCGATGCTACAGTCGCTCTCTATTGACCAAGACTCTCGACTCCTCCACCACTACTTGGCACTCTACCATGACTTTCTCAAGGTACGAGAGAATAGTGTCTTAGAAAATAGTACCGTCTATGGGATACTGCTTGCCAAAAAACCGCTCAGCAAATCCGAACGCGTTTTACTAGAGCAGATGATGGTGCGTGATAGATTACCTGATTATGGGCTACTCAGAGATGAGGAGATGGTCGTTGATATCATGACACGGCTCTCTAGTGAGGCGTATCAGGCGATCTTAGCTAAGGAGCGTCACGCAATACTTCAGGGTGCCTCTTCGGGGCAGTATCAGGTAAGTATCTTTGAGTGGTTAGGTAAAGTTGAAAAGAAGATGGCATATTTCAATCAAGTTGAATCACTCCTTCAAGAGGGGATGAAACGCTCTAGTATCGTACATATACAGCAACTACAAAAGAGGATGCTTATAGAGGGTGGAGCAACACTTCTGCTTTTTGTGCTTCTCCTGCTGACGATGGGTAGCTATAGTAAGGTCAAAATCCGACGCGACCGTGAGCTATTTGAGGATACCTTACGAGATATTGAGCTTGTATTTGACAAAACCCAACAAAAAAAGCTCAAAAAACTGATTGATAAGGGAAAAATCAACCATATCTATAAGTTCCTTATCCAAGCGATCCAAGATGCCAACCAGACCAAAGATCTCTTCTTGGCAAGTATGTCCCATGAGATACGCACCCCACTCAATGGGATTGTAGGGTTTACCCAACTGCTTAAAGAGACAGAGGTCAATGCAGAGCAAGCGGAGTTTATCACCACCATTGAGCAGAGTTCGGCAAATCTACTCAATATCCTCAATGATGTACTTGACCTTGCAAAGATTAAAGCCCAGAAGATTGAGCTTGAGGCGATAGCATTTGACCCTATTGAGAGCTTTGAGTCTGCCGTAGAGTCTTACGCTGCCAAGTCGGCTCAAGAGGATATCGATTTTAATATCTTTGTCGATCCAACACTCCCCACACAGCTCATAGGTGACCCGACCAAAGTCTCTCAGGTGATTGTCAATCTTATCAGTAATGCGATTAAGTTTACGCCAAAGCATGGTGAGGTGAGTGTGAAGATAGAGAAGCTCTCTGAGGAGGCAGAAGAGGTCAAAGTGAAGTTCTCTGTGAGTGATACAGGGATAGGAATCACCAAAGAGCAACAAAAGAAGATCTTTGAGGCTTTTGGTCAAGCAGATGTGAGTACCAGTCGAAAGTATGGTGGGACAGGACTAGGACTCTCTATCTCTGGTAAGCTTGTCACGCTGATGGGAGGAGAGTTGCGTATTCGTAGTGTACAAGATGAGGGGTCGACCTTCTACTTCACGGCGACCTTTGCCAAACCAGCCACTGCAACCCCTCGGGTCGTGGAGGATTTGAGTCACTATACAGTAGGGGTACTCAACCCAAATATCAATGGAGAGTACCCTATCAATGAGAACCTTGAACGCTATATCCAAACTACGGGTGCGAAGATCAAGTACTATACCGATGCGTCACTCTTGGCACTTAAAGGGAGTAGTACAGTGCCTGATATACTTTTTATTGATCATAAGTTTAGACACCGTACGGGTGAGCTCAAAACATTTTTGGATGTCGATACCAAGATCGTGATCCTCTCTACAGGAGATCAAAAACGCGCACTCAAAGCCTATAGCTCACAGATAGATAAGATACTCTATAAGCCTGTAAATTTCAGCAAAACCCTAAGAGCATTGAGTAATAAAGCAGAGCGTGTTGAGCGTAGTGAGGCGGTGAAGTTTGAAAATGTTCATATCCTTGTCGCTGAAGATAATCTCATCAACCAGAAATTGGTTCTCAATATCCTCCAGAAATTTGGGATAGAGGTGACCTTTGCCAACAATGGTAAGGAGGCACTCCAGAAGCGTATGTCACACCCCTATGATATGCTCTTTATGGATATTGAGATGCCTATTATGGGGGGGATGGAAGCGACAGGTAAGATCTTGCACTATGAGCGAAGTCGTGGGGTTGCCCATGTACCTATCATTGCCCTTACTGCCAATGCCCTCTCAGGAGATAAGGTCAAGTATACGGGTGCGGGGATGGATGGCTACCTTGCCAAACCTATCGATCTCAAAGCCCTCGTAGAGGTACTAGAGCGTTACTTTGAAGATCGAATCATTGGCTAAATCGTACCTCTCACCTGCTCAATCCAGTAGGGCATAATGTGCTGTTCTGCTTTGAGGGTGGTGGTGACTCCATGACCTGGGTAGAGGGTGAAGTCCTCTTCTATCTCTAGGACACGCTCTAGGCTCTGGAGCATCTGTGAGGCACTAGAAGTGGGAAAATCCCAGCGTCCTATTGACTGTGCAAAGAGAAAATCCCCACTAAACCAGACATCTTCTATCTCGATGATGGAGTTGCCTGGGGTGTGTCCCGCAAAGTGACGAAAGCGTACGGGGATCCCCTCGATAAGCAGTGATTCATCTCCCTTAACCTCATAGTCTGGGAGACTCTTGGGAGTGCCTTGTCCTAGAGGGTCATCAGTGAGCATAAAGGTATCAGCTTGGGGGGTATAAAGAGGGATATTCAACTGCTCTTTAAGTGCTTGGTTTGACCAGACATGGTCGAAGTGTCCATGGGTATTGAGGATCGCTATAGGGTTGGTGACCTGCTCTAGTACCCATGTGGTTGCATCGACACCAGGATCGATAATCAGCTCTTTTCCCTCAATCGTAACGATATAGCAGTTGGTTTGGTAGGGTCCCATGGGTTGTAGTTTAATCTGCATAGTATATAATATCTCCTATGAATATAAGTAATGTATTAGAGCAGGCCATACGCAGTGATGATATTGCTCTCAAAGAGCAGTTGACACTAAAGTGTTTGGCGTATTGTAACCAAAATGAGGTGCCTTGTGAAGAGGCGTTTGTCCCCAAGGTGTTTGAGACTCCCTCTTATGCCCAGAAGTGTACGATAGTCCCTCCACGAGCGCTACCCGCACGCAAAGAGTTTGAGAGTCGTGAGGGGTTGGCGACACTGGTACATGCGATTGCTCATATCGAGTACTCTGCTATCGACTTGGCACTTGACGCGGTCTATCGCTTCCCTCAGATGCCACACGCCTATAAAATAGATTGGTTAGTCGTAGCAGAAGATGAGATACGACACTACAAGATGCTCCATAGACTCCTCGTAGCGTTAGGGTATACCTATGGGGATTTTCCTGTGCATTGTGGATTGTTTGATGCGTCGTGTCATACCGCTGATTCTGTACTTGATCGGATGGCGATTATCCCCCGTTACTATGAAGCCTCAGGACTCGATGTCAATCCTCAGATTATCAAAAAACTCATTAATAAACGCAAAAACCCACTCATCCAAGAGCTGATTGATACCCTTAACTTAATCTATGATGAGGAGATAGACCATGTCCACAAAGGGGATAAGTGGTTTAAGTATCTCTGTGAGCAGGAGGGGTTAGAGGAGTCGGTCTATTTCGAGATACTCGAACGCTACAGACTCCTTGATAAGCACCGCCCCCATCTCAATGTCTCGGGACGCAAAGAGGCAGGATTTAGCTGTGGTGAGATGAAGCGACTAGGAGCCAAATCGTGCGACTAAAGCCATTTTTTGAGGGGATGTTTTTTGCCCCGCAGTGGTATCACTACCTCTTAATGGTACTCCTCTTCCCCCTCTCTCTCCTCTATGGGAGTGTGATGTGGGTGCGTCGAGTCCTGAGTCGTCGTAAACGCTATAGTATCCCTATTATCAGTGTAGGCAATCTTCAAGTGGGAGGGGCAGGTAAGACCCCTTTTGTGATCGCTTTGGCTTCACGCTATCGAGGAGTTTGTATCATCTCGCGTGGCTATGGCCGTCAGAGTCATGGCTCTCTGAAGGTGAGTGAGCAGGGGCATATCTTGGTTGATGTGACACAGAGTGGGGATGAAGCGATGCTGATGGCACTCTCCTTGCCCTCAGCCTCACTTATCGTCTCAGAAGATCGTACCGAGGCGATTGAGATGGCTATTGCTGAGAGGGCAAGGCTGATTGTGTTAGATGATGGCTTCAACCGTGTGGAGGTGGAGAAGTTTGAGATACTCTTAGAGCCTGTTTCTCGTTCCAATAGCCTCCCCTTTCCTGCGGGTGGACTGCGTGAGTTTGCCTTCTCTACCCGTTATGCTGATCTGGTTGCACAGGAGGAGCGGGATTTTAGGCGGATAGTAGAGGTTGTGGATGTTACAGAGCGTATGGTACTTGTCACTGCGATCTCCAATCCTACACGACTCGATCCCTATCTCCCTCAAGGGGTGGTTGCCAAGGTCTACTTGGATGATCATGCCTATTTTGAGGAGGCAACACTTCAGAAGCTCCTAGCTGACCATCATGCCACCTCTATCCTCTGTACCCAAAAAGACTCTGTAAAGATGGCAGGGTTTAAGTTGTCTATCTCCCAAATGAAGTTAAAATTAGCCATTGAAAACGCTATCTTGGAGAAGATAGAGACCTATATCAAGCAAGAAGGATACCCAACACATGAGAGATAATATACAAGTCGTTAAGACACTGCTAGATGCACTCCCCTATATCAAACGATTTAGCAATGAGAAGATCGTCATTAAGTATGGAGGCTCTGCACAGACTAGTAGTGCCCTCAAAGAGCAGTTTGCTCAAGATATCGTACTCTTGCACCTTGTTGGGATGAAGCCTATTATTGTCCACGGTGGGGGGAAGAGTATCACCACGCTCTTGGCTGATTTGGGGGTGGATACTACCTTTATTGAGGGGCAGAGAGTCACGACCAAAGAGGTGATGCGTGTGGTTGAGATGGTACTGAGTGGAGAGATCAATAAAGAGATCGTCTCTCTGCTTGACAATCACGGTACCAAGGCGATTGGTATCTCAGGTAAAGATGGGGGCTTTCTCAAGGGGATGCCCAAAGATTTTGAGACCTATGGCTATACGGGGACGATAGAGCATATCAATCCTGAGATCGTCAACAATATCATCGAAGATGGAGCTGTCCCTGTCATCGCTCCTATTGCGGGAAGTAGTACGATGGGACACCCTGGGTTTAATATCAATGCAGATCTTGCGGCTAGTAAAATCGCAGTAGCACTCGAATCACGCAAGATCCTTTTCCTCACCGACACTCCAGGGGTACTCGATAGTAAGATGGAGCTGATCCACAACCTTAGTATTGAGAAGACCCAAGCCCTTAAAGCAGATGGAACGATCCAAGGGGGGATGGTACCCAAGGTAGATGCATGTATCGAAGCATTGCGTGGAGGGGTGAAAAAAGCACACATTATTGATGGGCGTGTAGAGCACTCTTTACTTTTAGAGATATTGACAAGTTCAGGTATCGGGACTTGTATTGAGCTGTAGTATCTTATGTCCATAGCCTCTCTGTTACGACTCTTTGCTCTTTGGTTGATACTCCATAATCTCGTAGTGGCGCGTTCGATTCGTCCGTTGCCTCGTCATATCGCGTTAGATCATGCCAAGGTGCTACTGGGTAAACAGCTCTTTTTTGATCCGATACTCTCAGAAGATCGTACCATCTCATGTGCATCATGTCATGATCTTCAGCATGGAGGAGATGATGGGTTACGCTACTCTATTGGAGTACATCAACGCCAAGGGGAGATCAACGCCCCTACCGTCTATAATAGTCACTTCAACTTCCGTCAATTTTGGGATGGTCGAGCCAAAGATCTCAAAGCCCAAGTCTATGGACCCATCACCAACCCCAAAGAGATGAATCACTCTATGGCATCTAGTGTCAAACGACTCAAGCAAGAGCGAGGCTACCTCAAAGCTTTTGAAGCGATCTACACAGAGGGGATTACATCTGATACGATTGCGGATGCGATTGCAGAGTTTGAGAAAGCACTCATCACTCCTAATGCACCCTTTGACCGATACCTCAATGGTGATACGCACGCGATCACCCCTCAAGTCAAACGGGGCTACTATCTCTTTGAGTCTAAGGGGTGTATCCTCTGTCATCACGGTATCAATGTGGGAGGCAACTCCTACAATAAGTTTGGTATCTACCGTGATAGCAACAGTACACAGTTGGGACGCTATAATATTACCCATCGGGAGCTTGATCGCTATCTCTTTAAAGTACCCTCTTTGAGAAATGTTGCCCTCACCGCACCCTATATGCATGATGGGCGTGTCGATACCCTAGAGGATGCTGTAGAGCTGATGGCAAAGTACCAGTTGGGACGCTATATGGAGCAAAGTGAGATTGCAGATATTGTTAGTTTTCTTAAGTCACTTACAGGTGAAATACCAAAGATAGCAGAGTAATGAAACAACTTTTACACGAAAAAATCGATAAATTTCTTCAGCTTCTACTCCTCTTTGGTGTGGTGCTGATTGCACTTTTCTTCTATCTTCAGACGATTGATAGTAAAATCAAAAACTATACAACCTACCAGCAACAGTTGGAGAAGATGATTGGATTAGAGTATCGCCTAGAGAACTTCTTTCTTCGCTCCTATCGCTACATTGACTATGATGAGACAACGGAGGTGCTAGAGGAGTTTGAGAAGCGTATCCTCTCCTTGAAGCAGAGTCGTATCAAAGAGGAGTTTGGTCAAGCGTTTTATACGCAGATAGAGACAATAGAGAGCCTCTACCGAACCAAGCTACAGCTACTCGAAGACTTTAAAAGCCTCAATGCACGCGTCACCAACTCCCTCTACTATCTCTATGATTTGCGTAGAAGTATGAGTAACACCAAGCTACTTGACTCCCAACGAGGGGGTGTCGTTGATAGTGTCTTTTTTACGATTGGACAGATATTGATGGAGCTTAACTATGATAAAGCAAAACTGCAACAAGCACTACACCTCCTGCAAGGGTATGCCAAAGAGGATAGGCGTTTTGACTACTTCTATCAGCATAGTCAACAGTTTCTAATCAATATCACACTGGTGCAATCTATCTTGGAAAAGCATAAGAAGGTGGCTCTACTCAGACAGCTCAAAGTGACAGCACATCAGCTCTCAGACTCCTATGAAGCGAGTCGTGAGCAACAGAAGCTTATTGCACTCTTCTTCTTTGGGTTGGCATTTTTTGTCTTGGTCTTGTTGATCTTTAGTTATCAGCGGGTGCGTCGTACGACGCGTGAACTCTTGGCATTTCGCTACGCCATTGAGAAGAGTGATAACGCCATTGTCATCACCGATACCAATCGTACGATAGAGTATGTCAATGAGGCATTTGAGCATAGCAGTGGCTATAGCAAACAAGAGGTACTAGGTAAGCACCCACGGGTACTCAAGTCTGATCTCTTGGGGCGTGAGTTCTATCAGCAGATGAATCAGGCACTCAACCGTGGAGAGAAGTGGCAAGGGGAGTTGATTAGTCGTCGTAAAGATGGCTCACTCCTCTATGAGAAATCCTCTATCGTTCCGATTTTTGTTGATGATGAGATGGTGAAGTATATCGCAATCAAACTTGATGTGACGGAGTATAAGGAGCAACAGCAGAAGCTTCAGCAGTCGGCTACCGTCTATGATACGATCGCTGATGGGATTTTGATCACCAATAGTCAGCAAGAGGTACTCTCTCTCAATCCTGCCTATACACAGATGTTTGGTTACAGTGAGTCTGAACTTAAAGGGAGAGAGACCAATCTACTCTCTAGCCTCAATCAAGAGGAGGCGTTTGTCAAGCGGGTCTGGTATATTCTGGAGCAAGAAGGACGCTGGGCGGGTAAGATCTATAGTAAGAGTAAGGAGGGGAAGGTACTCCCTATCTGGTTGACACTCACCCTTGTCAAAGATGAAGAGGGGGAGATACGCAACTATATTGCTATCTACTCCAATCTTGAGGATATTATTGAGATGGAGGAGCATGCGGAGTTTCTTGCTTATCACGATAGCCTCACGCAACTGCCTAACCGTGCCTATTTTGAGCGAGAGGTTGTCCATATCTTTGAGAGAGCCAATCGTTATGAGAGTCAAGTGGCGGTGATGCTTCTAGATCTCGATCGCTTCAAGGTAATCAATGATACGCTAGGACACTCCATTGGGGATGCGATGCTTGTGACACTGGCTAATCGTATCCGTAGTGTACTCCCCCAAGAGGATCTCGTGGCTCGTATTGGTGGGGATGAGTTTGTTGTGGTGCTTGATCTTGTCGAGGGAGAAGAGGGGGTTGAGGTGATTGCCAAACGACTGCTTGGGGTAATTGCTGAGGTAATGGAGATAGAGAACTATCAGCTCAATACCACTGCGAGTATCGGTATCGCACACTATCCTGATGATGGCAAAGATAAAGATGAGGTAATGAAACACGCGGACTCTGCGATGTATGATGCCAAGCGACGGGGTAAAAATATCTACGCCTACTATACCAAACAGCTCTCTGTGGATATTCAAGAGCGTCTGGAGCTAGAGCAGGCACTCAAATATGCGATTATTCGTGAAGAGCTCTTTGTCTACTACCAACCTCAATACAATATCAAAACCAATGCAATTTCAGGAGCTGAGGCACTGGTGCGTTGGGATAGTCCTACACTAGGGCGGGTCTCCCCTGAGCTCTTTATCCCCGTAGCCGAGGAGACAGGTTTGATTATCGATCTGGGGTATTTTGTCTTTGAGCAGGCGTGTCGAGACTATATGTTGTGGCGTGCTGAGGGGATAGCCATCGAGACCATTGCGATCAATATCTCTGCGGTGCAGTTTAGGGATAGTGAGTTATTTGATAACTTTACGACAACTATGAAGCATATCGGTATCCCTCCATCGCATGTGGAGATAGAGATTACCGAGCGGTTTATTATGGAGGACTCTTCGGATAATATCGCGATTATTGAGAAGTTCCGCGAGATAGGGTGTAAGATCTCTATCGATGATTTTGGGACAGGCTACTCCTCTATGAGCTATATGAAGAGCCTACCACTCGATACAATTAAGATTGATAAGTCGTTTGTCGATGAACTCCCCCATAGTAGTCATGATGCCGAGGTCTCCAAGGCGATTATCGCACTCTCCAAGAGTTTGGGCTATGATGTAGTAGCTGAGGGGATAGAGAACCCCTCTCAAGAGGCATTTTTACGAGAGCATGGGTGTGATATCGGGCAGGGGTACTACTTTGCCAAGCCGATGGATAGTGGGGCATTTGTAACATTTGCCAAAGCAAAGCAGTCCAAAAAATAAAAGTTAGCCACAGAAGAGTAGAGAATAATTACTTTTTTGCTATAATAGATGAAAAAAATAGGATAGTAGTCAATGCAATTTATTGAGACACGAGGTAACGATCAAGGAAGAGCCAAAAGCGTATCATTTTCAGAAGCAATACTCAATCCCAGTGCAAGTTTTGGTGGACTCTATGTGCCAGAGTCACTACCGGATATGGGTGAGGCATTTTTGACCCAGCACCTTCAGAGTAGCTACAAAGCGTTGGCATTGGACTTTTTAACACAGTTTGGTATCGATATTGAGCGTGAAGTACTAGAAGTAGCGTTGTCTCGCTACGATAACTTTGATGATGCCAACAACCCTGTCCCCGTAGTAGAGATAGAGGAGGAGTGTTTTGTCTCTGAACTCTATCATGGCCCTACACGGGCGTTTAAAGATATGGCACTTCAGCCCTTTGGGAGTATCCTCAGTCATGTAGCACAGAGTAGAGAAGAGAACTACCTGATTATGGCAGCTACGAGTGGAGATACAGGACCTGCGACACTAGAGACCTTCAAAAACCAAGCCAATATCAAAGTGGCATGTCTCTACCCTGATGGGGGTACAAGTGATGTGCAGAAGCTTCAGATGGTGACAGAGGAGGCTTCCAACCTCAAAGTCATCGGGGTAGATGGTAACTTTGATGATACCCAACATACACTCAAATCACTCCTCGCCTCTGATTCGTTTAAGTCAGAGCTTAAAGAACGAGGGATCAAGCTCACCGCAGCTAACTCTGTCAACTTTGGGCGTATTATCTTCCAGATTATCTACCATATCCACAGCTACCTTGAGCTACTACGCCAAGATCGTATCACAATGGGAGAGAAGATCTACCTTGTAGTTCCTAGTGGAAACTTTGGGAATGCACTTGGTGCCTACTATGCGAAAAAAGCGGGACTCCCTATCGAGAAGATACTCATCGCCTCTAATGTCAACAATATCCTCACAGAGTGGATTATGACAGGAGCCTATGACTTGACCAATAAAGAGCTGATTTTGACAGAGTCTCCTGCGATGGATATCCTCAAAAGCTCCAATATCGAACGCATTATGTATGATAAGTTTGGAGTCAACCGTACCAAAGAGCTGATGGAGTCACTAGAGCGTGAAGGGCGATACCAACTCACCACTACTGAACTCGCATCACTCCAAGAGGACTTTGTTGCCAACTTCTCTACCGATACAGAGTGTGAAGCGGTGATTGCACAGTATGCGAAAAAGGGTTATATTATGGATCCTCATACGGCAACTTGTATGAAAGCCTATAAGGAGTTGCGTCAGAAGCCTCTTCCTACGGTCATCTACTCAACTGCGGAGTGGACAAAGTTCTCTTCAACTGTTGCCAAAGCACTAGGGCATGAGGTCTCAGGTGATATCGAAGCTCTAGAGTGGGTGAGCAAAGAGAGCAATCTCCCTGTCCCCGCGATGGTCAAAGGACTCTTTGATAAGCCTCTTATCCACACTGTAGTAGTCGATAAAGCCTCTATCAAAGAGGAGATGCTAAGCTTTTTATAGTTTGGTATAAATCTGATGGCTAAAATATACATAACTTCTCTACTTCTTCTCTCAGGTGTTGCGATGGCAAAGCCTGTGGAGTGTCGGATTGCGATAGAGGGTACCTCCTCTTGTAACCCCTACAGTATGAAACTCCTTCGTGTGCAACATATCGACTACAGGCATACAGGAGAACACGCTACTATGGGTAGGGAGCGGAGTAGTAAGGTAGTTGAAGTCCCTGCAAAGGTAGTTCCTGTTGAGGAGCCTCGTGACTACATAGACTATACTCAAGTAGAGGAGCCTGTACGGTTTAGAGGGAAAGAGGAACTAGAGAGTCAGCATAGTCTATGGAAGAAAAAAGAGGAGATCTATACCCGTATTGAGGCGATACGCACCGCACGGGAAGCATTTTTTGCTAAGATGCAAGCAGAGCGTGCCAAGCGAGAAGCCCGAGAACAGGAGGCGATACGCGTTGCCAAAGAGGAGGAGCGTAAACTCCTAGAGGAGAAGCGTAAACACCAAGGCTACTACACTATTAAGAAGGGGGATAGCTTAGGGAAGATTGCACAGATATTTGATCTTAAAATCTCCGAGATCAAATCCCTCAATGGGTTGAAGAAAAAAGCCCTACTCAAAGTAGGTCAGAGTCTTCTCCTCCCCTATCCTCAAGAGAAGATTGACGCGATTGCGACGGGAGAGTATCGTGTCAAATCAGGGGATACACTAGGACATATTGCACAGAAGTTTGGTCTTACTACCAAAGCGATTAAAGAGTTCAACCACTTCAAACGCAACACGCTACTGCGTATCAATGAGAAGATACTCCTCCCTTTCCCTCATAAGCTCGCAGAGATGCAACGCTACAGCAAATATGGCAGGCACGAACTGCGTGTCACCGCAACAGCCTATAGTTCACACGCTAACCAGACCGATAGCACCCCTTTTCTTGCCGCATGGAATAACCGTTTGGCTCCAGGGATGAAGGTCATCGCCGTCTCACGCGATCTGCTTAAACGCTACGGGATGCGTAATGGTACCAAGGTGCGGATCTCTGGACTTAGTGGACTCTATGAAGTGCGTGATAAGATGAACAAACGCTACCGTAAACGCATCGATATCTATATGGGACTCAACCGTAAACGGGCACTGCGTTGGGGACGACGCAGTGTCGTCATCCACTGGTAGTCGTGCCTCTACTCTAGGGTAGGGGGGTGACTAAGGTCGAAGACCTTTGTTGTAGCAGGGGTACCTGTTGGCTTGTGGGGGATAGGGATCGTTTTGTCTCTTCTCTTCCTGTGTAGTTTCATGAGGTCGATAGGGTCTTTCTCTAGTACCCACTTAAAGTGGCGTACAGACTCCCCCTCCATTCCAAAAATATAGCGTTGAGACGCTTTACCTATCTGGGCAGTTATCTCCTCTCCCGTGTCCAGATCGATGAGCTTCATCTGTCTTAGCAGTGGGTGGTGGAGTCGATGGAGTGTACCAAACTTTCCTGAAGGGGTAGGATAGAGCTGATAGAGTCCTCGCCATGAGAGGATGATGGTGGCATCGGTGGTATCACTATTGACGGTAAACTCCCAACTATCCTCTTCTTGATAGCGATGAAACTCCTGCTTATAGATGTCACTCAGTCGTATGGTGAGATGATGATTGCGTGGCGGGAGTGCTTTGAGTGTCGTAGAGTGATAGCGTGTCTGTCCTAGTTGACTACTGGCATCTTTGAGTCCTCTCGCTTTGTCTTGGGCAATAAGATGGATAAACCACTCCTTAGGGTGTTGTGTGCTAGAGGGTAGTGCGGCTCTTTGCCCCTTGGTTTTAGGTAGTACGGTGAGTTGAAGGGTTGTGGTATTGGAGATAGCTCCTTCATTATCAGCAACTTGATAGTGCCAGAGTACCTCTCCTGTAAAGTCTTGAGCGGGTGAGTAGCAGATATATCCCTGCTTTGCAACCCTACTGATCCCTATAGTAGGTGTATCGGCTAAGAGAATAGTACTTTTATCAATCGTCCCATCACTATCGTAATCATTGGCAAGCACATCGATACAGATATTTGTATTGTAGGGGGTGGTTACACTATCCTGTTGGGCTTTGGGGGGGTGATTGATTGGGAGTGTAGGGGAGGGGGGTGTGGTACTCTCATTGCTCTCTATCGCTCCATCATGCTGACTAAGACAGCCTGTGAGTAGGAGTGCAATGGCGAGTGAGAGGGGAGTATATTTCATCATGTTACCTTTTTGGAATGAGTAGTTTGATCTCTTTGCCTTTGGTGGCACCATTGAGTTCGACAATAAACCCTTGAAACGGAAGGAGCTTACACCCCTCAGCAGAGTCATCTGCACAGGTGATATAGCCATTGTTTCCTGCTTTGTTATCATTGGGGGCGTAGAGCCAGACCTGCTTATTGGCATACTTGGAGTCATTGGCTTCGCTTGGTGTATAGGCATCCCCATCGATAAGGAAGCGACAATCTGCCCACTCTACGGGCTTCTCTATCCCGATATAGCCACTAAAATTATAACGATAGGGACCTCCAATCGCACCACTATCACCATCACTCTCATCGAGTGTTACTGCTTTGAGAGGTATCTCGACACAAGTATCATCTTGCCCGCACGCACTGCTTGTGGAGTTGTAGTCAACAACAGCAAGTTTATCTACTCCCCAGTCACTAGAGAGTTTGCTCCCTAGCCAATACCCCACCCCAAACTCCAAGGTATCACTAAGACTATCGAGATGCTCATACCAGCTACTGTTGTTGCTCTCACTGTAGACGCGTCTGTAGAGTCTCCAGTCACTATTGAAGCTACCATTCATATCATCTCCAAAAGTGTTGCTGATATTGTGTTCCTCTTGACGACTATCCGCAGGGATACCGACAAGCTCCCAGCTCTTGGCAGTGATATGAGCAGAGGTACAGTTTTGACAGATACGAGCCTCTCCCGTATCGTAGTTTTTACCATCAGATTCATTATCATAGATCGCTTTGATCTCATTTTTATCAAGGACACGCCCCCAGACCTTGACCTCATCAATCCCCCCTTGCCAGCGATCATCGGTGCTACTGCCTGAGATATCATCTCCGATAGAGAGAGCCAATGCACCAGGGGTGTAGTTGGATTGTTTGACAGACTTGCTTATCCAACCTTGTGAGACAATCTTTCCATCGATATAGAGACGGATATCACTTCCATCATAGGTACCTACCACATGTGTCCATGCCTCATCGTTGAGCCTACCTTTGGCATAGACCTCATAGCTATCTACAAAAAAGTGTATCTCATTGTCTTGCGTACCCTTCTGGTGGATAATCCCCCATCCATCTTTCCAGCTATCATCACTCACCTTGATGATACCTGCCATCCACTTATCCTTATCGTTATTTTTCTTAAGCCAGAGAGAGATAGAGAAGGGGGCATACTTGGCGATGCCTTCCTCTATCCCCGTTGTATTTGGGTAGTAGACCGCATCACTCTTGTTGGTATCAGCATAGTTGTTGATAAAGGCTCCAGAGCGACAGAGTAGGGCATCGGACTTGACATTGTCTGCTTTGTTGCGTGAGGTAGCATCCAAACCATTACCTGAGTAGTCAAGAATATCCTCTGTGACTCCATTACTTCCCCCCATCCAGTAGCACTCATCCATACGCAGATCGATATAGGGGTCAGGTGTCACGACGGCGATGATAAAGCTATCGGTGTTGGAGTCCCCATCTTTATCGGTAGCGTAGAGGCTGAGATACTGCTCCCCTAGGGTATCAGGTGTGCCTGAGATGATCTGTGTGCTAGCGTCATAGCTGAGTCCATGGGGAAGTGTACCCTCCAAATGGTAGGCGGTGATAGGATCCCCATTGGTTTTTGAGACATAGGTGGAGAGATCCAGAGAGAAGCTGACATTGACCTCTGCTAGTGTATCGGGGATATCATGGACAACAGGAGGCATATCGGGAGGCGGGGTGAAGTTGATGGTGAGACGGGGAGCTACGGAGCTATTTTGATCTTGACTATAAAACTGTCTAAAGCAGGTCTCATCCTTACAGCCACTAGAGGGCTTAAAGAGGAGTACGATGGTGTGGTTGTTCTCCCACCCGCGTCCTATGACTACCTCACTGATGATAGGGGTAACGGTGACATTGTACTTTTGGTCTTGACTCCACGCCTCTACACTCCACTCGATGGTTGTCTCATTCTCAACTCTATCGGTGATATTATTCTCATCTGTAGAGAATCGTGGAGCACGGTTCAAGGCTTCACTGACAATGGTGATATTGGTTTCGGTATTTTGAGTATTGGAGGAGGTGAAGGTGATATAGGCATAGTTGATGGTCGCACCAAAGGGGATATCGACAGGGGCGAAGTGTAGTCCATCCTCTTGTCGAAACTCATCTGTCATCATCATTCCGATGAAGCTAAAGAATCCACCCCCTCCACATTGAAGCATAAAGTCATTGTTATGTGTATTGGCACACCCTAGATTGATGATAGTATCATTGATGGTGACAGTATTATCCTCTAGTGCCTCATAGGCATCACTACTACTTTGAGATAGCTCTACCTCCACACTCTCAGCATGGAGTCCACTCAGACACCATAGACCCAAAAGCACTACCCATATAACTCTCTTCATGATATACCTCTCTTTAGATTAGTATATCGAGAGTTAGTTTAGGGATTCATAAAGCACCCCTAGTGTAAGGGGCTAGCTTTAGTGGTAGAGGTGGAAGTTTTCAGGAGTGATCTGTGGGTAGCTTCCCGTTTGATACTCTTTGAGTGCGTCTCGCATCGTTTTTCGCTCATCTCCACAGTAGAAGAGGGTGATACCCCGTTGCATTGCAGCTTTGACCGCTCCCGGTCCAGCATGGGGTGTCAAGACTACCTCTACACCCAAAGCATGGAGCACCTCAAAGATCCTAGGACCTGTTGGATCCTCATTGATAATGACCTCAAGGGTATCACTGCTATCATCATAGATTCCAAAATATTTGGCTTTTCCAAGTACCTTCGTGATGGCACTCTCCTCTTTGTTCATCTTCAAGGGTGAAGCGTATTTCATTGTAACTCCTTTTATTTTATTGAAACTCTAATGCTAGAGTGCCTCTTCGTTCTCTTCACCTGTACGGATACGGATGGTTCTTTGGATATCGCTTACAAAGATCTTACCATCACCGATCTTGCCTGTATTGGCCGCTTGTCTGATGGCTTGGATCGCCGCTTCAAGGTACTCATCTGAGCTTACGATGATCTCTACGCGTACTTTAGGGATAAACTCCACGATATACTCTGCTCCTCGATAGAGTTCTGAGTGTCCTTGTTGTCTTCCGTATCCTTTGACCTCAGAGACGGTCATCCCTTCGATACCGACTTCGATGAGAGCCTCTTTGACATCCTCTAGTTTAAATGGTTTGATAATTGCTTCTATTTTTTTCATGGTATTACTCCTTTAGTGTTTGGTTAGATACTGCGTTTAAATTCGGGATAGGCTTCCATCCCACACTCAATAGCATCGATCCCCTGCTGTTGCTCCTCTTTGGTCGCGGTGAGGGTGAAGAATTTATTGAGGATATAGATACTGACCCATGAGAGAGGGAATACGATGAGTCCGACTACCACAATCCCCTTGAACTGAGAGAGTAGACTCACATTCTTGACAAAGATACCCAAAGCCAATGTCCCCCAAATACCATTGACAAGGTGTACAGAGAGGGCTCCGACGGGATCATCCATCTTGAGCTTATCGAAGAGTGGTACGGCAACAACAACCAACGCACCACCAATGACACCGATGAGGATCGGGGTGTAGATATCATACTGATCGGCTCCTGCGGTCACTGCGACAAGTCCACCCAACGCCCCATTGAGCATCATGGTGATATCAAACTTCTTATAGCGGAAGTAGGTGAGTAGCCACCCTGAAATCGCTCCTGCGAGTCCTGCGGTATTGGTGTTCATGATGGTGAGTGCTACGGCATCGGCATTCTCTTTGGAGGAGATCGCACCGACACTACCACCATTAAATCCAAACCATCCAATCCAGAGGAGGAATGCCCCAAGGGTAACGAGTGGGATATTGGACGCAGGGATGACATGGATACGCCCATTTTTGAAACGCCCCTCTCTTGACCCCATGATCAAGATCGCAGCAAGGAGTTCCCAGCCTCCTGTAGAGTGGATGACAGTTGATCCTGCTAAGTCGGAGAGAGAGGAGATATCAAACGCTGTGCCTGCTAAGAAGTTGGCTCCCCATGTGATATTGACAATGGTCGGGTAGATAAAGGCTCCTACTAAGAGGGTAAAGAGTGCTAAGGGGAGGATACGCGATCGTTCACTCACCCCACCACTCATAATATTGACGACTTTCCCTACAAATGCCATCTGAAACATAAAAAATGCATACTGACTCATACCATCTTGGTGATCCCATGATCCAAAGGCGTACTCATAGCCGATGAGTAGAAATGCTAGTGAGGCGAGGGCGTAGATCATGACATTGACTGTCAAGACCGCAGTAACATTTTTGGTACGGACAAGCCCCGCTTCTAGCATCGCAAACCCTGGCACCATAAAGATAATCAGGGTCATGGTAAAGATGGTAAAAAATGTATCAATTATATAATTCATTTCTATTATAAACTCCTAAACTTTGACTAGAGCGATTGTAGCTAAAATATGGTAAAATTATTCAAAGTTAATCCAAAGGGGTATTCATCAAAACGCTATTTAAAGAATTTTGCCGATGCTACCCTTATTTGAGTCTGGAGCAGGCGGTTCATGCCTTTGCTGTACTAGGAGGGATAGAGTCCCAAAAGGTAGTAGGCTACTTTGATGATAGGTTTGAGATGGTTGAGTCTACTATCGTAGCGGAGTATGAGGCGTTTGAGTTACTCATCTCTCCCTCCTATCTCCTTGAGAGTCCCTACTTAGAGATACTTATCGCGGTTGCCCGTGGGGATGGTAAGCTCTATAGTGTTCTACGAAAGGCTAAATTGAGTGAGGTGGTAGGCTTGGAGAGTGTTGGGTTCTTGTGTGAGAAGGGGGTACTCTCCTTAGAGTCCTCACGCCAAGCCCCTCTCAAGCAACACCCCAAACAGAAGCTTAAAAAATCCCTTCGAAGCTACCGTATACAAGATAAGCTCCGTTTTAGGTACCCTTTTATACGATTTTGGTTTGGGTTTGTTGCCCCCTATGCCTCTGAGCTACGCCGAGGGGAGGGGAGAGGATTTTTACGCTATTTTGCACAGCACCAAGAACGCCTTGCCTCTCGTGTCTATGAGGAGCTCTCCAATGCCCTCTTGGTAGCACACTATCAGCAGACTACCCCGCTTGTGACATCGGGGAGCTACTGGGATCACCACAGTGAGTTTGATATCCTTGCTCGTACCACGGAGGGGCAGGTGATTTTGGGAGAGTGTAAATACAAAGATCGTAAAGTGTGTAAAAACGAACTTACCAAGCTTAAACTCAAAGCTCAGCAGTCTGGGATACGGGTCGATACCTACGCACTCTTCTCCAAAGAGGGCTTCTCTAAGGAGCTACTATCACACCCTCGTGAGGGCTTACTGCTCTTTGATCTTGAGGGATTACGACAACTACTCTAGGAGAACCAGAAGATGAAAATAAATCTGATTATTATCGATAAGAAGTCCAAAGACAAACGCTACACACCGCTGGTAGAACACTATCAAAAGATCGCTAAACCCTTTGCCAAAGTGGAGGTGATTGAGCTGTTTGATAAAGAGATCGCCAAAGCACAAGATATCTCACCCGCCTTAGCACAGCGTGCCTATACCAAAGCCTTGGAGAAGTATATGCATACGGGGATCAACATCGCACTCGACCCCGCATCCAAAGAGGTCGATAGCCATGGCTTTGCCAAACTTCTTAAGGATAGTACTACCATCAATCTCTACATCGGCGGTGCATACGGCTTTGAGAGGGATTTTTTGGCTAAATGTAATTATGCAATATCATTTGGTAAAATAACGCTTTCACATAAACTGGTGAAGTTGGTATTGTTGGAGCAGATCTTTCGGGGACTCACCATCAACCACAATCACCCATACCACAAATAGGAAGAGGAATAGAATGCTAACAAAAACAGAGTTGGAGGAGTTTCAAAACAAACTTCTCGCTAGACGCGTACAGATCGAGAAGAACCTTGCAGAGACATCACTAGAGCTAGAGGGGATGAGAGGTTTAGAACTCAATGATGAAGGGGATCACGCCTATGCTTCGGCAGAAACGATGCTTGATAGTGCGATTTTGGTGCAACAGCGTAAAGAATTAAACGAAATTGAACTTGCTTTGGGTAAAATAAAAAATGGTGCGTATGGGGTCTGTGAGATGTGTGAAGAACCCATAGGAAAAGCACGCCTCGATGTCAAGAATTTTGCACGATTTTGCATTGTCTGTCGGGAGATTAACGAAAAAGAAGCGAAATAAGGAGTAGAGATGAGAATTGGTTTATATATATTTGTAGCCTTAGTATTGGGTGCTATCATTGGGGGGTCGGTCTATACGATCAATGATGGTAACTATCTAGTGGAAGTGATGGGTATTCAGCTCAACTTCCCTGTGGCAGTATGGGTTATCCTACCGATGCTTCTTCTATTGATCTTTACGGCATTTCATATGATGTTTTATAGTCTTAAAGGGTACTTTAGACTCAAGAAGTGGGAGAAGGATGCTGTGGCACTAGAAGATGCGCTCTACTGGTCACTGCTCAATGAACCCAAAGAGCAGAAGTATACCCGAGAGCAGATCAAGAGTGCTGCGGTTATCTTGAGTAAAGCCTCTCTTGAGATCCATGATAGTATCGATGGACTCAATAGCCGACTCTCCAAAGTCGTCCACCTACTAAGCAAGATAAAAAATGGTGAGTATGTTGATCTCAAAGAGCATAAGCTCGCCAAAGTTTTGACTGCGGGTAACCCCTATCTCATCCAAAATAGACTCAACCGTCTTGAGGTAGATGAGAGTTTTGTAGAAGAGGTGATACGTTCCTCTACACAGTACTCCAAAGAGGTACAGGCTAAAGCGTTGGAGATCTTTGCTACAACAGCTAGCTTTGAGAAGGCACGCAAGTATGCGAAGGTCTTTGATGCCAAAAATTTCCACTTGATGCTCAATCGTGTTGCGATGGGTGAAGAGGATCTGGAGCTGACAGGTGAAGTGATCGATAGCTTTGTTGAGGTACTCAAACTTGGATGTGCTGATTTTGTTTCGATTGCGATGGTGACTAAAAAAGAGTTTAGTCCTGATCAAAACTTGGCACTCTTCCGTCGCTACCAAAACCAAAACCCTAAAGCTCAAAATGCCTATCTCTATCTCCTCTTTGAGTATGAGCTTCTGGATAATGTCTCTGCCTACCTTGATGAGCAGGGTGAAGAGGAGTTTGTGAAGTTTAGAGCCCTCTACGAACTCAAGAAGACCCATAAGACGAAGTTTAATCTTGAAGATCTGATCGATATGGATTCGCTCTGTAGATGAGACTTGACTTTAGTAAAACCGTCTACGCCTTAGCCCCGCTTGCGGGCTTTACGGATCTACCCTTTCGTTCGGTGGTGAAGAAGTTTGGAGTGGATCTCACAGTGAGTGAGATGATCAGCTCCAATGCTCTCGCCTATCATAGTAAAAAAACCCATAAAATGTTAGAGAGGAGTGCGTTGGAGAATCCCTACTCCATACAGATTGCAGGCTCCAACCTCGATGTGATACGCAAAGCCGTGGAGATCATCAACGACAAAGAGGGGGTAGATATCATCGATCTCAACTGTGGTTGTCCTGCTCCCAAAGTGGTCAACAATCTTCAAGGAAGCTCTCTACTGACGGATCTGCCTCAGATGGGGCGGGTGATTGAGATGATCAAACGCACCTCCAACAAAGCACAAACCTCTGTCAAGATTCGTCTAGGGTTTGATACCAAAAACCACCTAGAGATCGCCAAAGTGTGCCAAGAGAGTGGAGCAGACTTCATCTCAGTCCACGGACGCACCAGAGCGGGACGCTATAAAGCCCCTGTGGATTATGATGCGATTGCCGAGATTAAAGCATCACTTACCATCCCTGTCATCGCCAATGGAGATATCGACTCCCCTGCTAAAGCTCAGTGGGTAGTAGAGCATACCAAAGCAGACGGGGTAATGATCGGACGGGCTGCAGTAGGTAATCCATGGATCTTTCATCAGATCAAGACGGGTGAATCGGTGGTGAGTAGTAGGCTTATCCAAGAGGTGGTACTCGAACACTTTGATCAGATGATTGCCCACTATGGGGTCTATGGTGCGGTGATGTTTCGTAAGCATCTACACACCTACTCCAAGGCAGGCTATGAGGGGGCGAGTGCTTTTCGTAACCATGTCAATACCATCGAAGATGTGACACAGATGCGAGAGGTCGTCGCAGCGTTTTTTGCCCAATCGCTCCTCCTCCCTACACACTAATTTAAAAGGATACTGTTTATGACATTTGTATTGATTAAGACGATTCATATCTTTGCTGCGTTTATCTATGGGGGGTTTCTTATCGTAGACAACCTCTTTTTGGTACATATCAAAAAAAGCTATAGTGAGGCAGAGCATAAGGAGATACGAGAGTCTTTTATGAAGTATGTACGCAAAGTCGTCCCCCCCAGCCTTATCGTTGCGGTACTTACGGGACTCTACCTAATCTCTCAAGTCTATGGGAGTATTGGTGAAGAGGGGCTTACGCACTTTCAGATGCTCCTCTCACTCAAAGCCTTTTTAGGGATTTGGCTAGGGCTTAGAGGATTTCTTCAGGTCTATATGGGGATTCAGCCATTGGTCTTTAAGAGCCATATCCTCCCCTTCGCCTTTGTGATTACGATTATCTTCCTCTCGCAGTTTATGTATATCTAGTAGGGCTGAGACGCTCATTAGAGTGTCTCAAAGTCTACTAGCTCAATTCCACTACACCCTTTTTTATTGCGTTTATTTGCTTTGGCATCTTCTTCGGCTAGCTCAATGAGATCTGCGAAGTCGCTCTTTTTGGCTTCAAACTCAAATACCTCTTTGTGGGTGCGTAGGGCGATCTTGGCATCGGTGAGTCTGGAGAGTTCGATATTGCGTAACCCCTTAGCAAACTCACTCTTGATAACCTTGGCTACCTTCTCATTCTCCAAAAGAGCCTCTAGAGTCACCTCTTTTTCTACATCGCTCTCACAGAGCATCTGATAACTTACTTTCATTTTGCCTTCCATCGCCTTCCTTTCGTTGATAGATAGAGTATAGCCTTTTTGGGTGTGGCGTGGCTCAAAGTATGTCAGTTTGACATACTTTTGAGTAGAGGTTAGTTGGCTCTTTTTCGGTAGAATTCGGCTCTAAACGCTTCAAACTCTCCTGCCGTAATCGCTTCACGCATCTGCTTCATAAGATTGAGGTAGTAGTAGAGGTTATGGATGGTACCGAGTCTAAAGTAGGTGATCTCTCGTGAACGAAAGAGGTGACGCAAGTAGGCACGCGAGTAGGTCTGGCAGACCATACAGCCACACTCAGGGTCGATGGGGGCTTCATCGGTGGTATAGCAGGCTTTTTTGATATTGACCTTACCAAAGCTTGTAAAGAGTGTCCCGTTTCGGGCGTTGCGTGTGGGCATCACACAGTCAAACATATCGATACCCCGTGCGACATTCTCTACCAAATCTTCAGGGGTACCTACACCCATAAGGTAGCGGGGTTTGTCTGTAGGCATAAACTGTGTCGTCCACGCTACGGTGTCATACATATCTTGATTGGCTTCCCCAACACTCAGCCCTCCAATCGCAAATCCATCATAGTCAAGACGACAGAGTTCTTTGGCGGACTTCTCTCTAAAGGCTTTGTCTGTTCCCCCTTGGATAATAGCAAAGATATTCTGCTTGACCCCTATCCCTTTGGCTTGGTTGGCACGGTGGTAGGCTATCGACTCCTCTGCCCAGCGGGTGGTGCGTTCGATACTTTCCCCGATACGCTCTTGGGTTGCGGGGAGGGCGACAAGGTCATCGAGTATCATCATGATATCAGAGCCTAGGTTGTTTTGGATATCGATCACCTTTTTGGGGGTGAAGTAGTGTTTGCTCCCATCAAGATGGCTACGAAAGGTAATCCCTCCCTCATCGATTTTGACATTGTCTGAGAGTGAGAAGGCTTGAAATCCACCACTATCGGTGAGGAAGCTCTTGGGGTATTGCGTAAAGCCGTGGAGTCCTCCCATCGTCTTGATCGTCTTGTCATTGGGTCGGATATAGAGGTGGTAGGTGTTGCCCAAGATAATCTCAGGTTGGATAAAGGTCGCAAGATCGGTTGCATCAAGGGACTTCACTGCTCCTACCGTACCTACAGGCATAAAGACAGGGGTTTTGATGGTTGAGTGGGCGGTGGTAATGGTGCAAGCTCTGGCTTTGCCGTCGGTTTTATCTATCTGAAATTGCATTGTGTTATAATATCTCCAAAAAATAGTGATGCCATTGTATCATAATATAGAAGTAGGATGAAGAATATACTTATTTTAGCCGATGGTAGCATCGCACGACATTTTATCGATTGGGTCAACCACAAACGCGTAGCAGAGAACACCTATAGTGTGGTCTGTTATAAAGTAGGGCTAGCCTCTTTGAAGATAGGGAAACAGCTCTCAATGATCTACGCTGACCCTACAAGTTTTGCCAAGCTCAATGCTATTATGACCAAAGAGAAGTACCATCAGGTCTTTATCGTGATGGATGAGAAGGAGGATGCCCACTACTCCCTCAAAAATATCCGTATGATAGAGCCAAAGCTCAGTGTGGTACTACTCAACCCTTGGAGTGATGAGAGTGTCGGGGAGGGGGATGAGTATCTCACGACCCTCTATCCTGATGAGTTGATGGCATCGCACCTCTATGAGCATCTACCCAATGTCCCCGTCGTCGCACAAAATGTCGGGTTAGGGCGTGGGGAGATTATGGAGATACAAGTTCCCTTTGGAAGCTCCTACGCCTACCGTCATGTCGCCTCTATCCTCCAACGAAAATGGAAGATCGCTGCGATCTATCGCAATGAGAAGCAGATCCTCCCTACCAATGCAACGATGATACGCCCCAATGACACCCTGTTAGTCCTTGGTAAACCCATCGTACTCGATGGGGTCTACAAGAGTATTAACAACCGTACAGGACTCTTCCCCGAACCCTTTGGTAAAAACCTCTATCTCCTCCTGAACTTTGTCCATGACCAAGACAAAGCCCTCCTCTACCTCAAAGAGAGCCTCTATCTCTCTCAACAGCTAGAGAATAAAGCCCTCTTTGTCCGCATTATTAACCCTGGAAACTTCGCACTCACCTCTACGCTTAAAGCTTATGAGTCGGAGCATGTCACCTTCTCAATCTGCTACAGTGATGAGGATCTCAAGAGTATGATAGAGTATGATATTCAAGAGTATGACATTGGATTGATTCTCAATAGTATCAAGACCTTTCAGTCCGATGGATTAGGTGGAATGCTCTATGATCTCCATAAACTTGTCTACCTCTTTGGAGATAAACTCCTCTACAATATCAAAGAGAGTATGGTAGTGATGAGCAGTGATGAGATGATGGAGTCAATCTCCTCTACCGCATTTGAGATATCTGAAGCACTCAACCTACAACTAACCCTTGGAGATTTTGATCCTGAGGGGGAGTTTGAGAGTCGTAAGCAGATCATCGAACACTACGAGACTTTGACCCATATCTTCAACCGAGAGATTCGTATCGAGCAGAAGATCGCCAATCCTGTGCGTGAACTACTCAAACGCAAAGAGATGCTAGAGATCGCCCCCTTTAAAAAGGAGCTTCAAGGACTCAACCTCTTTAGACTCCTCTCCACTAGGGTAGAGGATTTTTTATTGATGATAGAGAAGCACCCCAAACTGCTTGTACCCTTTGAGAGCAATGGAGAGTAGCAGAATTTTTTTGAGTTAAGTTAACTTTAAAACCCCCTATGATAAAATTCGCTCAATCGGGGTGTAGCGCAGTCTGGCTAGCGTGCTATCTTGGGGTGATAGAGGTCGCAGGTTCAAGTCCTGTCACTCCGACCACTAAAACAGTAAAAATCTCCCTTCTTTCTCTTTTTATTTTCTCTTAACTCTTCTTTTATCCTATAGGCTTTTGTTATACTTCTACGATACTACTTTAGGAGCATCCTATGCACTCTCTCATTACCTATCTCACACCCAAAACCTCCCTCAATCCTATGCAGATAGAGTCTATCCTCAGCCTCTTAGAGCAGGGTGATACGATCCCCTTTATCGCACGATACCGCAAAGAGATTACAGGGGGAGCCGATGATGAGCAGTTGCGTCTCTTTTATGATCTCTATCTAGGTGCCAAGCGACTCCTCACACGCAAAGAGGAGATACTCCATACTCTACAAGAGCGAGAGCAACTCACCGCCACACTCCGCACGGCTATAGCACATGCCCAGACGATGACCGCCCTAGAGGATTGCTATCGTCCCTACAAAGAGAAGCGAAACACTCGTGCCTCTACGGCGATCAAGCGGGGGCTTGAACCCCTAGCCAATCTCCTCCAGAGTGCGAAGTTGAGCCAAGAGGCACTACGCCAACGAGCCAAGCAGTGGGTCGGTGGTGAGGTGGCTGATGTCACTCAAGCTATCCAAGGAGCTAAAGATATCATTGCCGAACGCTACGCAGAGCAACCCAAAGAGCGTGAGATCCTTAGAGAGATACTCCAACGCCATGGGATGATAGAGGTCAAAGCTACCAAGCAGTTCGTCGAAGGTGGGAGCTTCAAAAACTACCAATCCCACACCGAAAAACTTGCCTCTATCCCCTCACACCGCTATCTGGCTATCAGGCGTGGAGAGAAGAGTAAGGAGCTGAGTGTCAAGTTCACGATCCCGAGTGATCGCTACCTTGCCACACTCAAACGCTACACGCTCCGTGAGGGGATGGGAAGCTCTAAGGAGTGGCTCTTTGAGGCGTATCAAGAGGGTTTCAAACGCCTACTCTTTCCTTCGATAGAGCGTGAGGTCTCCGCACAACTCAAAGAGCAGTCCGACCGTGTAGCCATCGAGGTATTTGGCAAAAATATGAGTCAACTCTTTATGACACCTCCTGTGATGGGAAAGGTACTCTTGGGGGTAGATCCTGCCTATCGTACAGGGTGTAAGCTCGCTGTCATCGATGCCAATGGACGCTACCTAGACCACGCAGTCATCTACCCCGTCCCTCCCAAATCCTCGTATAAGGCTTCGCGTGATGTAGTAGTCAAACTCATCAAAAAATACCATATCCAAGGGGCAGCCATCGGCAATGGTACCGCCTCCAATGAGACCCAAGCGTTTTTTGCCAAGCTCAATCAAGAGGGGATCTCTATCCCCTATACGGTTGTCTCTGAGGCGGGGGCTTCGGTCTACTCTGCCTCTAAGATAGCAGGGGAGGAGTACCCCACACTCGATGTGACGATCCGTGGGGCGATCTCTATCGCGGGGCGACTGCGTGACCCTATGGCAACCTTGGTCAAGATCGACCCCAAATCACTAGGGATAGGACAGTACCAACACGATGTAGATCAGAAGCTTCTCGAACGCAAGCTCCATGAAGGGGTAGAGAGCCTCGTCAATCGTATAGGGGTTGATGTCAACTCTGCGTCTGTCTCACTCCTCTCCTATGTGGCAGGGATCAGCAAGCGGGTGGCTCAAAATATCGTTGCGTATCGTGAGAAGGAGGGGGCGTTTCGTACCAAAAAAACTCTCCTCAAAGTCAAGGGGCTAGGAGCCAAAGCCTATGAGCAATCCGCAGGATTTATGCGTATCCGTGAGGGGTTGAGTCTCTTTGACAATACAGGAATCCACCCTGAGAGCTATGCCATCGCCACAGCCCTAGAGCAGTATGAGGATCTCAGCGACACCCAAGCTATCGCCTCCACGCTTGGGGTAGGGGAACCCACCCTGATCGATATTATCAAGGAGTTGAACAAACCAGGCTTCGACCCTCGAACGGAGCTTCCTGCTATCCCCTTCACGCAGGGGATGACCGATATCACTACTCTACGAGAGGGGAGCATCGTCTCAGGGGTGGTACGCAATATCGCCGACTTTGGGGCGTTTGTCGATATCGGACTCAAAAACGATGGGATGATTCACATCTCACAGATGAGTGACAAACGCATCAAACACCCCCTAGAGGTACTCAGTGTCAATCAATACTTGGCTAGGGTTGAGGTGATTAGTATCGATCTAGAGAAGCATAAGGTGGGGTTGAGTCTGAAGGGAGTGTAGAAGTGTATTTTGGTTAGAATTAGGATAAAATTGTTGTTGTAGTGAATAAGGAGTAGAGATGAATGAGATTATTTGCCCAAATTGTAGTAAGGCGTTTAAAGTAGATGAGGCAGGGTTTGCTGCTATCGTAAAACAGGTGCGTGACCATCAGTTTGAAGAGGAGTTGGCAAATAGGCTAACTCTTGCTGAGAAAGAGAAAGAGAGTGCCATACAACTAGCCATTGTTAACACCAAAAATGCACTACAAGAGGAGTTGGCTCAAAAAGAGCAACAACTCTCCGAGGCATTAACCGCCAAAGCGTTAGAACGCTCCCAGATGCAATCTCAGATGAGCCATGCAGAGACTCAGAAAAAGCTAGAGATCTCAGAAGCGACCAAAGCGATAGAGAGAGAGCGTGACAAGCTTAAACATGACTTAGAAATTAAAGAGACCGAAAAAAAACTTCTAGAAAAATCTATCAAAGAGAAGTACACCACGCAACTTCTAATGAAAGATGAAGAGATCGATAGATTAAAAGACTTCAAACAAAAGCTCTCTACCAAGATGGTGGGTGAAACCCTAGAACAGCACTGTGAAGTGGAGTTTAATAAGCTACGGGCTACGGGCTTCCAACATGCCTATTTTGAAAAAGATAATGACTCACGAGGTGGTACAAAAGGTGACTACATCTTCAGGGAAAGTGATGAAGAGGGTAATGAGATCATCTCTATTATGTTTGAGATGAAAAATGAGAGTGATAAGACCAGCACCAAAAAGAGAAATGAAGACTTCTTCGCCAAGCTAGACAAAGACCGCAGAGACAAAGGGTGTGAGTATGCCGTGCTAGTTTCACTCCTAGAGTCTGATAATGCGTTTTACAACACAGGTATCGTTGATGTCTCTTACAAATACCCCAAGATGTATGTGGTGCGTCCTCAGTTTTTTATCCCCATTATCACACTGCTTAGAAATGCGGCGATGAACTCTATGGAGTACAAAGCGGAGCTGAACTTGATGAGAAATCAAAACATAGACATCACAAACTTTGAAGAGAAGATAAATATATTTAGAAAGGGGTTTGCTAGAAACTATGATTTAGCAAGTAAACAATTTAATAAAGCTATTGAAGAGATTGATAAATCTATTAAAAATTTACAAAAGACTAAAGAAACCTTGCTCTCATCGGAAAATAACCTACGCTTGGCGAACAACAAGGCGGATGATTTGACCATCAAGAAGTTGACACGCGGGAATCCTACTATGAAGGCTATGTTTGATGGGTTGAAGGGGGATTGAGTAGGATGGGGAGTGGAAATTATAGTTTATGAAAATGATAATGTTGTACTATCACTTTTTTTTGAAGAAGAGAACTTTTGGTTGAGAGAAGATGAAATAGCAATGTCCAAAAAATGTACATTACAAATTGGGGTAATCTCTACTTGAATGTTGAGTTAACTTTGCATTCGA
>JAMOSB010000018.1 GCA_027068485.1 Sulfurovum sp.
CTTATTTGGTCACATAAAACATCACTTGTTTTTTCTAAATTATCTCGTTTTGTAATTCTATATCTTAAAGGATAAGCATCATCTATCAAAACGGTTGATAGTGGTAAAATGATAGTAGTAGGGTGTTCACACTCATTTAAAATATTTGTTTGATAGATTAAAATAGGTCTTATTTTAGCAACTTCATTTCCTTTTTTAGGATTAAGTTTAGCTAAATATATTTCACCTTTTTGAAACATTATAGACTATCATTTAGAGTTGTATCAAACTCTTGAGAGATTTTAAGACTCTCTTCTCTTACTTTGAAAGAAGCATTTTTAATTTGCTCTTTAAGTCTCTCTTTTTCTAAGGCATCTTTATAATAAACAACTGCTTTTCTGATGAGGTCACTTTTAGTTGTACCTAAACTCTTAACCATCTCTTCAAGTGTATTGTAAAAAGTATCATCAGATTTTAAAGTAATCGTGTGCATGTTTTGTCCTTTTTTTAATTATAGAACAATTTTTCTTAAAGTAATATCTTTGTAATACTGTGATGCTAACGGTTAAAGATAGCCAATAAATGATAGTGTCAAATAAGGTTCGCAATTTTCATTTACGATACCCTTTCAATAAGAAAGAAATGGAGAGTAAAAATGAGAATAAGTGAACGAGAGTTGTTTCAGCATGTCATGATGGGTTTTATGATGGAAACAGATCCTATGCTGGCAATGCGTATGAGCTTTGTTTGTAGAGAATTGTGTTAATATTTTACTTTTAAAATAGAGGATAATCCCAATGAAACCCTTACGCTACAATCACCTATTGGAGGTCTATTAGATTTTGAACTGTATTCTATTACCCAAAAATGCCCAAAGTATTCGCAATGAACAGCAGGTTAGGCATATCAAAGAGGTACTCAAAGCCAAAGTCGGCGATAGTTTGACTATTGGGGAGATGGGTGGTGATATCGGTCGGGCTACTATTGCTCAGATTAGTAGTGATGAAGTAGTGCTGAGTGATATGGTACTTGATAAAAAACCACCTGCCAAACTTGACTTGACGGTTGTTCTTGCTCTGCCCCGTCCAAAAGTACTGCGTAGATTGATTATGGATATGACCTCGCTGGGTGTAAAGAGGCTTGTCGTTGTCAATAGTTACCGCACCCAAAAAAGTTACTGGCAAAGCCCCTTACTAGAGCGTATCGATGAGTTTGTTTTTGAAGGGTTACAGCAAGCCATCGATAGTGTGCCACTAGAGGTTGAGTTTCACAAACGCTTTAAGCCCTTTGTAGAAGATGAGTTTTGGGATTTACTAGCGGGGGATAAAGCACCATCGGATGCGGTGATCGCTCATCCGTATGCTTCTCAGAGTTGGAGAGCCTATCTAGAGGGGCTAAAGGCTCAGAAGAGTCCTAAAAACAGTATGCCAAAGGTACTATGTATCGGAGCAGAGGGGGGGTGGATAGAGTATGAAGTGGATCTACTTTGCCAGCATGGTTGTACCTCCGTTAGCTTGGGAGCAAGGATCCTACGAACAGAGACGGTGGTAAGTGTCTTATTGGGGCAATGGTTGGAGGGGTAAGTGTCTATTACAATGAGAAGATGAGTGACTCTTTTGAGTTTAAAACTAAAGCGTTAACAGAGAGGATAAGCCAGATGAAAATTTTTGCTCTACAGTCACTTGTTGGTGGTTTTTTAGATGAAGATCTCAATCATTTCAATAAAGTTTTTGATGATTGGTGTGTGCAGTTTGAGAGTATGGAGGATGCACAGCTGATACTCGATAGCCTTGATATGGAGGATCAGATTAAGATTGTTGAGATCACACCGCTCAGTTATCCCAAGTACTTCTTCCCAAAGCTACAAGGTATCATACATACCACACGAGAGTATGATGGTAAAATCATCTGTATCGTTGAGCCACAAATGGGTATGAGCTTCCGTATCGCCATCTGTGATATACAGAGACAAACGGTACGAGTGCTTGCGAGTCGCTACAAGAGTGCCCAAAGTGTCGAAGGGGCATTTGCTAATCTCTCGTTTGACCTATAGTCACCTCACTCAAAAGAGAGTTCACACACCACCTGTGCGTGGTCACTGGTGAGGAGTGAGCCATCTTTGTTGGGGTGGAGGTGTGCATCGAGTACACTGTAGTCGCTCACCTGTGCGATAGCCTGCTCCTCTGATGGGAGGAAGTCTCTGGAGAGGAAGATATAGTCAAGGATATTCCCCCTCCCCAAAAAGTAGCTGGTGGGTTTGCGTTGGGGTGGCTTGGCTTCGGGATGGGGGTTGTAGACCTCCTTGGGGGTGTGTTGGGTATAGGCATCGTAGAGGAGGGACTCCTCTTCTCGTTTGGGGTCATGGTAGCGGTAGTTTGTGAGGGCTTCGATGGTTAGAGAGTGGGCTTTGTCATTGAGGTCACAGAGGAGTAGGGTAGGTCTGTTTTTGGATTTTCGCATATCAAAGAAGAGAGAAGAGGCTTCACAGAGTCGCTGTTGGAGAGCTACAGAGTGTTTGTCTTGGAGGGTAGGAAGTACCAACGCTTGTTTCTTCTCTAGGGTATCGGTCGCGTTGAAGCTATACTCAAAAGCATTAGTCCGATTGGATTTGAGGTGGCAGACATAGACAAGAAGCTCCTGATCATTAGGTAGGCTAATGGTCGCCTTGATAGGGAGCCGTGAAAAACGAAACCGCCCTTGAAAGTGATGCTCTTTGAGACTGGGTGGGTGGACGCGTACCTTTTGGGTCTTGGTGATGGGGTACTTCGATGCGATGGCGACGGTGGTGGTGACATACTTTTTGGGATTATTTTGACTAAGCTTAGCGGTATCGGCAGTCTCGAAGTACTCAAAGCCCATCTCCTTGACGAGGGTGGCTAATGCCTCCTGAGAGAAGACCTCTTGAAACCCGATGATATCACACGCCATAGCCTGAATCTGCTTCTTGATCCATGCTGTTTTGAGAGACCACGCTTTGGGCGTGAACTTCTCTTTTTTGGTATACCACGCATAGGGAGGCTCCGCAAACTGAAAAAGGTTAAATGTACCGACTCGAATCTTCATAAGAAGAGTATAGCTAAATATAGGTAATGAAAACAGGATAGTGTGTGATATACTCCTCTTAACCTTTTATGGTTTTAAAGAGAGTATCCACTCCACCACGCCCTCTATCTCCTGATCGCTGAGCTGTTTGAAGGGGGGCATGGGGAGGGTTTTGCCTTGCCATTTTCCTCTGCTTCCAGACTTGATACTCTCGATGAGGGTGGCTCTGTCTTGGGGGGTGTAGCGGGAGGCTATCATCTTGAAGGAGGGGGCGACTTTGTCTTGATTGATATCGTGGCAGTTTTCACATCGCTGTTGCTCTAGGACACGCTCATAGACGGTGAGGCTTGCGAGGCGTTGACGCTCTTTGAGGATCTTGAGTAGTTTGTGGTTATCAAAGGTCTGATACATCATATGGGCGATCGCTTCAAGCTCATCGGGGGTGACATTGCCTTTTTGGGAGGGCATCACACCGTAGCTATCAAGGCTAGCTTTGTCACAGTAGGACTTCTCACGGCTAGGCTCCATGACATAGTCTGTGATAAACGCCACCACCTTACTCTCATGGTCACTAGGCGTAGTGGATTTGATAAAGTCTTTGAGGTGGAAGGTGACTGCCATCATACTTGGGGCAATCTCATCTTCATAGCTCTTGGGAGGCATATCGAGATTGTGGCACTTTGCACACTTCTGCTCTAGGAGCATCGCCCCATCGAGCTTCTCTTTGGGACTCCCCTCCATACAACCGACCAATACCCCCACACACAGAAGACTCCAAAGATACCGCACCATAGACTCCTTACAATAACCTCAAGTTATTACTATTATTTGTGGGAATATAGTCTATTTCTCCTTTAGGTTAGCCTAGTGTGTGTTAGATTCTCCCCACACCAAGCAACCCCTCATTAGCAATAAGATAAAATAATCACTCAAACTCTATAGATAAAGCACCCTTATGACAGATACCTTTACCTCCACCTTAGATACCCTCTCCAAGTACGCAGGCAGACTCGCTGCACTGCTGGTCTTTGTACTTTCGCTTCTTGTTGCGTATGATGCGATGATGCGTTACCTCTTCTCTGCGGGGTCTATTGCACTCCAAGAGATCGAGTGGCACCTCTTTGATATGGTCTTTTTGTTGGGACTCTCCTACGCCCTCAAGCACCAAAAGCATGTACGGGTCGATATCTTCTATGACCGCTACAGTAGACAAAACCAAGCGATCGTGCAGATCCTCTCGATGGGGCTTTTGCTGATACCCTTTGGGGTGGTGCTGATGGGGGATACTTGGGATATGACCTATCAGAGCTTCCTACAGCAGGAGGTCTCTCCCGACCCTGGAGGCTTAGGGGGGCGTTGGGTGATCAAGGGGGTACTCCTCCTTGCCTTGGGCTTACTTCTGCTCCAAGCGTTGAGTGAGATACTCAAAGCCTACCGCCTTATCACCCATAAGATCGTCTTGTGGCGTTGGCTTCGGGTGGTGTTGTTGCTGGGGACACTGATCTATATTGGATGGTACAACCGTGTGGAGTTTTGGTTTGATCCTGTGGTGTTGATGTTTGCGTTGACACTGGTGCTGTTGATGCTTGGGTTTCATGTGGCGTTTGTCTTTGCAGGGGTCTCTTTGCTCTTTGCACTGATCGCCGATGAGGTGGGGCTAGGGGTCTTAGAGATGCTCCCCTACCGTACCTACGGTATTATGGGTAATGTCACTTTGATGGCAGTTCCGCTCTTTATCTTTATGGGGCTGATACTCGAACGCTCCAAAATGGCAGAGGGGCTTCTCCTCTCGATGGGTAAGCTCTTTGGGCAGGTGCGGGGTGGATTGGCGATCTCTGTGGTGTTGGTGGGGGCTATCTTGGCAGCGAGTACAGGGATTGTAGGGGCATCGGTGGTGATGATGAGTTTGATCGCCTTGCCTCTGATGCTCAAGTATAACTACTCTCCCGCACTCGCTTCAGGGGCGATTGTCGCGAGTGGGACACTTGGGCAGTTGATACCCCCCTCCATCGTCTTGATTATCCTAGGTGATCAGATGCACCTCTCGGTGGGCGATCTCTTCCGTGCGGCGGTGGTGCCTGGGGTGTTGCTGATCTTGCTCTATATCCTCTATATCCTTATCCTCTCCTATCTCAACCCCACCATCGCTCCTGCCCTAGAGAGAGCTGATGAGCCTTATGGAACGATACTCAAAGAGGCGTTGCGTGAGATCACCCCACCCCTCCTACTCATAGGGGTGGTGCTAGGCTCTATCTTTGCAGGGGTCGCCTCCCCTTCAGAGTCCGCAGCGATTGGAGTGATCGGGGCGATGCTTTTGGCGTATTTCAAGGGAGAGTTCTCCTTTGAGATGGTACGCTATGCGACGCTAGAGAGTGTCAAGCTCACCGCGATGATCTTTATGATCCTTATCGGTGCGACGGCTTTCTCCTTGGTCTTCAATGAGCTAGGGGGTGGGGATATGGCACTGGAGTTTTTCACTGGAGAGTTGGGGAGTCGGTGGGACTTTATCTTGATTGCGATGGTGGTGATCTTCCTCTTGGGCTTCTTTATCGACTTTATTGAGATTGCCTTTGTGGTAGTGCCAATACTCGTACCTATTGTGGCGAGTCTTGGGATAGACCCTATCTGGTTTGCTATCCTCATCGCGATGAATCTCCAAGCCTCCTTCCTCACCCCACCTTTTGGGTTTGCACTCTTCTACCTCAAAGGCTCTGCGGGGGATAGCATCACCACAGCCGATATCTACCGTGGGGTGGTGCCGTTTATTGGGCTACAGATCGTGGCACTGCTCATTATCATCGGATTCCCTGAGCTTATCTATCTCTTTGGGCAGTAGGGGGGCTTTGCCCTTCAAAAGAGTCTGCTATAATAGACCCATCTAAATACAAAATACAAAGGATACTTTATGACAAAAACCCTACTGCTCTCCACGCTACTAGCGACAGGACTCTGTGCTAATATGTTCAGTGATATGGCACGCACACAGGTACAACAGGAGGTCGGTAGTACCGCCTCTTCTCTTCTGCCTGAGCAGATCGCTCCCAAAAAGCCCTCTCTCAAAGATACCGCAATCGATGCGGCAGCCGAAGCGGTGGTAGGGAGTGATCCACTTAAAAAAGCGGTTGCCAAAGAGGTCATCAAAAAAGCCCTCTAATCCTCCCCCTTTTGCGTAGAGCTATCCCCCTCCCCACCATACGAAAGAGATTTAAGTGAGTTTGTATATAATAACTCTTAAACCCCTCAGCAAAGAGAAGGAGTCATTATGTCCCATCCCACCACCTTGCTATTTGGTATCCATATGCATCAACCCGTTGACAACTTCAAAGAGGTGATAGACCATGCCATAGCAGTCTGCTATGCACCCTTTTTTGAGGTGATGGAGCAGTATCCTAGCTTTCGTTTCTCGGTGCATTGTAGTGGTTGGTTGATGGAGCAGATCGCCCAGTATTACCCTAGACTCTTTGATACCATAGTCGCCTTGGCAAAGCGGGGGAGTATCGAGCTGTTTGTTGCGGGGTACTATGAGCCTATCCTTGCGACGATCCCCTCACACGACCGTGTAGCTCAGATCGCACGACTCAAGCAACAGATCGCCTCAGACTTTGAGCAGACCCCACAAGGACTCTGGCTGACTGAGCGGGTGTGGGAGTCGAGCCTCATCCCTGATCTTGTCGCCTCGGGAGTTAAGTATACCGTGATCGATGACTACCACTTTAGTGCCAATGGCTTTAAGCCTGAGCAACTCGATGGCTACTATATGACAGAGGAGGGGGGGGATCGCTTGGGACTCTTCCCTATCAGTCAGACGCTCCGCTATGCGTTGCCCTTTTCGCCTGTGGTGCGTGCGTTGGAGGCGATCAAGTCCTATGGTACCCACGAGGGAGGGTGTGCCATTATCTTCGACGATGCGGAGAAGTTTGGGATGTGGCCTAATACCTTTGAGTGGGTCTATGAACAGGGGTGGTTGCGGGAGTTTGTCGAGGCAGTGATAGCCGATGAGCAGATCGAGACGATGCACTATCGTGACTACTTTGCCTCAGCAATGCCACGGGGTATCGCCTATCTGCCAAACCTCTCCTATGAGGAGATGGGGGAGTGGAGTCTGTGTGTTGAGGATGCCCAGAGCTTTAAGAGACTACGCACAGAGATGGAGTCGGCAGGTGTTGGGGTGGAGGGGATGCGATTTCTCAAAGGAGCGACTTGGAAAAACTTCTTTGTGAAGTACCCCGAGAGCAATCGTCTCCACAAGCGTATGTTAGAGCTATCCAAGGTACGCAGTGAGATAGGCTCTGAGGCGTTTGACCAACACCTCTATAGGCTCCAGACCAATGATGCGTTGTGGCATGGGGTTTTTGGAGGACTCTACCTGCCAAACCTACGAGACAATGCCTACCGTTTTTTGATTGAGGCGGAGGTGGTACGCTATGGCGGAGAGGCGTTGGTTGTGGAGGATGACAACGAGATGGATGGTCACCCCAAGATCAAAGTGCTGAGCTCAGAGCTTCTGTTTCGTTTTGATGGGGCGTGTGGTGGACAGCTTGTGGAGTTTGACCATTTGTCGTGTGGGTTCAACTGGCAAAATACCCTTACCCGACGTAAAGAACTCTACCACCAAGCCCTCACCACCCCCCAAGAGCCAACAGAAGAGAACGCACCCTCAGAGGGTGAGGGGATCGATACGATTCACACCTCTGTGGTAGCACTCGAAGAGGGGATGCGAGAGGCACTCTACTACGACTGGTACCTCAAAAACTCCTTTATCGACCATATTACCGATGAAGAGATAGATGTTGGGTCGTTGTATCGTTGTGATTTTTCCGAGTATGGGGACTTTGCCAATCAACCCTTTAGATGTACTACCACAGCAGAGGAGATTGTGTTTGAGCGGGAGGGGGGGATCTACCACTCAGGTACCCACCCCACCACCCTGCACAAATCCTACCAACCCCATCAGCGTGGGTTTGAGTTTGTCATTGGGTTGGAGACAACAGCCCCACAGAGGCTTCACTATGCCTTGGAACTCAACCTACACTTCGCCTCCTATGAGGCGTTGCGGATCAACCAACAGCCCCTAGGACGAGGAGGGGAGTTAGAGGCGATAGCGCAGGTGGTACTCTACGATGGCTACCTGAAGAGGCAGATCACCTTGACCCTCTCCCAGAAGTTTAGGCTCCTCTTTACGCCTATTGAGACACTCTCACAGAGTGAAAAGGGATTTGATCTGACCATCCAAGGGGTGGGATTTGTACTGGTGGTACCGTTTGAAGAGCGGTTACATCTGATGGGGAGTCTGGAGGTTAGTGATGTCTGAGATCCGCTACAATCCTCTAGAAGATAGCTATGTGATACTCGCACCTGAGCGACTCAAACGCCCCACACGACTGGCATGGGAGCGTGAGAGAGCCAGTGCGGGGTGTTGTCCATTTTGTGAAGGTAATGAGTCGATGACCCGTGAGGAGATCGATGCCATTCGCCCAGAGGGTAGCCTCCCAAACACTATCGGTTGGTCGACGCGTGTCGTCCCAAATCTCTATAAAGCTGTTGCGATTGAAGTGGCACTGGAGCATCAGGAGGAGGGACTCTATCATCGTTATACAGGGTTTGGTGCCCATGAGGTAATTATCGATACTCCCAAGCATCTCACGCAGATGGATGAGTGGTCTCTTGAGACCTTTGTGGATTGGCTCAGTACCCTTCAGAAGCGGATCCAAGATCTTCGTAGGGATGTTCGGATTGTCTCGATTAGTCTCTTTAAAAACCAAGGGGTTGAGGCGGGAGCGACACAAGACCACTCCCATACTCAGCTTATTGGACTCCCCATTATCCCCACTGCTCTAGTCGCCTACTATCAGCGACAGCATACCTACTACCAGACCCATCAGCGAGCCTTGTTAGCTGATATCGTCGACCAAGAGATCCAAGCCCAAGAGCGGTTGGTGATGGTAGAGGGGGAATTTGTCGTCTGGTGTCCCTATGCGAGTGCCTATCCTTTTGAGGTGATGCTCTGTGTCGTGGAGGAGTCTGGTGGGCTAGAGGCGTTTACACCCACCTCCCTCCAGCGACTCGCTACGGTGATGCAACGCCTTTTGAGGGGGATGCGTCAGATACTTGGGTGTTTTGATCTCAATCTCTCCATTGCAGTACCACCACTCCAAAAGGTGGCTCAGAGTGAGGCGTTTTTTGATGGGTTGGCTCAGAGTAGTCGCTTTAGCCTTCAGATACGCCCCCGTATGGCACGACATGGTGGCTTTGAGGTGAGTACGGGGATGATGGTCAATACCGTGAGTCCAGAGGAGAGTGCCAGACTCCTACGAGAGGTACTCTAAGGATGCACCTCTTTATCGATATGGGTGGGACACACCTCCGCAGTGAACTCCACGATGGGGAGGTGATCACTGCGGAGGTCTGTTCAAGTCGTGGTCAGGATCTTGTTTTGTTTATTGAGTGTTATCTTAGACGCTACCCCGCGATCACTTTTGTGGGTATCGCTTTTGCAGGGCAGATCTATGAAGGAGAGATACTCTCTGCTCCCAATATCACTGTGAGTCATCCTAAGATTGTAGCCTACTTTGCCTCACGCTATGGGGTGCGTATCGCAATAGACAATGATCTCAACTGTGTGGTACGGGCAGAGTCAGCGTATTGGAAGTGTGCGTCTATCGCAACCCTCTGGGTGGGGACAGGCTTAGGAGCAGCGGTCATAGAGGGGGGGCGACTCCTTCGTGGTTGGCACAATCAAGCCTTTGAGATTGGGCATATCCCCTACCGCAAAGCCCCCTTTGTGTGTGGCTGTGGCAAACACGACTGCTTGGAACTGTTTGCCTCTGGCTCGGCTCTGGAGCGGTGGCTTGCCTATGAGCAGGGGGGAGATTCTCTCGATACTCTCCCGACACTGCAACAGCTCAAAGCCCAAGACACTCCTCTTGTAGCCCAGTTTGAGTCGGCACTCCTTCACGCGGTGGTGACACTGCTAACCTTGGCAAATCCACACTATCTTGTTCTTGGAGGTGGGGTGATTGAAGCGAATGGATACCTTGTAGAGCAGATACGCAACGCACTTCCCCAACGACTCCTCCCCTCGACACAGCAAGGTGTGAAGATCGTTACGAGTCAACTCACCAATGCAGGGTTGGCAGGGGCAAAGCAGTTGCGACCCTAGGGAGTTTCCAAAGTAAAAATAGAGTAAACTAAGGAAAAGGGATAGAAGGAGTAATCAGATGCGACTACACAACTATGATATCAATCCAAAATATGGTAAGAGTATCGCCTATTTTTCGATGGAGTTTGCGATCCATCAAGCACTTAAGATCTACTCAGGAGGATTGGGGTTTTTAGCGGGATCACATATGCGAAGTGCCTATGATCTCCGTCAAAATATGCTTGGTGTGGGGGTGTTGTGGAGTTATGGTTACTACGATCAGACACGCCATGCCGATCGGAGCTTGAAGCCTGAGTTTATTCGCAAAGAGTACCACTTCCTTGTCGATATGAATATCAAAGTCTCTGTGATGATTCATGGCAAAGAGGTGTGGGTGAAGGCGTTTTTACTCCCTAGTGATATCTTCCACTCTGCACCGCTTATCTTGCTCTCTACTGATATCCAAGAGAATGATTTCCTCGCACGCACCATCACCCATAAGCTCTATGATGCCAATGAGGAGACCCGTATCTCCCAAGAGATTGTGCTAGGGATTGGTGGGGCAAAGGTACTCGAACAGATCAACCGTAAAACCGATATCTACCATATGAATGAGGGGCATGCCCTCCCGCTGGTCTATGAACTCTATGCAAAGTATGGTTCGATGGAGGAGGTCAAAAAACGGGTGGTCTTCACGACGCATACTCCAGAAGCGGCGGGGAATGAAGAGCATAATATCTATGAACTCCATAAGTTTGGATTTTTTAATGGTCTTGGACTCGATGAGGTGCGTCAGATTATGATGATGGAGGGTGAGAACTTCAATCTTACGGTAGGGGCATTACGCAGTGTCAAGATCGCCAATGGGGTCTCTCGTTTTCATGGGGAGGTTGCCAACCGTATGTGGAGGGATACCGAGGGAAAATCGGAGATTATCTATATCACCAATGCCCAAAACCATCGCTTCTGGATGGATAAGGGGTTGATTCGTGCCTTGGCAGAGTGTGACGATGGAGCCTTCATCGAACGCAAAAAACATCTCAAACGACGACTCTTTGATATCGTAGCAGATCAGACGGGTAAGATGTTTGATCCTGATATCTTGACCGTGGTCTGGGCGAGACGCTTTGCGGAGTATAAACGCCCTGGACTCCTCAAGCAGGACTTTGAGCGGTTTGAGGCGTTGATTACCCGTTCAGATAAGCCTATACAGGTCATCTGGGCAGGTAAGCCCTACCCCTTTGATGTCAATGCGGTCAATGCCTTTAATGAACTAGTACACATCAGCCAGTCGTATGATCGTATGGCAGTGTTGGTCGGGTATGAACTGGAACTCTCTTTTATGCTCAAGAAGGGGAGTGATGTCTGGCTCAATACCCCACGCATCTCACGCGAAGCGAGTGGTACGAGTGGGATGACTGCGAGTATGAATGGCTCGATACACCTCTCTGTAGCCGATGGGTGGCACCCTGAGTTTGTCCAAGAGGGGATCAATGCCTTTACGCTGCCACCACTCGATGATAACCTCTCAGATGAGCAGATGGATCGCTTGGATAATCAACACCTGATGGAGATACTCGAAGAGAAGATTATCCCTATCTACTACAACGAACCAGACCGCTGGAGAGAGATAATGAAGCGTGCGATGGGTGATGTGATTCCTGCGTTTGATTCAGATCGTATGGCAGATGAGTACTATGCCTTGATGTACAATCGGGTTATGGGGGCAGTGTAGTGGCACTGGCAATTCTCTCTTCTGGTGGTGACGCGGCAGGGATGAACCCTGCGATTAAGAAGTTTGTGGATTATGTCTATAAGATGGGGGAGGAGCCTTACCTTATCTATGAGGGGTTTGAGGGACTCATCGACAATAAGATCAAAAAAGCCCTCCACCGAGATGTTGCGGGGATTGTCCACCTTGGCGGGACGATTATCCGCTCCTCACGCTCGAAGCGTTTTTTGGAGTATCGCTACCGTAAGATCGCTTATGATAATCTCAAAGGGCATGGGATTACAGGGTTGGTAGTCTTAGGTGGAGATGGCTCTTTTCGTGGGATGGAGCAGTTTAGTTCTGAGTTTGATCTGGGTTTTGTGGGGATTCCCTCGACGATAGACAACGATATCTACGGGACAGAGTACTGCTTGGGTGTTGATACCGCACTCAATGTCATTCGTGATGCGATCGATAAGATTCGTGATACTGCCTCCTCCTTCAATCGGGCATTTTTGGTGGAGGTGATGGGGCGTAACTGTGGCTACTTGGCAATCGTCTCTGCGATGGTGAGTGGTGCAGAGGTGTGTGTTGTCCCTGAGATGGCGTTTCCGTTTGAACGCGAAGGCAAACGCCTACGCCAAGAGGTCGAGCAGGGGCGAAGCTATGTCCTTGCAGTCGTCTCTGAGGGGAGTCACCAGACGCGTAAAGTTCACCAGTGGATACAAGAGACGATAGGATTGGAGACACGGGTAAGTATCCTTGGGCATATTCAAAGAGGAGGAAACCCCTCTGTACGCGATCGGATGATGGCATTTCGTTTTGTTATTGAAGCGGTCGATGCTTTGCTAGAGGGGACGCAGTGTTGTGCGATGGTGGGGTATAATGGCGGTGCCTTTAGGATGCTCTCCATCAACGAGGTGGCAGGGAACACCTATGTGTTACCCCAAGAGCTACGCGATGTGGTCGCACTATTAGATTAATAAAACGAAAGGAATAGATAAAAATGGTAAAGATAAAAAAAGCAGGAACAAAATCATGGGTGACCTTCACGCTACCCAAAGAGATCGGTAGTAGCGTAGAGCTGAGTGGTGAGTGGAGTGGGTGGGAGCGTGAGCCGATGCGTAAAAAGAAGTCAGGGGAGTTCTATCTCCGTAGAAAACTCCCCAATAGGCAATCGTATGAGTTTGGGTACTGTATCGATGGTACAACTTGGTACTATGAGGAGAGTCTTGAGCTGGTTGCATCCCCGTTTGACTCCTACAATGCACTACTTGTTTTGTAGTGTGACGATAAGTGAAATGAGAAGGAGTTATAGATGAAAGCAGTCGTAATGGCAGGAGGATTTGGTACCCGAATTCAGCCCCTAACCAACTCAAGACCCAAACCGATGTTACCCGTGATGAACTGTCCCATGATGGAAAATACTATGCAGATGCTCAAACGCTTAGGTATTACGGAGTTTATTGTATTGCTCTACTTTAAGCCAGAGGTGATTCAAGACTACTTTGGAGATGGCAGTGATTTTGGGATGAAGATCACCTATGTGATTCCTGATGATGACTATGGTACAGCAGGTGCGGTCAAGCTTGCAGAGGAGTATATTGGCGATGAGAACTTTATTATTATTAGTGGTGATCTGGTAACCGATTTTGATTTCCAAAAGATCTTTGACTACCACCAAGCCAAAAATGCCAAGCTCTCTATTACGCTAACTTCAGTAGAGAACCCCCTAGAGTTTGGGGTGGTGATCGCCAATGAGTCTGGAAAGATTGAGAAGTTTTTGGAGAAGCCGAGTTGGGGAGAGGTCTTTAGTGATACGATCAATACAGGTATCTATATCATTGAGCCTGAAATCTTGGAGTATATCCCTAGTCGAAAGAACTTCGACTTTGCCAAAGATCTCTTTCCGCTCTTGATGAAGGAGGGGATTGAGTTGATCGCAGGCAATGCCCAAGGGTACTGGCGTGATGTGGGTAATCCCGATAGCTACCGTGAAGTCCATGAGGATATTATGAGTGGGCGTGTAGACTTTATGTTGCCCTTCCATAAAGTGGTCTACCCTGATGGGGTACTCTATAGTGAGACTCCCTATGTGTTAGCTGATGGGGTAGAGATTATTGGGAAGGTACTACTAGGGCATGAGGTGAGTATTGCCCCTCGTACCAAGCTCAAAAATGTCGTCATCGCAGATGGGGTGAGCATAGGACAAGATAGCAAAGTGAGCAACTCCGTCATTTGGAGTGATGTCACCATCGGTAAGGGGAGTATTATCGATAATGCGGTGATCTGTAATGACAACACTATTGGTAAAAATAGTAAAATCACTGCGGGGATTATCCTTGCTGAGGGGTGTGAGATTGGGGAGCTTGTCACGGTGGATAAGGATGTTACCATCTGGCCCAATAAGCAGATCGAACCCGCCTCTATCGTAAGCTCTAACTTGATCTTAGGAAACAAGTATAAAAACTCGATTTTTGAGAATGGCAGTGTCACAGGGCAGTCCAATGTCGAACTCACCTGTGAGATGTCTGCGAAGATGGCAGAGGCATTTGGGTCACAGCTTCCCGTAGGGGCTACGGTCCTTATTGGGAGAGATCACCACAAGAGTTCGCGTATGCTCAAGCGGGCATTTGTCGGTGGGATGCTCTCTGCGGGGGTCAATGTCATCGACCTCAAAAGTATCCCCTCTTCGGTGATGCGGTTTAATCTAGCACAGAGTAGTGAGGGGTATAGTGGTGCGGTCTACTTTCGACAGGTGCGAGATGATACGGCAAGTACGGTTATCACCTTCTACAATGGAGATGCGTTGCGTATTGGGAGTGAACTCTCCAAGAAGATAGAGAAGTCCTACTTCAAAGAGACCTTTAGACGCGTTGAGTTTAGTAGTATTGGGAGGGTGATCGAGTCTGAGCGTATCGATGAGTGTGTCGCCTATAAAAAAGCGATGGAGAAGAGCTTTAAGAGTCGATTCTTTAGCTGTACAGGGTGTCGTATCGCTGTAGATATGATGCATGGTACCGCGTGTGAAGTCCTTCCCTATATGCTCAATGATCTACATATTGAAAACCTTATTCTCAATAACTATCATGATGCCCACCATCTAGCCAACTTCAAAAGTCTCTATAAAAACTCACTCAAAGATATGTGTAATATCGTCAAAAGTTTAGAGCTTGATGCAGGGTTTTTGATCTACCCCTATGGACAGCGTCTTGATATCATTTGTGATAAGGGGATGCTCTTTAGTATGCAAGATGCTCTCTTGATGGTACTCTCCTTGATGAACCTTGAGGCAAAAAAAGAGGGGAGAAAGCGTATCTTCTTGCCGAGTTGGGCTCCTGATATTGTGAAGTTTGAGCATCTTGATATTGAGTATGGTAAGTATGGTAACTTCAAAGCTGAGGAGATGCAGGCGTATGATCTGATCGCCACAGTCGATGGTAACTTTGCCTTTACAGAGTTTTCTCTCTATCGTGACTCAATGTATGCAACGGTGAAGATCCTTGAGATGACCATTAGCCATGATGTTAAACTCTCTGAGCTACTCAAAGAGATGCCAAGCTTCTACTACCATCAGACACAGATTGCGTGTGTTCAAGCGCTCAAAGGGAAGATGATGCGTAAGTTCCTCGAAGATGCCAAAGGGAAACGAAGTAGTTCTGAGGATGGGGTGAAGATATGGTTAGATGAGAATGATTGGATCTTGATGATCCCCGATCAGTACCATGAGCATCTCAATCTCTATATTCAAGCGGTCGATGAGTCCAAGGGGCAAGAGATCCTGGCACACTATACCCAAAAAATCACAGCGTGGGCAGACGCATAAGATGAGACAAAATCCTTTGGGATTGGGTTTTTTGTGGCATATGCATCAGCCTGACTACCGTGATAGTCAGGGGGTGATGCAGATGCCATGGGTCTTTTTACATGCGATTAAAGACTACTATGATATGCCGTGGAATCTCTCACAGTTTCCTACCCTCAAAGCTACTTTCAACCTCACTGCCCCACTCATCGAACAGCTCAAGCTCTACTGTGAGCCACTCAAGTATGACTACTTTCTTCAGCTCTACGCACAAGATCCCGCCTCTCTTACTCCCCATGAGCGTCAATGGTTGATTAAGATCTGTCGCTCCTCCAACTATGAGATGATGGTCAAGCCCTCTGCACGCTATAGCCTACTCTATGCAAAAGAGGCACTCACTACAGAGGAGATTATCGAACTTGAGGTACTCTTCCTCTTGGCGTGGTGTGGAGGGTTCTTGCGTACACAGAAGCCACTGATTATGCGTTTGATTGCCAAGCAGTCAGGCTATAGTGCCGAGGATAAGAGAGAGCTACTCACACTGCTTACGGACTTTGTCGCTACGATACTCCCTTTTTATGCTTCGTTGTTGAAGTTGGAGCGTATCAGTCTTACCACCACCCCCTATAACCACCCCATCCTCCCGCTCCTACTCAATATGCACAATGCGGTCAATGCCAATACCCAAACAGCCATCCCCTCCAATACCTTTGCCTTGGAAGCAGATGCCAAAGAGCAGGTGAAGCGAGCGATTCTACTCTATGAAGAGACTTTTGGTGTCAAGCCCAAAGGGATGTGGCCTGCGGAGGGGGCGGTCGATGAGGCGAGTGTTGCGATTTACCGAGAGATGGGAATAGAGTGGATCGCTACTGATGAGGCGATACTCTTTGGCTCTCTAGGAGAGGATACGCGTCACAAGCTCTATCACCCCTATCAGTTTGAAGGGCTCAAACTCTACTTTAGAGACCACCGTATCAGTGACTTGTTTGGATTTGACTATCGCTTTAAGCCTACAGGGGAGGCGGTAGACTCCTTTATCCAAGAGTTGACCACTCTTAGCGGTAGTGGAAAGGATCAGACCCTCTTTGTGATCTTAGATGGGGAGAATGCGTGGGAGTACTATGAGCAGAATGCCACCCCATTCTTTCGTACACTCTATCGTGCCTTGGAGCAACTGCCGTGGTGTCAGACACTTAGACTCGATGAGATTACGATAGCGCAGACACTTCCACTTACTCAGCTCTCTGCGGGTAGTTGGATCGGGGGGGACTTCTCCACTTGGTCAGGACACCCAGAGAAGAACCGTGCATGGGAGTTGATCTTTGAGACTCAACGCACATTTCAAAGGATCGATCGACCCCTCACGCCTCATCTGTTAGAGGAGGTGAGACACCATCTATTGGCTGCAGAGTGTAGTGACTGGTTCTGGTGGTATGGGGATGACCATAGCAGTGACTTTGCCCAAGAGTTTGACCAGCTTTTTCGGGAGCATCTTATTAGGGTCTATCAGCTTTTGGAGTGTAGGGTTCCTGCGGTACTCTATCAGCCGATTATCCAGACGACTACGGTAGCCTCTGCCGTGGTTGAGCCAGTGGGGGAGATACATCCTAAGATCGATGGTAAACAGAGCTCTTACTTTGAGTGGATGGGGTGTGGTACCATCGATGAGTCACGCCTCTTCTCTACGATGGATCGGGTGCGTGGACCACTCCATACGATACGCTTTGGGCAGAATGCTACGGAGGTCTACCTTGCGTTTGAGGGGGAGATTGCTACGCTGTGTGAGGGGGTGTTGCGTCTAATCTTTGTGGACTCTGGGGAGGTCATTGAGTTGCCACTTGAAGGGTGTGCGATAGACTCAGAGGTCACTATCGCGGTGGGGGAGATGATAGAGGTGGCACTCCCCAAAACGATACTACCCAATCCAGACCATCTAAGGCTTCGTTTTGAGTTGATTGAATCGGGTAGACTACGACAAGCGTTACCAGGGGTTGGTCTTTTGGAGTTAGCATTGGATGGGTGTTATAGTCGCTTTTGGTTTGTTTAGGGAGAGTTCATCTTAGGTAGCGATAAGTATAAAAGGGAATGCTTATGTTTAGTTGGGGTAGTTGAACATAAAGACTTTCTAAAAAAGGAGGAAGAATAAAAAGTTAAAGTCTACCGCTACCTAAGATTAGTTGACAGTATAACTAAATAAGATAAAATTAGTCTTAATTAAAAGACTAACCAGTTCTCTAGGGTAAAAAGCTCTTTTGTAGCAGGCATTCCCCGCCAGCCATTAGGCTCTAAGACCATCAGCTTGCCACCAAAATAGCCTACAATATAGTGTTCTTTGTAGAGCGGAAACCCTCCACTCTCTAGCATCGCAAAGATATCCTCAAACCCTTTTGGGGTGGTGTAGTAGGAGAGTTCAAAGCTGTGGAGTGCCACAATGGTGCTTTGGAGTATCTCATTGTTGTGCATACTGGGGCTAAGGGTGTAGTAGCTTGGGTAGCTGAGTGCAGGGTCAGGGAGGAGATCAGAGATATAGAGTCGTGTTTTTTTGCTAGGGTACATTAGATTACTTTTTAGCGAAGTATAAGATAGCAGACTTAAAATCCACGCATCACAAGTGTAAAGAGGTACTCCACCTCATGATCTTCTAAGTGTGCAGTACTCTGTGTCTCGAAGAACGCCACTATCTTGGTGGTGGGGAGTGTAGTGGCATAGAGGCAGGCTGGATGAGCAGGGATAAACGCCTGCATCAGGGCAACCTCTTTATAGATAGGGGTTTCACAGATGTAGCAACTATCGACTTGGTGGAGTCTTCCTTCATGGCTTAGTAGCTTGAGATAGCTCTCACAGATGAGTCGTTTGGGGTTCTGTTTGTCCCACTTTTGGGCTGCTTCAAGGAGGAGGGTATAGTAGAAGCTATCGATGGTAGAAGCCTCTTTAAGATGGGGTTCAAAGAGGGCGACAAAGTTGTGCCACAAGAGGAGTCTATTGGGCTCAAAAAGCCATGGAAATCCGATGTGAGAGAGTCCGCGTAGTCGTGGCAAAAAAGAGGAGTCCTCCCCCTCCACCTCAAAATCGATGAGATGTCCAAATTGTAAGATGGAGTGTCTAGCTCCAAAAAAGCGGTAATAAACTCTCCGCTCATTACGCGTCAGGAGTGTAACAACTGAGTCCTCGTTTCGTGCTTTACGCAGGGCAAGTATGAATCCTTTCATCAACCTTTAACCCCCCTTTGAGTATAATATTCCCTATCTATATGGGGGATAACCCTAGCGAAATTAAACTAAAGGTTGGCTTATGAGAGATTTATTTACCTCGTTTAAGGATAATTGTGGATTTGGACTACTCGCTTCCATCGACAATACTCCTTCACACAGAAATTTGGAAGATGCGGTAACATCCCTTTCGCGTATGATGCATAGAGGAGCAGTTGCGGCAGATGGAAAGACAGGAGATGGTTCTGGACTCCTTCTCTCTATCCCTAAAAAGTTTTTTGGAAAGGTTGCAAAAAAGGGGGGTGTCACCCTTCCTGATCTCTATGCAGTCGCTATGGTATTCTCTAAAAATGAAGAGGATTTCACTACCATTGAAGAGGTGTGTGAAGGGAATGATCTCAAAGTCATTTATACGCGTACCGTTCCTGTCAATACTTCCGCACTTGGAGAGCAAGCACTCGCGTCCCTTCCAATGATTAAGCAGGTCTTTGTAGCTCCCTCTTCGTTGATGGGTGCGAGACGATTTGATGCGTTAGTTTACCTCTCACGCAAAGAGATTGAAGCAAAAATCTCTGATAGAAATTTCTATATCCCCTCATTTTCAACCTCTGTAGTCTCCTACAAAGGGTTGGTGATGCCAACACACATCAAAGAGTTCTATCAAGATTTGGGCAATAGAGATTTTGAGATCTCTTTTTGTCTTTTTCATCAGAGATTCTCTACCAATACCCTCCCTGAGTGGCGATTGGCACAGCCCTTTAGAACGATTGCACACAATGGGGAGATCAACTCCGTTACTGCCAATAGATTTAATGTCGCTGCGAAGCTAGAGGCACTAGAGAGTGAGGTCTTCTCTGAAGAGGAGATGAAGAAGCTTGTACCGATTATCCAGTCACAGATGAGTGACTCTGCAAGTCTTGATAACTTCTTTGAGTTTTTGCGTATTAATGGAATGGACTTCTTCAAATCTGCTCGCTCTATCCTCCCTGCACCATGGCAAAATGCACCCCATATGGATGCGAAGCTCAGAGCCTTCTATGAGTATGTCAGTACCAGTTTTGAGCCATGGGATGGTCCTGCTGCGGTGAGTATGACTGATGGGCGTTATATTGGGTGTGTACTCGATAGAAATGGTCTAAGACCCGCGAAGTATATCATCACCACCGATAATCGTCTGCTCATCTCCTCTGAGTATGGGGTGCTAGAGACTCCAGAAGAGAAGATCTTAGAGCGTGGACGACTTCAGTCTGGTGAGATGATGGGTGTGGATTTGAAGTATGGTAAAGTCCTCAAAAATGAGGATATCAATGACTACCTTAAAACTATGGAGCCTTATGATAAGTGGCTCAATGAGAATATGGTCTACCTCCAAGAGCATATGGATGACCCTTTCTCCAATGTCGATATCCCAGAGAAGAAGCAGATGGAGGCAAAACAGCGTTTCTTCAATATCACCCTTGAGGTGATTGAGCAGGTCTTTGAACCAATGGTCAAAGAGGGGAAAGAGGCGACAGCTTCTATGGGAGATGATAGCCCACTTGCTGCCTTCTCTACCAAGCAGCGTAACTTCTCAGACTTCTTCAAGCAGAAGTTTGCACAGGTGACCAACCCTCCTATCGACCCGATTCGTGAGAAGGTGGTCATGAGTCTTAACACAGGATTTGGTGAGATTCGCAATATCTTAAGTGATGATGCTGAACATGCCAAACGCCTCAAGACCGTCTCTCCTATCTTGTCTTTAGAGAAGTTAGAGCTACTCAAAGCGTTTGGGGATGAGAAGGATCCTCGTTTTGATGCATGCTATAAAACTCGTACCTACCAGACCACTTTTGAGCAGGATCTTAAAGCGAGTCTTATGAGACTGGTTGATACCATTATCGAAGATGTGAAACAAGAGGGTGTTCGTACCGTAGTGCTTGATGATAGAGCGTTGGATGCGACAACCAAAGTGATGCCGATGTTGATGGTCGTGGGTCGTCTCAACCAAGCCCTACTTGAGGCGGGTGAGCGACACTTGGTGAGTATTATTGCAGCGACAGGTGAGGTCTATGACTCCCACATGGCAGCGTCGATGCTTGCCTTTGGTGTCTCAGCGATCTACCCCCATATGCTCTACCAAACAGTTGCAATGATCGAACACCGTAAAGATGCCAATGTCAATCTCGCACCAACCCTCAAAAAAGTCCGTAAGTCTATCAACTCTGGACTCTTGAAGATTATGTCTAAGATGGGTATCGCAACGATCTCAAGCTATCGTAACTCAAAGCTCTTTGATGTGATTGGATTGAGCCATGAGATTGTTGAGTCGTGTTTTACTGATGCACATGCGTTGCTCTCAGGACTCACCTATGAGGATATCGAAGCGCGTATCACTAAAGCTCATGAGATGGCATACGCACAAGAGACCGCCAACCGTATCTTTCCACTCAATATCGGTGGGTTCTACAAGTACCTCTCTGGGCAAGAGTTTCACGACTACTCTCCTGCGACAGTCCATGCGATCCATGCACTCTCCAAGTCAGGGAAGAGGTCAGACTTTGACAAACTCAAATCCCTAGTCAACGACAGAGATAAGAAGTTTATCCGTGACTTCTTTGTCCTTAAGAGTGATAGAGAAGCGATTAGTCTCGATGCAGTTGAGCCACTCAGTGCTATCTTCAAACGCTTCTCTACGGCTGCAATGAGTCTAGGGTCTATCTCTCCTGAAGCTCATGAGTGTCTTGCTGAGGCGATGAATACCATCGGTGGTATGAGTAACTCAGGTGAGGGTGGAGAGGATGAAGTACGCTTTGGTACGATCAAAAACTCTCAGATCAAGCAGATCGCTTCAGGGCGTTTTGGTGTGACACCTGAGTATCTCCGTTCGGCTAAAGAGCTTCAGATTAAGGTCGCACAAGGGGCAAAACCTGGTGAAGGTGGACAGCTCCCTGGTCATAAGGTCAGCCCACTCATTGCACGCCTGCGTCATACGATGCCAGGGGTGACACTGATCTCACCACCACCCCACCACGATATCTACTCGATCGAAGATCTTGCTCAGCTCATCTTTGACCTCAAGCAGATCAACCCTGAGGCGAAGATCGCTGTCAAATTGGTCTCAACTGCGGGAGTAGGAACAATTGCAGCGGGTGTTGCCAAGGCGTATGCAGATAAGATTATCATCTCCGGTGCGGATGGTGGTACAGGTGCGGCACCGATAGGCTCTATCAAGTTTGCAGGTAACCCTTGGGAGCTTGGATTGATCGAAGCCCACAATGCACTCAAAGCCAACAACCTAAGAGGACAAGTGGAGCTAGAGACAGATGGTGGACTCAAGACAGGTCTTGATGTTGTCAAAGCGGCAATCTTTGGAGCGGAGTCCTACGCTTTTGGTACGGGTGCCTTGACGGTGATTGGGTGTAAGATCTTGCGTATCTGTCACCTCAATCGCTGTTCTGTAGGTATCGCAACTCAAGAGGAGAAGCTTCGTGATCACTATGAGGGATCGGTAGAACGGGTTATTAACTACTTTACCCTACTTGCTGAAGATGTACGAGAGATCCTTGCATCACTCGGATACACTTCCTTGGAAGAGATTGTCGGACGCAATGATCTATTGGATGTCATTGATGATGCGTTTGCCAAGAAGTTCTCTTTTGAAAATCTCCTCTACAAACTCGATGGGGATAACACCTGTCAGGTCGCTTCCAATGAGCCGTACGATCAAAATGAGTATGAAAAAGAGATCATCGAAGCGATAATGCCAGTGATTAAGAATCCTAAAGAGTCTATCGTCATCGAGAAGAAGATTACCAACCTTAACCGAAGCTTCGGTACGCGTATCTCTGGTGAGATTGCGAAGTATTATGGGGATAAGGGACTGCCTGATGGTGCGGTCTGTATCAAGCTTGAGGGGACAGCAGGTCAATCACTCGGTGCCTTCTTGAGTCATGGGGTCAATATCTATGTCAATGGAGCAGGAAACGACTATATCGGTAAGGGGATGAGTGGTGGACGCATTATTATCACCGCAGATAAAAACGGCTCTAACTTCTCACTAGGCGGAAACACCTGCCTCTATGGTGCGACAGGAGGGAAACTCTATATCAATGGTCAAGTAGGTGAGCGTTTTGGGGTGCGTAACTCTGGAGCGATTGCGATTGTTGAGGGGACAGGAGATCACCCTTGTGAGTATATGACTGGGGGTGCAGTCGTCATCCTTGGTAAGACGGGGGTCAACTTCGGTGCAGGTATGACAGGTGGGGTTGCCTTTGTCTATGATGTAGAGCATGAATTTGTAGAGAATATCAACCAAGAGTTGGTTGAGGCACGACGCATCGATACAGAAGATACAGATATCGAACGATACTATCTCAAAAAACTCTTAAACGACTACTATAAAGAGACAAAAAGTAGTATTGCAAAAGAGATTCTTGATAACTTTAGAGTAGAGATTAGAAACTTCTGGATGGTAAGACCTAAAGATATGAAGGGTCCGTTGAAGATAGAGGAGGGAGAATAATATGTTAAGATTTTTTGATTTAGAGCGTATTGACGCAAAAAAGAGAGATGTGGTAGAGCGAAACAAAGATTTTGATGAGATCTATGAGGTCTTTAAAAGCTCTAAAGCAGGAGAACAGTCTGATCGTTGTATCCAGTGTGGTGATCCCTACTGTCACAACGGATGTCCTCTCCACAACCTTATCCCCCACTGGCTCAAAGCCACAGCGAGCAAAGATCTTGAGTTTGCCTTTAACCTCTCCAATGAGACCTCTCCATTCCCTGAGGTGATGGGGCGTATCTGTCCACACGATAGACTCTGTGAAGGTTCATGTACACTCAACGATGGACATGGAGCTATTACCATTGGTTCTGTAGAGACATTTGTCAGTGAAGAGGGGTTCAAAAAGGGGCTTAAGCCACAGTTTGCTACCCAGAAGATTGGTAAAAAAGTAGCGATTATTGGTGCGGGACCTGCGGGGCTCTCTGCGGCTACTTTTCTCCTAAGAGAGGGAGTGGATGTAGAGATCTTTGATAAGCAGTCTCGTGCAGGGGGACTCTTGAGCTATGGTATCCCAGGGTTCAAGCTTGATAAGCATGTCGTAGCACGCCGAGTGAAACTCCTCGAAGATGCGGGTGCAATCTTTCATCAAGAGGTTGAGATTGGTAAAGATAAGAGCTTTGAGGCGTTGAGTGAAGAGTTTGACGCGGTATTCTTGGGCTTGGGTGCGGTCAAAGGACGTAAGTCTGGTCTTGATGGAGATGAGGCGAGCAATGCCTACTTGGCAATGGAGTTCTTGGTGGATATCCAGAAAAAACTCTTTGAAGAGCCACGCACGCATAATGTCGAAGTCAAAGAGAAACGCGTGGTGGTCATCGGTGGTGGAGATACCGCGATGGACTGTGTGCGTACTGCACTCAGAGAGAAAGCCAAATCAGTAAAGTGTCTCTATCGACGCGATGCACACAATATGCCAGGGAGTCGTAAAGAGTATATCAATGCCAAAGAGGAGGGGGTAGAGTTTGAGTTCCATGTTGCTCCTAAGAAGTTGATTACCAATGATGCGGGTGATATTATCGCTGTGGAGATGGTCAAGACTAAGTTGGGTGAAGCGGATGCTTCAGGTAGACAAAAGGTCGAGGAGATCGCAGGATCAAACTATACTATCGATGCCGATATTGTTATCTTTGCACTTGGATTTGATACGGTAGCGTATCCTTTCTTTGCGAGTAATGGTATCGAGACCGATAAGTGGGGTGGGGTGATTGTAGATGCAAACTATGAGACCACACAAGCGGGTATCTATGCGGGTGGTGACTGTCACCGTGGAGCAGACCTTGTGGTGACAGCAGCACGCGATGGGCGTGATGCAGCCAAAGCGATCATCAAGAGTTTAAGAAAGTAGCATCAACCAAGAGGGGGGGTTCCCCTCACCTTGGCTAGTGAAAATTACAAGAGAGGAGTTTAGAGATGTTTGGAAATCTTTTCAATAAGAGTGGAACAAAGCAGGAGACACCCAATCAGTGGATAAAGTGTCCTAAGTGTACTTCATTGATGTACTACAAAGAGGTAGAGACCAAGCAGAATGTCTGCCCTAAGTGTAACCATCACTTTCGTATCAATGCGGAGAAGCGTATTGCGTCGATTGTTGATGAGGGGAGCTTTGTTGAGTTTGATGCCAATCTTGCCCCTATCGATCCCTTGAAGTTTACCGATAAGAAGTCCTATAAGAAGCGTCTAGAAGAGGCAAAAGCCAAAACAGGTAAAACCTCCTCTGTGATGAGTGGATCGTGTACGATTGATGGACAGCCTATAGAGCTTGTGGTCTTTGATTTCTCTTTTATGGGAGGAAGCCTTGGCTCTGTTGAGGGTGAAAAGATTGTTCGTTCTATCGATAGAGCGATTGAGAAGGCGTGTGGATTTATCATCGTATCCGCTTCAGGAGGAGCAAGAATGCAAGAGAGTACCTACTCACTGCTACAGATGAGTAAGACTTCCGCAGCACTCAACCGACTTCACCAAAAGGGATTGCCTTTTATCTCTATCCTCACCGACCCTACGATGGGTGGGGTCTCCGCATCGTTTGCGATGCTAGGTGATATTATTATGGCAGAGCCTGGTGCCTTGATCGGGTTTGCTGGGCAACGCGTCATTAAGCAGACTGTGGGGGTTGATCTCCCTGAGGGTTTCCAGCGATCGGAGTTTCTCCTAGAACATGGTCTGATCGATATGGTAGTCGATCGTGGTGAGATGAAGCGGACACTCTCTGACCTCTTCAAACTCTTTGATAAAAAAGCACAAGCCTAACTACTAGTCGTGATACTCTATATCCATGGCTTTGGAAGCTCAGGACAGGGGGGTAAAGCGGAGAAGTTCCGTCGCTACTTTCGTGATCGGGGCATCCCCTTTATCGCTCCCTCTCTCTCCTATGTCCCTGAGTTAGCGATGACAACGCTAGAGGAGTTGATAGGCTCCTATGAGAAGGTCAGCTTGATAGGCTCCTCACTAGGAGGCTACTACGCGACCTACCTTGCACAGAAGTATAATCTCTCTGCGGTTTTGATCAACCCTGCTGTTGACTCATCCAAGAGTCTAGCCTATGCCACTGAGAAGCTAGGGGAAGCCCCAAACTACTATGATGAGAGCTACTTTAGCTGGCAACCTTCACACCTTAAAATGCTTGAAGCATATCGTCTACAGGAGCCTCCCCCTCAACACTACTTTGTGATGCTTCAGAGTGGGGATAGTGTGCTTGATTATCATGATGCCCTTGCCAAGTATCCCCAAAGTCGACTACTCATAGAGGAGGGGGGAAGCCATAGCTTCGAGGGGATAGAGCAACACTTCTTAGAGATTGAGGAGTTTTTGTGTGAGTAGATGCTCTCTACTCTGCTATAGTCCCCTGATACCCTCCTGCCAAATAGCCACTGGCAAATGCCCACTGTAGATTGTATCCTCCACATGGTCCATCCAGATTGACCACCTCTCCACAGAAGTAGAGTCCTTTCACTTTTTTGCTCTCTAGACTTTTTGGGTCTATCTCTTTGAGGCTCACGCCTCCGCGTGTCACCATTGCCATCTTAAAGCCATCATGCCCTGTGATGGTTAGGGGGGTTGAGGCGAGTAGCTGGATGAGTCGGTTGCGACTCTCTCCACTGAGCTTGCCAAAGCTGAGTTTGGCTGAGGCATTGGCAAGAGTGCAGAGTGCTTGGGAGAGTGCTTGGGGGAGCAGGGTCTGGAGTAGGCTGAGTGTACTTTGGTGTGGGGTTTCCAAGAGATGTTGTTTGAGGTGTTGTCTAATCTGCTCCTCATTCATCCCTTTAGTGAGATTCATGCGTAGGGGTACCTCCTCAAACTTCGCAAGCAGTGGAGTGATTTCGCGTGAAAAGTCGAGTACCACAGGACCGCGTATTCCTGTTTTGGTAAAGATAAGATCGCCTGTGGCTTTAAGCTTTTTGTACTTTTTGAGATCGACCGTGAGGGTGACTTTGGGGATGGTGTCGGCTCGACAGTTGGCGACCCACTGCTCTTTGGTCTGGAGTGGCATCATGGCAGGGTGTGGTGGGAGGATAGTGTGTCCCACCGCTTGGGCTAGTTGGTAGCCATCTCCCTCGGATCCAAGGCTAGGGTAGCCCATCCCCCCTGAAGCGATAATCACTGCCTCACTCTCTAGCCTCTGCGTGGCAGTTATCACCCCATAGACACGCGCCTCATCAGAGAGGAGTTTGAGGGCAGGGGTATGAGTGAAGAGTGTGATGGGGAGTTGCTGGATGGTGTTGTGGAGTGCGGTGATGATGGTCGAGGCGTTGTGTGTCAGAGGGAAGATTCGAAACCCATCAGGAGCGTGGGTCTCTACCCCTATCTCTTGGAAAAAGGCTTGCAGCGTGCTACTATCCATCACTTCGAGTGCAGGCATCATAAATCGCCCCTCCCGCCCAAATGCTTCTATAAAAGCTTCATTGGAGAGGGTATTGGTGAGGTTACAGCGTCCACCTCCTGTGGCTTTGAGCTTGGTAGCGATGGTAGGGAGCTTCTCTAGGAGGGCGACACGCTTACCTCTGCGTCCTGCGTGGATCGCAGCGATCAAGCCTGAGGCTCCTGCTCCGATGATAATGAGGTCGTAGTGACTACTCATCTCCTGTATCGCCATCCCCATCACCCTCATCGCCTACACCCGTAGGATTGACCCCACGGATACCATGAATCGCCGATCGGATATGTGACCATGTCCCACCCAAAAAGAGGATAATAAAGAGTGCGAACTGCCCTAGCTCTACTACCATACCCCACTCGATAGTGTGAAACCACTTCAAAAAAGCGATAGGGGTCGCGAGGATAAGTGCAAGGGCGATCATCCCGATGGTGTTGAGTGTCCCTGCGGTAAGCGAGAGCATATAAAAGGCGATACTCACCAAGATCACCCCACTAAAAGGGTAGATGATATCCGCGGGGGTTTTCACCGAGAGAAGCATCAACCCAACAATCACTACCGAGAGTAGGAGGAGTGTGACAATCTTCTTGGCGGTGTTCATCACCCCTTTGATGTAGTAGTTTTTTGCTACGAAGTAGGTGATGGCGGTCAAGAGTGCCACAGCGATATTGGTACTAATCTGTAGGGTGTTTTCTAGGTGCATCACCTTTTTAAACCAAAACTCAAAAAGATAGACCGAGATCAATGAGAGGGTTAAGTTGATCGCAATCATCTGCCAGTTTTTCGTGCTACTTTTTGGGGTAGCTGTAGGATTTTTTTCCATAAGTTTCTCCAGTTAAATGTAATGAAATATTATACAATCTGCACTCCAATAGAAGCTTAAGAATTTAGGGTATTGCCCTATTTATGGTAGCCAAAACAGACCCTTAAACTACAATTAGCTATAATCGCGTCAATCAAATATATTAGGATAGCCAATGAGAACACACTATTGTGCAGATATAAACGAACAACATATCGGTCAGACGGTTACCGTCGCTGGTTGGGTAGCAAGCCGTCGGGATCATGGTGGGGTGATTTTTATCGACCTTAGAGATAAAGATGAAGTAGTACAGCTTGTCTGTGATCCTACCGATAATGTCATGGCACATAAGATTGCTGAAGAGGTGAGAGATCAGTTTGTTCTTCTTGCGACAGGTTCGATCCGTGCGAGAGGGGAAGGGCTTGAGAACCCTAACCTCAAGACGGGTAAGGTGGAGATGGTCGTTGATAGCCTCACCATCGAGAACCGCTCTAAGCCGATGCCGTTTGATCTCGGAGATGAGAAGGTCAATGAGGAGATTCGTCTGAAGTATCGCTACCTTGAGCTACGAAGCCAAAAGTCTTATGATATCTTCAAGCTTCGCTCCAAAGCGACTATCGCGACGCGTAACTCACTTGATGCGATGGACTTCTTAGAAGTTGAGACCCCTATCTTGACCAAATCGACTCCTGAAGGGGCGAGAGATTATCTCGTACCAAGTCGTGTCCATGGTGGTGAGTTTTATGCCCTCCCACAATCTCCACAGCTCTTCAAACAGCTCTTGATGGTGAGTGGGTTTGATCGCTATTTTCAGATTGCAAAGTGTTTCCGTGATGAGGACTTGAGAGCCGATAGACAGCCAGAGTTTACTCAGATAGATGTCGAGATGAGCTTCTGTGACCAAGAGGATGTTATCCGTGTTGCAGAGAAGCTCATTAACGATATCTTTACTGCGTGTGGGTTTACGATCCCTACCTCATTCAACCGTATCACCCATACCGAAGCGATGGAGAAATATGGATCAGATAAGCCCGATATGCGGTATGATCTTGCGATGGTTGATGTGATCGATATCTTTGAGAGATGTGACAATGAGATCTTCTCAGGGATCGCCAAGACCCCTAAGAAGAACCGTATCAAAGCCCTTAAAGTCCCTCAAGGAGACACTATCTTCTCTAAGCGACAGATGAAGGGATTTGAGGAGTATGTACGGAAGTTTGGTGCTGCGGGGTTAGGATACTTCCAGATGAAAGAGGATGGACTCAAAGGACCCTTGACTAAGTTCTTTAGTGAAGATGATATTCAGGCGATTATTGAGCGATGTGAGCTTGAGGTCGGGGACGCGGTCTTCTTTGGTGCGGGTGATAAGAAGCTTGTCCTTGACTATATGGGGCGTTTCCGTATCTATCTTGCAGAGTTGATGGATATCATCCCTCAAGATACTTTTGAGTTCTTATGGGTTGTAGACTTCCCGATGTTTGAGGTAGAGGATGGACGGGTCAAAGCCCTTCACCACCCATTCACTCAGCCTAAGACCTCTGAGAATGGGACGATAGACTATGAGGATATTGAAGAGATTGAGTCGATTGCATATGATATCGTCCTCAATGGTACAGAACTAGGTGGTGGGTCGATTCGTATCCATAAAGAGGCGATGCAAGCAGAGATCTTTAAGCTCTTAGGTATCTCCGAAGAGGAGGCGCAAGAGAAGTTTGGATTCTTGCTTGATGCCTTAAAGTTTGGTGCGCCACCACATGGTGGGTTTGCGATGGGTCTTGACCGTATGATTATGCTTATGACGGGTGCTCAGAGTATCCGTGAAGTGATCGCATTCCCTAAGACTCAAAGAGCCCAGTGTATGCTCACCCAAGCCCCAAGCCCAGTCGATGCTGAGCAACTCAAAGAGCTCAGCCTTAGACTCAGACAAACCCAAACAGTATAAAAGGAGAACACTATGAAAAAACTATTTTTGATTATCGGAGCACCAGGATCAGGTAAGACAACCGATGCGAGTATCATCGCTAAGAAGCATGCGAATAGTATCGTCCACTACTCTACAGGTGATATGCTTCGTGAAGAGGTTGCAAGTGGTAGTGAACTAGGAGCAACGATCGAGAGTTATATCTCCAAGGGAGCATTGGTACCCTTAGAGATCATCGTCAACACCATCGTCTCAGCGATCAAAAATGCCCCTGTCGATACGATCCTGATCGATGGATACCCTAGGAGTGTCGAGCAGATGAGTGCATTTGATGAGCTTGTCTCCAAAGAGGATGCTATCGAGCTTGCTGCGGTCATCGAGGTAAGAGTGAGTGAAGCCACAGCCAAAGAGCGTATCCTTGGGCGTGCAGCCGATGCCAAGCCAGGAGAAGAGCGTAGTGATGATAGCGTAGAGGTCTTCTTCGATAGAATGAAAATCTATACTGATCCCCTAGCAGAGATCCAAGCATTCTACACCACCAAAGCACTCTTGCATGTCATCGACGGTGAGCGTACCTTAGAGCCTATCGTAGAGGATATGGAAGCCTTTATCCTCTCTAAATAGCACCACTACTCTCTACCAAGAGAGCTTTAGCATATAGCTTCTCTTGGTGGGCTTTTCTTCTAACTAATTGGACTCAGGACAAAAAAATTTGTAAAAATAGACAAAAAATCAATATGGAGTTTAATTAGAAAGGTCTTTCTATCCATTCCGTGAAATTTCACTCTTAATGTCGAGAGAAGATCAGTTCACCTACTTCATGTCCAATCGCTTCGGCGACTACGGAACACTTGACGATGAAGAGGTAGTAGAGGGGGCGGTGGGTGACATCGTAGAGGCTCTCGTAGTTTCCCATCCCTTTGGCGAGGACGATATCGGATTGCTCAAAGAGGGCTTTGGAGGTGTTATTGGCGTAGCTGAGGTCAAACCCCGGGGTAGGGACTCCTGTGTCGATGAGTGTGGCACTACGACTGAGGGGTTGAGCCTCTTTGAGGGTGACATCATTGATGATGGGTCTGCCTCGTGTGAAGTAGTAGACGGTGATATCATACGCCTGCGTAATCATCTCGATGAGAAGCTTGTCAAAGATATGCTCCCCTACATTGTCTCCGATATAGACAAGGGTTTTTGCCTGCGTTAGTTCTGCTTCAAACAGCTTAAAGTCATCTACCCCAAAAGCTCTGTGAAAGTGTGTCTTGATGGTCTGGTTGAGATCGAGTTGTGCTTGAGCCCCAAAGTCAATCACATTGCCAATGAGTGCCAACTTCACTGCATCATGGAGGCTCTGGACAAAGGAGGTATCGATAGCGAGTGCCATCTGTGTCGCTTGAGCTTTGGATTTGGAAATGGGGTCTGGGACACCCGTGATCTCTGCGATCTTGGCATAGGTGGCTTGGGCGATTTGAGGTGGGGTCATCTCCATGCTTGACTCCATCAGTATCTTGGCGGTGGAGTCGAGTAGTCGTTTGCTCATAGGGTCATCGAGTTCGAGGAGTTTGGATACTTTGAGAGTTTGGTTGAGGATACAAGTGATACAGTCGGGTTTGATATACATACGCGTCTACCTTAGTAAAGAGTTGGCGTATTATAGCATCTCAACTTAAGGGGGCGTTAGTGTATGGTGTAGCGTAGGGTAAAGGAGAGCTGTTGAGGGAGTGTGACGGGGAGGTTGGTGGTGTTGATGGGGGAGATACTCTGGAGGGCTTGGCGTGCAGAGCGGTAGAAGAGTTTGGAGCCACTGAGCTTGATATGGGTGAGCTTCCCACTGCGTGCGATGGTGAAGGTGACTTTGACCCGCCCCTCTAGTCGGCGTTTTTTGGCTATCCGTGGGTAGCGTTTGTGTCGGTTGATCTTCTGTCGTAGTTGAGCAAAAAATCTATTTTTTTTCGCTTTGATCTCGCGTCGGGTTCCTTTGCGTTTTGCCCCGTGGTTGCGTGTGTGGTGTGTGGTGGTGTGGGGCTTGGGCTTACTGACTTTTTTGGGTGTGCGTTTTTTAGGTATAGGTTTTTTGGGTCTGGGCTTTTTGATAGGCTTTTTGGGCAAGGGTTTTTTAGGTAGTGGCTTCTCTACTTTGGGTGGTGTGGGCTTTTGGATGGCTTTGGGAGTGGTAGGTGCGGGGAGGATCGGCACGATAGCGGGTGGTTGCTCTATCACGGGTGGGGGTGGTGTCACGGGCTTGGGTGGTGGTGGCGGTGTGATAGGTTTGGGCGGTGCGGGTGGAGGGACGAAGGTCGCAAGAGCGAGTGAGATAGTCTCCTCTTGGGGGCGTTGGTCTGCGATGCGTTGGGGCTGTTGCTGGAAGTAGAGATAGGCTCCTATCAGAGCAAGATAGAGTAGGGTAACAGTCACAAATGAGAGGCTATAGCGGTGTCTATGGGTCATGGCGTAGGGCTAGTTGGTTTTGGTCACAATAGCCACATGGCTAAAGCCCCGAGCTTTGAGAAACTCAATCACTGCGACAAAGTACTCAAAGGCACTTGCTTTATCGGTACGCAGGGTGATGGTGTCGTGTTTGGCATCGAGTTGGCTCAACTTCTCTTTGAGACTCTCAAGGGAGAGTTGGGTCTCATCTAAGAAGTAGTGACCTGCTTTGTCGATGGCGATAATGGTACTTTTTTTGTCTACCTTCTTTTTGCTACTCGCATGGGGGAGATCGACTTGGATACTCTGATGGGTGACGAAACTCGCCGTTGCCAAGACGATGACTAGAAGAACCAGTACGATATCGATGAAGGGGACGACATTCATCTTGTCAAAACGCTCGCGTCTCATCTGGGCTACTGCTTGCTATCTTGGAGTATCTCCCACTCAGAGAGGAGACGGTCGACTTTGGTGAGAAGGGCGTTGTAGAAGATCGTCGCAGGGATCGCCACAACCAATCCTGCTGCGGTGGCTTTGAGGGCAAGTGCAAGGTGCTTCATAATCTGAGCGGGGTTGATGGTGTCTTGCTGATCTCCGATGATATAGAAGGTGAGGATAATAGCTAGTACGGTACCAAGTAGCCCGATATAGGGAGCATTGGAGCCGATAGAGGCGATAGTAGAGAGATGTTTTGAGAGGTCTAGCTCTAGGGCTTTTTGGTGCTGATAGCGCTCTAGTTTGATACTACGAAAGTAGAGGAGTCGCTCAATCCCAAAGAGAAAGGTCACAAAACTCAAAAAGAGCAATAGCCCGATAATACCATAATCGACAATATCTTTAATCTGTTCTATCGGCATGGGTTATCCTATCAGCTTGGCACAAAGCTCAAAGCGGTTGTGTGTCATAAGGTGGAGTTTGCCGTGGAGCTTCATCACCCCATCAAAAAGCTCTTTGGAGAGGGCAAACCCTACCTCATACTCTTTGGCTTCTCCATCCATCGCCGCGAGGTTCATCGCATCGATAATCGCTTTGGGGACATGGATACCAGGGACTTTGTCGTCGATAAAGTTGGCTGTCTTGGCCCGTACGATAGGGAACTGTCCCAAGACAAGTTGTGCCTCTTTGGCGGTGTTACGGATACTCATCTCTTTTGCCTCCTCAAAGATCTCTAGAAGCTCCTTGGCACTCTCTAGGCTGTAGACGGGTTGGGTGATAATCGCCCTTGCTCCATAGTCGAGCTTCTTGACAATGCGTTTTTGGAGCTTCTTCATATCCTTGGCATAGGAGTTTGCCACCGCAAAGGGGTAGATTGGCTTGGGGGCGGGGGTAAGGGGTTTGTTGGAGTAGTCTACGCCATTGTTGAGGTGGTAGATGATACTTAGTAGTAGCGTAGAGTCACGCTCTAGTACCCCCTTGACCTCAGGTTGGTCAGAGAACTTCGCAGGGTCACCCGTGAGTGCCAAGATACAACGAAGGTCAAAATCATTGGCACCAAGGAGGGTAGATTGGAGGGAGAGTTTGTTTTTGTCTCGCATACTCATGGTGGCGATGACGGGTTTGTTGAAGGTCTGCTGTATCTTAATGGCAGAGAGTACGCCCGACATTTTGAGTTTGGCTAGGGGGTTGTCGGTACAGGTGAAGCCTGTGACCTTCTCATGGAGTCCACTAGCTTGAATCTGCTCGATGAGTGAGGTGATAGATGCACCATGAGGGGGATTGACCTCTACGGTGATAAAGTCTTTGTCTTTACAGAGTATGTCACAAAATTTATCAAACATTCATTTCTCTTTTGTATAGGTATTTTGGGTTAATTGGTTATAATTCTATCCAAATAATACATAGAGGTAACTATAGATGGCTAAACTGGCAGTATTTGATTTTGATTCGACACTGATGGATGGTGAGACCATCGATTTTTTTGCTGAAGTATTGGGGTTTAAATCGGAGGTTGTGGCGATTACAGAGCGTGCGATGGCGGGTGAGTTGGACTTCTACGCCTCTCTAGTCGAGCGTGTCGCCCTGCTCAAGGGACTCCCTCAAGCCAAAGTGACTGAGATCTGTGCCTCTCTTCCGATGATGAGGGGTGCCTCTGAGGTGGTCGCAGGACTCAAAGAGCGGGGCTACCGTGTGGTCTGCTTCTCAGGAGGCTTTCGAGATGCGACCAAGCCAGCGTGTGCCAAGCTCGGTATCGATGCAGACTTCTCCAACTTTCTACACGCAGAGGCAGGCATCTTGACAGGTGCGGTAGGCGGAGAGATGATGTACTCTGATGCCAAAGGGGATATGATCGTGCGTCTTCAAAATCTCTTGGGTATCGATCGTGCCAACACCCTTGTAGTCGGTGATGGTGCCAATGATTTGAGTATGTTTGCCCATGCGGATATGCGGGTTGCCTTCTGTGGAAAGCCTATCCTCAAAGAGGCTGCGACCCACTCTGTAGAGGTCAAAGACCTTCGTGAAATCCTCTCGATTGTAGATCAGTACAATTCAAAAAGCCTCACTCATCTATCTGATTGAAGAGGGAAGTGTGGTCGATAGTGGGAGACCCGAGGCACTATTGGCAAAAGATGGAAGCTACTTTGCTTCGATGATATAGGGAGAGTTGTGGACTATTTTCAAGCACTAATTATCGGTATCATAGAGGGCTTTACAGAGTTTTTGCCTATCTCTTCTACGGGGCATATGATTGTAGCGAGTACATTTTTGGGACTGCCTCAAGACAACTTGACCAAAGCCTATGAGGTGATTATCCAGCTAGCCGCGATCTTGGCGGTGGTGATTATCTATCGTGATAAGATACACTTATCCAAAATTCTTCTCTGGGAGAAGGTTTTGGTGGCATTTCTCCCTCTTATGGTGGTGGGGTATCTGCTTAAGGATGTTATCAAAACACTCTTTACCGTTGAGATAGTAGGGGGGATGTTTATCCTTGGGGGGGTGGTCTTTTTGGTGTTGGAGTACTTCTATACAGAGCAGGAGTATCACCTCAAGGATGTAGAGAAGATAAGCTACCGCCAAGCACTCTGGATAGGGATCGCTCAGATACTCTCTTTGATACCAGGAACCAGTCGCTCTGGGGCGACGATTGTGGGTGGGTTGTTGGTACATCTGGATAGAAAAGCCTCAGCAGAGTTCTCTTTTTTGTTAGCAATTCCTGTGATGTTAGCAGTGAGTGGGTATGATCTACTTCAGCACTATGAGGAGTTTTCTAGGGCAAACTGGGGGGTATTTATTGTAGGATTTCTGGTTGCTTTTGTGGTGGCGTATCTGACTATTAAGCTCTTTTTTGTGTTTATCCAACGCTTTACCTTTGTACTTTTTGGTCTCTATAGGATTCTATTTGGTATGATATTGTTAGTGATATTTTGAGTTTATTAAGTCTCTTTGGGGAGGCTTAGATAAGTTCAAAGAGTATTTTTTGGACATCGACATAAAGGTAAGTTATGAAATTTAGTGAATTTAACTTTCACAAAGACCTCTTTAAGGGGGTGAAGATAGCAGGCTTCAAAGAGCCTAGCCCCATTCAAGAGATGGCAATCCCTATCATTGAAAATGGTAGTGATTTGGTGGGACAGGCCCATACAGGTACAGGAAAGACCGCAGCCTTTGGACTCCCTATGATGGATAAGCTCGCCAAAGGTGAGATCGAGAGAGCCTTGGTCATTACCCCGACACGAGAGCTAGCAACACAAGTCGCGGATGAACTCTACCATCTTGGGCGTTTTGCAGGGATTCGTACGCTCACAGTCTATGGTGGAGTAGGGTATGGTCGACAGATAGCCCTTATCCATAAGGGGGTACAGATCGTTGTAGCAACTCCTGGACGACTCAAAGACCTCTACAAAAAAGGGAAGATTGATGTCTTCAATCCAGAGATTGTTGTCTTAGATGAAGCTGATGAGATGTTGGATATGGGATTTTTAGAGGATATCAAAGAGATCTTTGAGTATATCCCTCAAAATCGCCAAACCTTGCTCTTTTCTGCAACAATGCCTGAGCCTATCAAAGAACTCGCCAAGCATATCTTGTATCAGCCAGAGTTTATCTCTGTGGTCAGTGAAGAGGAGACGACAAATAATATTATCGAACAGCGGTACTATGTGATCCATGAGTCACAACGCGATGAGGCGATTATCAAGCTACTAGAGACAGAGAAGATCAATAAATCGATTATCTTCTGTCGTATGAAGCGAGAGGTTGATCGTCTCACCGAGCATCTCCAAGCCCTAGGCTTCAATGTGGGAGGGTTACATGGTGACCTTGAGCAACAAGATCGTGAGGTGGTGATCAAAGCCTACCGACGAGGAGAGACCAAGATCATGGTCGCTACGGATGTCGCGGCACGTGGACTGGATGTGAAAGATGTCACCCATGTTTTCAACTACCATATCCCCTTTGATCCACAGAGCTATGTCCACCGTATCGGGCGTACAGGGCGTGCAGGCAAGAGTGGGCAGGCAATTACACTGGTGACTACTGAGGAGTTCAAAGAGCTTCAACGCATTCAAAAAGAGGTGGGAGCTCAGATGAGACTTGCTACAATCAAGGGAGGAGAGGGGATTGATAGTAGTGGTTTTGCCCATCTACTAGAGAAGGTAGAGTCTCTTCCTATACATCCTGATGCGGCTAGCGTAATAGCCTATATGGGTGAGATGGATCGAGAGCTTCTCTTAGAGAAACTTATCTCTCCACTCATTGAAGCGGAGCAAGATCATATTGGCTCACAGATAGGATTTGATCAAACGAGTGTTGATGAGATGCTAGAGGGCTTTACACATGAGCAAAAAACGGTACGAAGTAAGAATCGTAGAAGAAAAAGAAGATAAATCCCTCTTTTTTAACTTGAAACAAGCAAAACTGTTTTAAAATTTGGCATTACAACTTAAAGTGAGGTAATATGGAAGATGTAAATCTTATAGGCGAAAGTATAAAGTTTATGGTATTGGGAATGGGGGTAGTATTCCTCTTTCTCCTTGTGCTGATTCAGGTTGTAAAGCTTCAGGCAAAAATCATTGGGAAGTATTTTCCTGATGAAGAGCCTCAGACTGAACCTAAAGCATCAAGCAACAGTGATGAGTCGCAGCGTATCGCCGCAATTATCGCAGCGGTTACAGAGTTTCGCAAGAAGTAACAACTCTAATTCAAAATAAGGTATCACAAAATGGCTAAAAAATATATTGATGTAATGGATACAACTTTTAGAGACGGATTTCAGTCTGTTTTTGGTGGTCGTGTCCTTATGGATGACTTCTTCCTTGCGGTAGAAGCGGCAAAAGAAGCAGGAATTTCACACTTTGAGTTTGGTGGTGGTGCACGATTCCAGTCACTCTACTTCTATCTTCAAGAAGATGCATTTAAGATGATGGATGGGTTTAGAGAGATTGTTGGACCTGATGCCAATCTCCAAGTCCTCTCACGCGGTATCAATACAGTGATGCTCGATACTGGTAGCCGTGAGATGATCGATCTCTTTGCTAAAATGTTCAAGAAGCATGGAACTTCAACTGTAAGAAACTTCGATGCACTCAATGATGTCAATAACCTCGCTTTCTCAGCAGAGATGATCAAAAAACACAATCTTAACCATGAAGTTGTGGTGACGATGATGGATCTTCCTCCAGGGTGTAGAGGGGCACATGATGTAGCCTTCTATGAGAAGACTTTGAGAAATATTCTTGACTCAGGTATCAGTTTTGATTCTGTCTGTTTTAAAGATGCTTCAGGGACAGCAAATCCTCACAAAATTTATGAAACTATCGCAATGGCACGCAAGCTTTTGGGTGAAGAGGTACACCTTAGACTTCATACACATGAGACCGCAGGTGTCTCTGTTGCTGCGTATCTTGCTGCACTTGAAGCGGGTGCCAATGGTATCGACCTTGCTGCATCACCTGTAAGTGGTGGTACTTCACAGCCTGATATCCTCACTATGCTTCATGCGACCAAAGGGACAGACTATAACTTGGGTGACTTGAAGCTTGATAAAGTACTGAAGTATGAAGAGCGACTCAAAGAGTGTCTTGGTGAGTATATGCTTCCTCCAGAAGCGACACAAGTCTCTCCGCTTATTCCTTTCTCACCCATGCCTGGTGGAGCGTTGACCGCCAATACTCAGATGATGAGAGACTCTGGTAACCTTGAGAAGTTTGATGAAGTCATCGCTGCGATGAAAGAGGTCGTAGAGCGTGGTGGATATGGTACTTCAGTCACACCCGTAAGTCAGTTCTACTGGCAACAAGCGTATGCCAATGTGATGTTTGGTCCTTGGAAGCAGATCGCTCCAGGCTATGGTCGTATGGTACTAGGTTATTTTGGTAAGACACCAGTCAAAGCAGATGATGAGATTATTAAGTTGGCAGCAGAGAAGCTTGATCTTGAGCCAACAACAGAAAACCCTCTAGATATTGCAGATAGAGATGAGACAAAATCGATAGCACACTGGACAAAAGTGCTTGAAGATGAGGGATTGGAAGCATCAGATGAGAACATCTTCATCGCAGGTGCTTGTGATCAAAAAGGTATTGCGTTCTTGAAGGGTGAAGGCCCTCTCATGGTAAGAAAAGGTAAAAATAACAGTGGAGAAGCAGAAATGGCAGGAAATTATACAGTAGTAGTAGATGGTAAGCAGTATAGTGTACAAGTAGCAGAGGGTGAGGGTGATATCCAAATCGCACCTGCAACAACCGCGGCACCAGCAGCGGCACCTACCGTATCAGCAAGTGGAGCAGGAAGTGAAGAGATCCTCTCTGAAACACCAGGTAATGTATGGAAAATCCTTGTCAATACAGGAGATACCATTCAAGAGGGTGAAAAGATTATGATTCTTGAAGCAATGAAAATGGAGATTGATATTGTAGCTCCACGAACAGGTGTTATCGCCTCTATCAATGTCAATGTCAACGATACCGTGGCCGATCAACAACTTCTCGCTACAATGGAGTAATCAATGAACATCAAACAGATAATAATCTCTTTGTTGTTTGCATTGATTGCATCCTCGTCTATGGTTCATGCGACTACATCGCATGAAGTACCAGAGGTCACAGAGACAGCAAAAGAGGCGTATAAATCTAAAACGATTACCGAGTTGATGACAAGTTTTTGGCAGACAACAGGTATCAATGCTATTTTAGATACAGATGATGGTGAGATGACAGCAGAGCCAGATGGTAGTGGACGCGTGATGACGGCATTTGAGTCATCACTTGGTCGTATCATTATGATTATAATCGTCTTTGTACTCTTCTATCTAGCCATTGCTAAAAACTTTGAACCGCTACTACTGATTCCTATCGCCTTTGGGGGGTTGCTAGCCAATATCCCTCTTGCCCATATGGGGGGCGAACATGGAATGCTAGGGGTGATTTACAATATGGGTATCGCCAATGAGTTCTATCCACTGATTATCTTTATGGGTGTGGGTGCAATGACTGATTTTGGTCCACTCCTTGCCAATCCTAAAACAGCAATTTTGGGTGGAGCAGCACAGTTTGGTATCTTTGGTTCATTGATTGGAGCCGTGGCAATAGGCTTCTCACTTCAAGATGCTTCTGCGATCTCGATTATTGGTGGGGCGGATGGTCCAACCTCTATCTTCATCGCCAATAGACTAGCACCTGATATGCTTGGAGCAATTGCGGTAGCTGCCTACTCCTATATGGCATTGGTACCTGTTATCCAACCTCCAATAATGAAGTTCTTGACTACAGAAGAGGAGCGACGCATTAAGATGAAAGTACAGAGAAAAGTACACTCTAAAGAGAAGCTTATCTTCCCTATCGTGGTCTTGATGCTCTCTATTCTTATCTTGCCTGAGTCTACACCACTGATTGGTGCTTTTGCCTTTGGTAACTTTGCTAAAGAGTCTGGTGTGGTTGATCGTTTGAGTGATACCATGCAAAACTCACTGATCAATATCGTTACGATCTTCTTAGGTCTTGGTGTTGGATCAAAGTTGGCAGCAGATAAATTTCTAGTCTTTGAGACACTTGGGATTATGATTATCGGCTTGCTTGCCTTCTCTGCGGGGACTGCAATGGGTGTCTTGATGGCAAAACTGATGAATAAGTTTACTAAAGACCCTATCAACCCATTGATTGGGGCAGCAGGAGTCTCTGCGGTACCGATGTCAGCACGGGTTGTGAGTAAAGTAGGGTCTGATGCAAGACCAGGTAATATCCTCTTGATGCATGCGATGGGTCCAAATGTCGCGGGGGTTATTGGTTCAGCGGTTGCAGCAGGTGTTCTGCTCTCAATCTTCAAATAGAACCATACGCGTAGTGTAGGGAGTCTCTACACTACAGTAAGTTATAACTCAGAAAATTGTTTTTTTTGAGTTATGCCTTAGCATAGAAAAACTATACCTAAAGAGGATACTATGAGTACCAAAACACCCAACGGACTTGACAAACTAGGATTGAAAGATATCGGTGATGTCTACTACAATTTGAGTTATGATGAGTTGCAAGCGCATGAAGTTAATCGAGGAGAGTGCAAAATTACTACATCAGGTGCGGCTATGTGTGATACAGGTATCTTTACAGGACGAAGTCCTAAAGATAAATATTTTGTAGATCAAGCACCATCGAATGAACATATTGCGTGGGGTGATGTCAATGCAAAGATCAGTAAAGAGGTCTATGATGAACTTCTTGATACAACACTCACACAGCTTTCAGGTAAAAATATCTATGTAACAGATGTATTTGCTGGTGCAAGCCTTGAGAGTAGACGCTCAATTCGTTTTATCTCTGAAGTCTCTTGGCAAGCACACTTTGTCAAAAATATGTTTATCCGTCCAACGGCTGAGGAGTTAGAGGAGTTTGAACCAGACTTTACTGTCTACAATGCGTGTCAGACTGTAGATAATGAGTATAAAAAACATGGACTACACTCTGATGTCTATGTCGTCTTTAATATCGAGGAGAACACCTCTATCATTGGAGGGACTTGGTATGGTGGAGAGATGAAAAAAGGTATCTTCTCTATGATGAACTACTGGTTACCACTTGAAGGTAAGCTCTCCATGCACTGCTCTGCCAATGTCGGTGAAGCAGGGGATGTCTGTCTCTTCTTTGGACTCTCTGGTACAGGGAAGACGACACTCTCTACAGATCCTAAGAGAGCATTGATTGGAGATGATGAGCATGGTTGGGATGATAATGGTGTCTTCAACTTTGAGGGTGGCTGTTATGCGAAGGTGATCAATCTTGATGAGAAGAGTGAACCTGAGATCTTTGGTGCAATTGTCAAGAATGCACTCTTGGAGAATGTAGTCGCAGATGAGAATGGTAATGTAGACTATGAAGATGGTAGTAGGACAGAAAATACACGCGTCTCCTATCCTATTGAGCATATTGTTAACCACAAAGAGGATATGCAAGCAGGACACCCTAACAATATTATCTTCCTTACAGCAGATGCATTTGGTGTCCTCCCTCCTGTGAGTAAGCTAACGAAAGAGCAGGCGATGTACTACTTCTTGAGTGGATATACTGCTAAAGTAGCAGGGACAGAGCGTGGTATCAATGAGCCTGTTGCGACTTTCTCTGCGTGTTTTGGTGAGGCGTTCTTGCCACTTCACCCAACAGAGTATGCTAAGCTTCTTGGTAAGAAGATCGATGAGCATGGGGTCAATGTCTATCTTGTCAACACAGGATGGACAGGGGGTGCCTATGGTAAAGGGGGACACCGTATGAGTATCAAAGATACACGAGCGTGTATCGATGGTATCCTCAATGGTTCAATTAATGATGCGGAGTTTGATAGACTCCCCATCTTCAATCTTCAGATCCCTAAGACACTCAAAGGGGTTAAGAACAATGCGGTCTTAAATCCACGAGAGACATGGTGTAATAAATCACTCTATGATGCCTCACTCTCTGAACTTGCAGCGATGTTCCAGAAAAATTTCCGTCGTTATGATGGTAATGGAAGTGAGTTTGACTTCGCTTCTGCTGGCCCTCAACTTTAGTCTCTCTCTTTTTCTCCCTTTTGGGGGAGAAGCTCTCTTTTTTCTCTATCAATTTATTCTAAGAAATCTATAGTATAGTTTCGCAATCACTTACAAAGGAAATAGTATGGATGTTAATAAAATTAGAAAGTTTTGTCGTGTTTTTAGGATAGCGATTGGATCAGCACTGATTGGATATGGTGCTTACTCTGGTAATGCGTGGTTCTATCTTGGGGTTGTGCCATTGGTTGCAGGGATTGCCAACTTCTGTCCACTCTGCCTTATCACTAAAAAGTGTGATATCTAATCCCTCACTCCCCTAGAGGGGTACTACGCTCCTACCCCTCGTCCAAAATTCCAATACAGGGAAGTTCTACAATCATATTTTCCTTATCAAAACAGTATGAGAAGTGATTTTGTATCGCTAGTTGCTTGATAGTGGCTTCGTTGTTTCTATCTTTGTAGTCAGAGGTATCGCCTATAGTACAGTGGTAATAGCAGTGGTCTTCTTCCTAGCAAGTGCTTTGACAGGTGGTGGAAGAGTCGATGAAGAGAGGGAGTTCAAAGGTCTTGCTGAAGTCGTACAGGGAGAGAAAGGGATGAACCTTCTCTTATTTTTACCTATTTTCAACACTTACAGAACTTAACAGAGTATAATTCAGAAAATTTTCTCTTCTATTGTTAGATAAGGAGCATGCGATGAAAGCATTAGAATCGTACTTAACGACACACGCTACAGAAGCACTCCATGCTTCTGATATTGCACGACTACTTAAAGATCTCGATGAGAGTCGTTTCAATCAAGCCATTGCGATGATCCCTAAAGAGCTGATAGGGGATGTTGCACTAGAGCTACCCGATCGATACTTTGGGGATTTTGTTGACTCCTTCACCACAGAGGAGTTGGCGGTTGCGGTGACTGAGCTAGAGTCTGATGATCAGACAGACTTTATGCAGGAGCTAGAGGAGGTCAATGCCCAAGTTGCCCAAGAGGTCTTTGGTCAGCTTGATAAAGAGGATCAAGCCGATATCCTCCAGCTTAAGCAGTATGAGGAGGATGAGGCGGGTGCCTATATGCAGACAGAGGTCTACACCGCCAAGCTTGATCAAAATGTCCACGCTGTCATTCGTGATTTTGCGTCACTGCGTAAGAGTGGTGAGCTAGAGAATGTTCAGTATCTCTTTGTGACTGATGAGCAAGATAGACTTCAGTATGGTATTGGGCTTGATAACCTTATTGTCTTTGAGTTTGATAAGACACTGCGTGAGAATATTGAGCAGAGTTCGGAAAACTTCAGACCCGTGATGGCAGAGGATTATGATGCGGTTGATGAGATTGTCAAGAAGTTTCAAGAGTATGATCTGAGTGTCCTTCCTATTGTCAATCAGCAAGGGGTGATACTGGGGCGTATCACCTCAGATGATATCTATGATATTATGAATGAACAAGCCACTGATCAGATGTACCACCTCGCAGGGGTTGATGATGAGGCAGAAGAGGATGAAGCGATCTTCAAGGCGGGAAAAGCACGGGCGATATGGCTGAGTATCAACCTCCTAACAGCCATTGCTGCATCACTGGTAATAGGACTCTTTGCTGAAACCCTACAGAGCCTTGTAGCACTGGCGATCTTGATGCCTATTGTCGCTTCGATGGGAGGTAATGCGGGGACGCAGAGTCTTACCGTCGTGGTGCGTCAGCTTGCTCTGGGTGACATCGCCAAGCATGATGCGTTTCGGACGATCAAAAAAGAGGTGATTATCTCTCTTGCAAATGGTTTTATTTTTGCTATACTTATGGGAATTATTGCCGCGGTGTGGTTTGATAAAGGGTTATTAGGGGTGGTGATTGGTATCTCGATGATTATCAATCTACTGAGTGCAGGGCTTTTTGGTTCTATGGTACCACTCATACTTAAAAAACTCGATATCGACCCTGCTATTGGTAGTACGGTGATACTCACCACACTCACGGATGTGGTAGGGTTTTTCTCTTTTTTAGGTCTTGCGACCATTATCTTACTATAAGGATTATATACAACAAATGGATCTGTTACTTCTCTATTTCTTTGGTGCTGTGGGGATCTCCTTCCTCTGTTCGATTTTAGAATCAGTTCTGCTCTCTATCAATATGGCGTATGTCTCAGTGTTGGAGCGGGAGCGTCCTCGTGTTGGGGGATTGCTCAGAGAACACAAAGAGAATATCAATAAATCTATTGCGTCGATTTTGATCCTCAATACGATTGCCAATACACTCGGTGCCGCAGCGGTAGGAGCTCAAGCAGAGACGATCTATGGTGGGGAGGCGGTCTTCTATGTCTCAGCGATACTCACTTTTGCTATCTTGTTCTTCTCTGAGATTATCCCCAAGACCATTGGAGCGGTACACTGGAAGGCACTGGCTCCTGTGAGTGCCTATATCATCCGTTTTTTTATCTGGTTGACCTATCCTATCATCTTGATGACGATGTTTGTCACCAATCGTATCGCCAAAGATGATGAGATGACCAGCCTCACAAAAGAGGAGCTTTTGGAGTCTGCACTGATGAGTGAAGGGGAGGGGGTACTCGGTGAGCAGGAGTCTGATGTCATCGAAAATGTCCTCCTCCTTGACAAGATTAAGATACGAGAGATTCTCACCCCTCGTACTGTGGTCTTTGCACTAGAGGGATCACGCAGTATCAAAGATATTGTAGAGAGTGAAGCAGAGATCTTTAAGTTTTCGCGTGTTCCTGTCTATGGTGGTAGTATCGAAAATGTCACAGGTATGGTCATGACCAAAAAGATTTTCCAACAAGCCCTCAAAGATGATAGTGTCGCCCTTGGAAGTATCCAAAAAGATATCTTTAAAGTCTCAGAGAACCTCCCTGTCTCCAAAGCCCTCAATCTCTTTATCAAGAAGAAAGAGCATATGTTCTTAGCACTCGATAGCTACGATCAGACTGAGGGGATCGTGACACTAGAGGATTGTGTTGAGACGATACTTGGAGTAGAGATCGTCGATGAGAGTGACTCTCATGCGGATATGCGGGAAGTTGCCAAAAATAAGATGCGTCTACAACGCAGACTTGCTAGCCAACTGGCAGCAGGTGAGTAGTCGATGTCTTTAGCTACCCTTGGACTCTCCTCAGAGATACTGCACGCCCTTGAGGATAAAGGCTATACGCATGCTACGCCTATCCAAAAAGCACTCATCCCCGTACTCTTCAGCCGTCGTGATATCTTGGCGGGAGCTCAGACGGGAACAGGGAAGACTGCGGGGTTTGCACTGCCTATCCTACAGATGTTGATGGCGACCTTCAAAGAGGGGATACATTACCCTAAAGCGGTCATACTTGTCCCTACGCGTGAGCTAGCCAAGCAGGTACATGCGAGTATTGAGGCGTATGGTAAGTACCTTCCACTCAAGAGTATTGTCCTCTTTGGTGGAGCCAACTTCACCTCTCAGGCGAGACGCTTGGTAGCGGGGGTAGATGTGATTGTCGCCACGAGTGGACGACTCCTAGAGCATATCGGACAGAAGAGTATTCGCCTTGAGGGGGTCGATCACCTCGTCCTTGATGAGGCAGATACGATTTTGGATATGGGGTTTGTCCATGAGGTGGGTAAGATACTCCAACACCTTCCAACTAGACGACAAAATATCCTCATCTCCGCAACACTCTCAGGTGCGGTGAAGCGACTCTCTGAAGAGATACTCACCAAGCCACGACTCATAGAGGTCGATAGTATGGGTACCTCTGCGAGCCGTGTAGAGCAGGTGGTCTACCCTGTCGAGGCAGAGAAGAAGCTTGAACTCCTCTCCTATCTCATTGGGTCACGCAACTACCAGCAGGTCTTAGTCTTTGTGCGTAAGAAAGAGCAGGCCGATAGGGTAGCAGAGGAGCTGATACTCTCAGGGCTTCAGAGTGGGCTAATCCATGGAGGGCGAAGCTCTGGCGAGCGAAGCCGTGCCTTAGAGGGCTTCAAAGCGGGCAAGATTCGTGTCTTGGTCGCAACTGACATCGCAGCACGGGGGTTGGATATCCCGACACTGGGTGTGGTGATCAACTACGATATCCCGCATGTCACGGGGGACTATATCCACCGTATTGGACGAACAGGAAGAGCAGGGGAGGCGGGCTTGGCGATCACGCTGATTGCTCCGCATGAGCAGATTGCACTGCGTGAGGTAGAGCGTTTGTTGGCTCAGAAGATTCCTAGTGTGAGACTAGAGGGGTATGCCCCACGCAAAGTCGTAGAGCAACGCGGTGGTCGTACTACCTCTGAAACTAAGAAGAAAAAAGTCGATGGGGCATTTGGAAAGAAGCGAAAATCAACCACTTTTAGTAGTACCAAAAAACGCAAAAAAACCAAAAGAGATGGGTTTAAAATCTACGATGCGAATAAACCCACACCCAAAAAATCCAATCAAAAATCCTCTCGAAGAGGAAAAAAATAGATTAATAGGTGATTTAACTGAATAGTGTATAATCCCGTTGTATCTTAATTATAATACAAAGGAATAATGATGAAGAGCATTGCTCTATTGATCCCATTGTTGACACTGCTCTTTGCCAATCATACATTTGAGCCAAGTGAGACTTGTAAGTCGTGTCACCTGACTATCTATCAAGAGTTTACAACCACGCAACACGCCAATGCCTCTATCTTCAAAGATGAGATACACGCAGCTGTTTGGAAAAAGCACCCCAAAAACAAGAAGTTAAGCTCCTATAGCTGTGCGAAGTGCCATACCCCTGCGAGTGAGAAGCTAGAGGGGTTGATCGGTAAGCATAATGGTATTGTTCCTGATGCCAAAGAGCCAACTGAGCTAGAGGGGATCTCCTGTGCCTACTGTCATAGAATCGAGTCAATCAAGCATGGGCGACTTATGAATGTCAATGTCATTGCGACAGAGGAGAAGCGTTATTTTGGGACATTGAAGTCCTCTTTTGAGTCCCCTTTTCATCGTATCAAGCGTGATGGCGCCCATTTCAATAGTGGCAATGTCTGTATCGGGTGTCACTCCCATAAGCAAAATAAGTTTGGACTCAATGTCTGCTCTACCAATATCGACAATGAGCTAGAGAAGTCCAACTGTGTCAGCTGTCATATGCCCAAAGTCAAAGGGAGTGTCTCGACACTCAATCCAACCAAAGAGCATACTTTTCATGGATTCCCTGGTACTCATAGCCACCAGAGTATGCTCAGTCAGTATGTGCAGTTTGAGATTAAGCCTGAGGGGGAGCGATTTGGAGTGCGTATCATCAACCACGCAAGCCATGCTCTCTCCTTGCATCCGATGCGTCTGATGGAGCTACGGGTACGGGTACTTCACGCAGGACACTATACGACACTTCCGACCCAACACCTCGCACGCGTCATCGGAGCAGAGGGCAAACCAAAGCCCCCTTGGCTTGCCAAAGAGGAGGTGAAAAACACCGCTATCGGAGGCTATGAGAAGCGATTGATACGCTATGATTATACGCTTGAGGCGGGAGATGAAGTGGAGGTGACGATGGGCTACTATCTGGTGAACCCCAAGATGCTCAAAGGACTTGGGCTAGAGCAGAGTGCCGTGGCGACTAAGTTTCACCACTTCAAAACCCAAACAATCAAAATCAATAAAAAGGAGTCATAATGTCAGTAGCAAAAGATGTAGGATGTAACAATGAGACCTGTGTAGATGCCAAGAAGTGTCAACGCACAGTCATCTACGAAAATGGTACCGCACGCGAAGTCAAGCACTTTGGTGGTACACCAGACAAAGGGTGCGGTAAGTTCCTCCCAAAAGAGGACTAAGCATACTTAACCCAGTGGTCTATCACTGCGTTTTTTGACCTTTCGCTCCTGCTCAGTGGAGATACTAGGAGGAGTGGAGGAGACTTTTCCGTAGATGATACACCCCTTACACCCTGGGTTACAGGTATGAGAGAGTTTCATACACCACTCTGTATTGTTGCCTTGTTTACCAAGGTATTGACACCCCCAACCACTACTCATCACTTCCTCCTTTAATGTACATCATAATCTTGTTTGAGCTGTTCTAAAAACTCTAGTATTCGTTTTTGGAAGAGGATATTCTCCTCCCCCTCCATACAGTGATGGAGTTGCATAAGCTGAGGAATATCGATCTTCTGAGCAAAGCGTTTGACCTCTCGTGTCTCTTTGGCAACGAGCTGTATGAGGTGTTCGAAGTCAAGACCATTGTTGGTGATGATCTTGGTATGATACTCCTGCACCGTTGCGATGAGGAGTTCTGCCCTATCATTCTCCTCTCCGTAGATGGCGTGTGCGATGGTGCTTAGTCGCTCCTCTTCACACGGAGAGATCTCTCCATTGGCAGAGACCATGAGTGTCAAAATCTTAGCTCTATACTCTAGTGAACTATGGTGATAGACCAACAACTCCCTAAACATTTTTTTAAAATTGCGTTTTATACTTTTCATCATTAACACCATTTTAACAAAAAAATACTATAGTTCTACAAAAAAGAGTCTCTTATGAATACGATTGATCTTCTCATTATATTGAGTACGGCATTTTTGGGTAGTGTGGGACACTGTATTGGGATGTGTGGGGGGATTGTGGTCGCCTATAGCTCGACCAAGATAGACCAAAAAAGCTCATGGTTAAGACAGAGTATCTCTCATCTCGCCTACAACTTTGGACGGGTAACAACCTATGCGATACTCGGAGCGATGTTTGGACTCCTTGGGCGGGCGATTGCGTTTACTCCGATGACCAAGGGGGTGTTATTTGTCTTGACGGGGATCTTGATGATACTTGCAGGACTCTCACTCATTGGCAACCTGAAGTTTCTCAACTCCGCAGAGTGGTCGGTCTCTCATCACGGGTGGTATCAGAAATGGTTTAGGAAGCTTATCCAGAGCCGTTCTCTACAGAGTTTTTATCTTCTGGGTATGCTCAATGGGATTATCCCGTGTGGACTGGTCTACTCCTTTGCGATCTTTGCTGCCAGTACTGCCAATCCACTCTGGGGGGCTATCGTGATGGCGACTTTTGGATTGGCAACGATCCCCGCACTCTTCTTCTTGGGGACGATTACAAAGTTTTTGCAGAAGGGTTCTTTGCGTAGTACAATGATGAAGCTCGCTGCGATGCTCGTAGTCTTCTATGGACTCTTTACCCTCTATAAAGGCTATCGGTTTATCGCACACCCCGACGAGACCCAAGCGATGCTCAATAGTATGCAGTCGGGGAGTATCAAGAGTAAGCTAGAGGGCAAATGTGGGGGGATGAAGTGTGCTCCAGGGAAGTGTGGTTAAGCTTTATACCGCCTATCTTTTGGATATAATCCACCTATGAATCATAGTAAAATTTACGCATACAACCATACGACAATCCCTTTTGACTTTCAGCAGACGGTGGAGCGATTTTTTGTGGAGGAGATCCCTCTCTACCCCTTTAGTGGATCGGGTAACTTCCTTATCCTAAAGATTAAAAAGCAGGATATGAGTACTTGGAAGCTCATCACCGTAATCGCCAAAGCGACAGGTTTAGCAGAGCGTGATATCGGCTACGCAGGACTCAAAGATAAAAATGCTACGACCATTCAGTATATCTCTCTTCCCAAAAAAGTGGAAAAAGAGCTTACCAAAAATCTCACCACCCCAAAGATAGAGATACTTGAACGCTACTACAACCGTGCCCCTATCAAGATCGGACACCTCAAAGGCAATCGTTTTGTGGTGGTCTTGCACCATATTGAGGCGCGGAGCGCAAAGTTTTTTACTACAGTGGCGAAGAAGATGCAAAAAGATGGGATACCCAACTACTACGGCTACCAACGCTTTGGAGAGGATAGTCGCTCTTTTTTACAGGGGAAAGAGATCGCTCACTCAGGTAAGAAGCTCAGAGGAAGCAAAGAGAAGCTCCTTGTGGCTGCCTATCAGAGCTACCTCTTCAATCAGTGGCTCACCCAGCGGGTCAAGCTCTCCAAACTCGTGATGACCCTTAGTCCTACCGAGGCAGCGAAGAAGCTAGCCTATCCCCTTGATCTGGTTAAGATGCTTGCGAAACAACCACAGTTTTTTAAGCTCTTTTTGGGAGATCAGATGGGTGCCTACCCGTATGGTAAGAGTACGACGGTGAAGGATATGCTACAGTATACCACACCGTTTGTCCAGCAGAAGAGTAGCCCAACGGGTCTGCTCTGTGGAGAGCGTGCGGAGCGTGCGAGAGAGGATGCCTACTACCTAGAGGAGCCATACGATGACCAAGAGCTCAATGCCCTCAAGGGTGATCGGCGTTTTGCGTGGATATGGCCCAAAGAGGTAGAGACCACCTACACCCCCCTTACGAAGCAACTCAGCGTAGCCTTTTATCTCCCTAAAGGATCCTATGCGACAACCTTCTTAGAGGAGATAGGGAAGCGATCGTTAAAGCCCACAAAGAGTCAGCGAAAGGCTTAGCGTATTGCGGTGCCAAACTGCTCTTTGAGTTTGGCAAGTTTGGGTGGAATGAGTGCCATACAGTAGCCCTGTGAGGGGTTGTATTGGTAGTAGTCTTGATGATACGCCTCAGCAGGATAGTAGCATCGGAGAGGTTCGATGGTGGTGACGATAGGGTTGCTGTAGTCCGCTTGTGCCTTGGCTAAGGCTCGTTGAGCGGTTTGGTGTGTCTGCTCCTCTTGGTAGAGGATAGTTGAGCGATACTGTGTCCCACGGTCAGCCCCTTGGTAGTTAAGCGTAGTTGGGTCATGTATCACGAAAAATATCTCTAGGAGTCTCTCCAGTCCAATAACCGTAGGGTCATAGGTGATTTTGATCACCTCTGCGTGTCCTGTCTCACCTCTACAGATCTCACGGTAGGTAGGGTTGGGTGTCGTACCATTGGCGTAGCCACTCTCGACATCCTCTACCCCTTTGAGAGACTCAAATACCGCCTCCATACACCAAAAACATCCGCCACCGATTATCAATTTGGCTGTTGCCATCTCTTCTCCTTGATTAGATAAGTGCTTGTACGCGTCCCACCTCTCCTGTACTCAACCGCACCTTGATGCCATGCGGATGGGTTGGGGAGCTGGTGAGGATTTTTTGTATCTTGCCATAGGTGAGTACGCCTGAGGCTTGATCTGCTTTGAGGATGATCGCCACATCCATCCCATACTTAAGTGCGATACGCTTAGGGGGAGTTGCCATCGTTATGCCTTGGGACGGTAGGTGAGGGCTTTTTTGACCGACTCTACTGAGCAGAAGAAGAGGGCATCAAAAAGTAGGGAGAGTTTGCTCGTCTCCGCATCAATAAGCTCAAAGGGTTGGAAGAAAAAGCCCTTGCCATTGGTGGTATCACTTGGGGTGACTTGAAAGACGATAGGTTTGAGTGTACGGACAACATTGAGGATCTTTTTGTGGTTTTTTGCCTCTTTAGGGGGGAGAAAGTTTGCCTGCTTGCCCTCATTGATGCGTGCTTTGATAAGGAGTTGAAGTTTATCATTAAAGATGACTTTATTCCACTTGATGCTCCCTAGCTCCATACTAAACTCACGATTGGCAGCGATAAGCGGATGGGGTTTGGTCTCGCGAATCGCTTCGAGTAGATGAAGAAAAAAGTTGATGCCTCCAAAGTTGTTGGCACACTGAAGTAGCTTTTGATGATGAAGAGCCTTCTCCTCATCACTCAATATATCGAAGTCGCACATGGTTACTCTTTTCGTAGTTATTTTTTAGATTATATCCAAAAGCCTATTTATCTTAGAGTACGATATAAATCATACCTAAAATTAATCATCTTTCTATATAATTGTCATAACTAAATATGATAGGGGAGTTGAATGGAAAAAACAGTTGAAGAGAAGATGCGTTCTCATCAGTATGCACGCTATGAGGATGTTGATAAGGAGCAGTTGGAGAAGGATATCAATGCAATCAAGGAGACGATGGCACCTGTAGGTGAAGAGGATTTTCAACATCTGCTGAAGCTTGAGCGATGGGGGAGAGCCTTTACTTTTGGTGGGTATGGGATTATTCTCCTTCTAAGTATTATGGGATTGTGGGGAGAGTTGAGTGGTATAGTCTTTTGGCCTCTTGCAATTATCGCTGCGTTGGCTATCAGTACGGGTAATGTTGCACGATGGGCAGATGTGGTACACCCTGTACTCCATGGTGCTTACGATAAAGTACCCGATATTCCAGAGCGATATACCAAAAAGTACTTTGCCAAAGGCTCACGACGCTTTGTGGATTGGCTCGATTGGATCAAGCCTCAGGCGTGGGAGTATGAGCATAATATCATGCACCACTACCACTTGGGTGAAGCCGATGATCCAGACAATGTAGAGCGAAACCTTCAGTGGTTGGTGAAGTCTAAAATCCCAATGCCAATTCGTTATCTGATGATGTATGCGTTTGCGGGGATGTGGAAGTTCCTCTACTATGCACCCAATACACTCAGAATCCTCGAAAACAAAAAGCGAAGAGAAGCTGAGAAGATTGATATCACCGATTATGAGCTTGACCCTCGTACCAAAAATGGTCTAGAGCTATGGATGGAGTTCTTGCTTCCTTACTTTGTGATTAAGTTTGTTGTCTTCCCACTACTCTTCTTGCCATTTGGTATCTCTGCGGTGATTAATGCGTTGATTATCCTTCTACTTGCGGAGTTCTTTGCAAATATTCACTCCTTTTTGGTTATCGTACCTAACCACTCAGCAGAGGATATCTATATGTTCAATGAGCCTCATAAGAGTACAGGAGAGTTCTACCTACGACAGATTATGGGTTCAGTCAACTACAACACAGGATCAGACTGGATCGACTTCTTGCATGGGTTCCTCAACTACCAGATAGAGCATCACCTCTTTCCAAATATGCCTCAAAGCTACTATCAAAAGATGCAACCCATTGTCAAAGATATCTGTAAGAAGCACAACTTGGAGTATCGACAAGAGTCAGTCTTTAAGCGTATCGTGATGTCAATAGACCTTATGGTAGGTAAGACCAAACTCCTTAGAGTTGACGGGGTTTAACCCTTTTTAAAAGGCTGATAGAACTCATCAATAGAATTGAACGGTTTTGTTGGAGGTGGTTGTTTGTTGTCACACTTGCACGCACTCGGTGAGAGAAGCTACTAGAAAGTACAAAAGAGGCGTTGATAGATCTCTAAAAAGGTTACAATAGGCTATCTAGTAAGTAGGAGTCTACCGTATGAACCGAAGAGAACTGCTCAAACAGGGTGCTACAATGGCACTGGCACTATCGCCCCTCTCTGCACTATCCGCAGAGTCTATCCCACCAAAGAGCATAAGAGAGAAGCCTCTCCCCTCCAAGAGACCTCAGGGTGGGGTGCGTATCGTAGTGGTAGGGGGTGGTTGGTCTGGACTTGCTTTTGCTGAGCATATCCGACGCTACCTTCCTCAGTCCGTGGTGACACTCGTGGAGAAGCGGGAGAGTTTCCTCTCCTGTCCTGTAAGCAATGCATGGCTTTTTGATCTGGTGGATCTGGAGTTTTTGTCTCATAGCTATCTCGATGGAGCCAACACCCATGGCTATACCTACCTCCATGCAGAAGCAACAGATCTCGATAGTCGACACCATATCCTCAAGACAACGAAGGGGGAGATAGGCTATGACTATCTTCTCTTTGCTACAGGGATTGAGTATGATTATGATGTTTGGTGTCGCAATAATCCTACACTGGAGCATCGACTCCGCACGGAGTATCCTGCTGGGTTTATCGCAGGCTCCGAACACCTAACGCTCAAACGCAAGATAGCCAACTACCACGGGGGTAACTTCTTCATCACGATCCCCCGTGGCAACTACCGCTGTCTGCCTGCTCCCTATGAGCGTGCCTGTCTGCTTGCTGATTATATCAAACAGAACAAGATCAAGGGGAGGGTGATTATCCTCGATGCCAATAACCGTGTGACCATCAAAGAGGAGGGATTTTTGCGTGTCTTTAAAGAACGCTATAGTAAGGAGCTTCTCTATATCTCCTCTGCGGAGATCGTCTCAATCGATTTGGATCGTAAGGTGATTGAGACGGAGTTTGAGGAGGTGGAGTTTGTCGACGGTTCGTTCTACCCCAATGTCCGTGCTCCCAAGCTTCTGGAGCGACTCGGACTCACCACCCAAACCCCCTACAACCGTATCGAAGCCAACCTCGATGTCTATACCAACCGCTTTAAGGGGCATGACACTATCTTTGGGTGTGGTGACCTCCGCCCGATGGGCTTCTCCAAATCGGGCAATACCGCCTACACAGAGGGGGCAAATGTTGCTAAGATCGTCGCAAAGGCGATTGCCAAAAAGCCTTTAAAGTGGGTCTCTCCGACCACCTTTTGTGTCTCACTCGTCTCAAGCATGCCACAGCAGGAGATGACACTCCTCTCAGAGTACACCTATGGAGAGAGGGGGGAGACGCAGTTTAAGTATACGAGTAGTGACGAGGCGTGGGATCGCAATGGATTGGGAAAAGCCCACGCACAGTTTAGCTGGGCGGGTTCGATGTATGATAGGATGTTCTATCTCTAGGGGGTGTTACACCTCCAACGCCTCATAGATCTCAAGTACCTCCAAGTAGCGGTCACTCTTTTGCTCATAGATCTCTTGAAGTGCTTCTAGCTCTTGGCTGAGGGTCTGAAGCCCCTTCTCTTGGTAGCACTCGGGATCGCCTAGGCAGTGGTTGAGGCTCTCTATTTGGGCTTCGAGTGCTTCGATTTCATCAGGGAGCTTGTCTAGGTCTTGTTGCTCTTTGTAGCTGAGCTTGGTGGGGTGCTTGGGTTTGGATCGCTCTTTGGGTTTGGAGGCTTTAGCTTGTGTGGTCTGCTCCATGCTTTGGAGTTGGCGTATCTCTTTTTCGATGCTGAGGTACTCACTGTAGCTCTGGTAGGACTCCTCTACGACCCCCTCTCCTTTGAAGATGAAGAGCTTGGAGGCGATCTTGTCGATGAAGTAGCGGTCGTGGGAGACGAAGAGGATTGCCCCTGAGAAGTTGATAAGTCGCTCTTCGAGAATATTGATCGTCTGAATATCGAGATCATTAGTCGGCTCATCGAGGATAAGGCAGTCGGTTTTTTTGCTCAGGAGTAGGGCGAGGGCGACACGATTTTTCTCCCCTCCGCTGAGTAGTCCCACCTTTTTGTCCAAAAACTCAGGGGGGAAGAGAAAGCTCTTGAGGTAGGCAAAGACATGCATATTTTTATCCTGTACCATGACCCGATCTCCTCCATCAGGACAGAAGGTCTCGATGAGGGTTTTCTCATTGTCTAGCATCTCACGGTGCTGATCGAAGTAGCCTATCGAGAACTCTCCTCGTTTTATCACCCCACGATCGGGTGTGATCTTGCCAAGCATAAGCTGGAGGAGGGTTGATTTGCCCGCACCATTGATCCCTACGATGGCGATTTTGTCCTTTTGGAGGATACGGGTGGTGAAGTGTTCGATGAGCTTTTTGTTGGGGACACTGTAGCTGAGGTTCTCTAGCTCAAAGAGCATCTTTTTGCGGGAGACCCCCTCATCACGGTTGAAGTGCTTCTTCTCGCGTTCTAGTTCGATCATCATCTTGCGTATGAGGGTGGGGTTGTGTTTGGACTGCTCCCGTAGCTCAAAGACCCGTTTTTTGCGTCCTTGGTTGCGTTTCTCTCTGGCTCGTACACCTCTTGAGAGCCACGCCTCCTCTTGTTTGAGTAGACGCAGGAGGTTCTCATGGCTCTTGCTAAGGGCGTGCATCCGTGCCTCTTTCTGTTCTAGATAGTCGAGGTAGCCCCCGTTGTAGGAGATGAGCTGGCAGTTGTCCACCTCGATGACACGGGTGGCGATGGTGTCGATGAAGTGACGGTCGTGCGAGATGAAGAGGAGGGTAAACTTCTCTTTGAGGAGCATCTCTTCGAGAAACTCTACCATATAGACATCAAGGTGGTTGGTCGGCTCATCAAGGAGTAGGACATCGGGCTTTTTGAGGATGAGTGAGGCGAGTGCCACACGGCGTTGCTCCCCTCCTGAGAGGGAGGTGACGAGACGATCCTCATAGGGTTTGAGGCGAAACTCCTGTAGTACCCGTTCGATCTTATCATCGAGGTTCCATGCGTTGTGGTGGTCGAGAAACTTAGAGAGGTGTTCATGTTTTTTGAGTAGGGTAGGGTTGTCAAAGTCTGTGGCGAGTTGGTGGCTTAGTGCCTCATACGCCTGCTTCGCCTCTTGGAGTTGGGTCAGTTCCGCTTCAATCGCCTCCTTGACACGCAATCCCTCCCCAAAAGTCGGGTGTTGGGCGAGCATCTCGACTTGTACAGAGCGGTTGATGACCCGCTTGCCCTCTGTTGGCTCCTCCTCCCCTGTGATAATCTTCATCAAGGTGGATTTGCCACACCCATTCTGTCCGACGATTGTGACCCGCTCCCCCTCCTCTAGGTGGAAGTTTACCCCATCGAGTAGAAGCTTGATATCATACTGTTTTTTGATCTGAAAGAGGTCGATAAGTGCCATAGGGACTCCTTGGGGTGATATTGGCAAAATTATATCAAAATTAAGCCTTTATAAGGTATATTCCACAACAAAAAAAGGATACATCAGATGCTTGAAGTCGTGATTGCACTCTACTCCCTCTACAC
>JAMOSB010000019.1 GCA_027068485.1 Sulfurovum sp.
ATCTTTTTCTTCTATTCCTGTATTTTGTAGCAACAATTTTAAAAGCCTTGATTTTAGCATTTATATGTTCAACTGGTATTCGTTTAGATGATTTATTTTTGTTCTCTAGTTTATCCTTATCTGAGAGAGGTTTAAGTTTAGTTTTCTTCTTTGGCATCTCAGTATTTTTATGAAGTTTTACTAACCCTAGGTAACCTGTATCTAGGACAACTTGACCTTTTCTATACCTATTCAAGCATCAATAATATTTGAGTTAATACACTCAGTTTATTTGGTTTCCCACCTTTAGATTTTTTCTTCATTCTTCATCTCTTAACCAATATAATTTTTAAGAAATTTTATTATTTTTTTGGTTAGGCAGGAAGTCTATTTATAGATGAGAGCCGAGATGGACTGTTCTGCCATTACAAATATCCTATATTTTAGTTATAGTCATTATAACTGAAATCAGGCTTCCTTATCATATCTTCTGACCAAAAAAACTCGATCCAATCACTCCCCGCCTCTTGGACATACCAATCAGGTAGCCTATTGGCACTCTGTTTGTAAAAGAGTGAAGCACTCCTAAAACAAATCTGGGGATAGGCTTCAGTGAGTACGCGTAACACCGCACCGAGTGTATCACCCGAATCGACAATATCATCAACAATTAAGACCCTCGTAGCCCCCGCTAAGTTGGGAAGATTAAATACCTCAACCCCCTCAAGTTTTTGGCTCCCCTCATAGCCTATGGTATTGATCGTATAGACAGATCGTAAGTTGTAGTACTCGCCAAGAAGTTGTGCCAGACTCATACCCCCTCTAGCGATCGCCACAATCGCATCAAACTCCCAATGGATCTTCTGCGTCAAGGCGTGTGTATCGGCTAAAAACTCCTGATAACTGTAGTATCGTTTAGTCATGATACTTCAACTCATGATAGAGGCTATCACGCTCAACAGGAGTAAAACCTGAATTTTTAATCAAATCGATAAATCCTTCAAGAGACATTCCTTGACTACTCTGAGCCCCTGCAGCTGACTGTATCGACTCCTTCTCTATCGTCCCATCCAAATCATCTGCCCCAAACTCTTGTGCAATGAGTGCAAGGTTAATCGAGGCTGTCACCCAATAGGCTTTGATGTGAGGTATATTATCCAACATAATGCGACTAATGGCATAGGTTTTGAGTATCTCCTGCCCCGAAGGGAACTCTGTCACTTTGAGGAAGTTATTATCTTTTTGATAGACCAGTGGGATAAAGGCATTAAACCCACCTGTTTGGTCTTGGAGTCTACGCAGGCGAATCATATGATCGATACGGTGAGCCCGACTCTCTACATGCCCAAAGAGCATGGTGGCATTACTCTGCCTACCTCGCTCATGCCACTTCTGATGGATCTCAAGCCACTGATCAGAGGTCACCTTACCTTTACAGAGATACGCTCTCACCTCTTCATCAAAGATCTCTGCTCCACCCCCTGGCATAGAGTCGACCCCACTTTGTACCATCTGATCGAGTACCTCATCATAGCTCAACCCATACTCTCGACTCAAAAAATCTATCTCCGCAGCGGTCATCGCTTTGACATGAAGATGTGGAAACTTTGCCTTAATCTTCCTAAACGCACCCATATACCACTCTACACCATCATGGGGATTGTGGGCGGAGACGATATGCATCTCCTTGGCACCCTTAGCCACTGAAGACGCTACAATGGAGAGAATCTCTTCATGACTCATGGTGTATTGATTGGGATTTTTGCGACTCGCTGAGTAGGCACAAAACTTACAGATATCCGCACAAACATTGGTAGGGTTAATGTGTCGGTTGATATTAAAATAGCTTCGCTTTCCATAGCGTCTTTGTCGTATCTCATCTGCCAATTCACCCAGTGTATAGAGATCCAAATCATAGAGAGCTTCACCCTCTTCTTGTGTTAATCGCTGTTGGTTTTTTACTTTTTCAATCAGAGTCATTTCTACCATTCCTACCTACAATAGCATGCGTTCATTGTAATTTAATTTTGATATTATACCACTAAAATATTAGGGAGTCTCTATTGAATAAACTAAAAACACAGATTGAAGTACTTCTCTATGAAAATACTCCCAATTTTAAAATTGCGACACTACTTAAGCAGGATATTCAAGCCTATTTTACAACCCTTGAGAAGAGTTTTAGCACCTCAGGGGGTAAAGACTTTTTAGTTAAACATACCAAAAAAATCGATAGTATCTTAAAGCTTGTCTATAAAGTCGCCTTTAGCGAGATGTTTGGTGACTATGCCCCTATGAAAAACTCCATCCCTCTAGGCTTGATTGCCTTAGGAAGCTATGGTCGAGAACAACTCTGTGTCCACTCCGATATAGACCTGATGATTGTCTACAAAGAGATCCCAGGCTACAACATCAAAGAGATGATAGAGAAGATTCTCTATATCTTATGGGATACAGGACTCAAACTAGGACACCGAGTCCATACCGTAGAGGAGCTTTTTGCTGTATCCAAAACCGATATCACCATCAAAACGGCTCTCATAGAGTCTCGTTTTATTGAAGGGTCTCATTTTATTTGGGTAGAGACAGAAAATCTCTTAAGCCAAATTCGTCATGATGATGTTGAGAGATTTATCCAACTCAAACTCCAAGAACAACATCAAAAACATACCAAATTCCCACTCACCATGGAACCCAATCTCAAAGAAGGTGTTGGAGGGTTTCGAGATGCCAACCTTGTATTTTGGGTTGGAAAGATACTCTATAATGTCAACTCAATCAAAGATCTTCCCACTACGATTATTGAGGAGAGAGCCTACCGTACTTTTCGGATTGCCCTAGAGTTTCTCTTTCGGGTACGCTCCGCTCTACACCTTGTGAGCCACAAGAAGGAGGATCGGCTACGCCTTGAGCTAATCCCTGAGATAGCCCACCTGCTAGGCTATGCACCAGACCGAATGGGTCAGATGAAACTCGCACGAAAAGTGACCGAGAGCCTAAAGGTGATTCGACTCTATAGCCGTATTTGGCTCGATCGATTGACCCGTCCCTATCAGATCACAGAACAACCCCTCACCTATCTCTATGATGAGGGAGACAAACAAAAACCATTTCATACCCTCCTTCACTATCTCTCTCAGCATGCACAGCACCCCTTCAAAGCACATGCTACACTGCTAGAGAGACTCATCAATGCCCCCAAACCCGATCGACTTGACCATACCCTTTTTCCCTTAATCAAAGAGATTTTTTATCAGCCCTCAAGCTACTCTATCCTCCATACACTCTCCTATGTACGCCTGCTTCGCTACACCATTCCCCCTATTAAAAAGGTTGTGGATCTTCCACAGTTTGATGGCTACCATCAGTTTGCCGTCGATATTCACTCTCTCCATGCCCTCAGACACCTAGAGAGTATTCAAGACCCTTTTATCCTCTCACTCTTTGAGGCATTAACAGACGATGAGAAAGCACTGATTAAACTTGTCACCTTTCTCCATGATGCAGGGAAAGGACGCAAACGAGACCACCATGGAGTGGGTGCTTCACTCTTTAAGGTCTTTGCAACCAAACTACACCTAGACCCCCTCCATATCAAACTTGGAGAACAGCTCATCCTCCACCATACCCTTATGAGTAATATGGCTCAACGAGAGGATCTAGAGAATGAGAAGACTATTCTTAAATTTGCAGCACACTTTAAAAGCAAAAAAGAGCTTGACCTTATCTATCTTCTTACCTATGCTGATATGCAAGGGGTCGGAGAGGGAGTCTATACGACTTTCAATGCCAAACTACTCAAGACACTCTACCACCATGCACTCGAATCACTTGCCCATACAGAGATACTCAATGAGACGGCCAAACGCATCAAAAAAGAGCAAGCCCTCCAACGCACTAGCCTCTTTTTGGCACTCTCCAAGAGCCAACAGAAGAAGATACTCCAGATCCCTTCAAATCTTCTCTTTTTGCGTTACTCTCCTGAAGAGATTGTCGCCATTAGCCAAAGAGCCTTACAACTCAAAAACTATGAGTTTCAACTTCTCAACCAAGCACACCTCACCATCGAAATTATCCGTAAAGAGAGCCTCAATCTTGGCTACCTCCTTGCCAAGCTCTCCAACCTAGAGGTACTCAATATGGATATCTACCAACTCTTTGATACCTACAAATATTTTAGAATTGATTTTAAAGAACGGGTTACAGAGGCGGATCTTCCCTTTATTGAGGAGCATATCCATCACGCCTTTCGCACCCAAGAGCGTGGGGTACTGCAAAAACCCGCTATCCCAAAAGAGGCACTCTCTATCGACTGCAACCACTCCAAAAACTACGCCGCTATGCACCTCAACTGCAAAAACCAAAAAGCCCTTCTCGCCTATATTATCGATATCTTTGATGCGTTAGATATCGATATCGCAACAGCAAAGATACATACCCTCAAAAATCGTGTAAGAGATATGTTTCTCATCCAGAAGAATGGAAACTTCTGTCATAATACAGATAAAATCATTCAAAAAATTACGGAGCGTTAACTTATGTGTGGAATAGTTGGATACCTTGGAGAGAAAGAGAAAAAAGCAATACTACTAGAGGGACTACAAGAGCTTGAGTACCGCGGATATGACTCTGCTGGTATTGCGATTATTGAGCATCACCAACTCAAACACTACAAAGCAATTGGTAAACTCTCCAACCTCAAAGAGAAGACCAAACACTTCACCTCTACGGGGTTTGGTATCTCTATTGGGCATACACGCTGGGCAACCCATGGCAAACCAACAGAGCTCAATGCACACCCCCATATAGGTGCCTACTCCTATGTCGTACACAATGGGATTATTGAGAACTATCAACTACTTAAAGCACAACTAATCCAAGAGGGTATTACCTTTGTCACTCAGACTGATACCGAGGTGATTGTACACCTTTTTGAACATCATAGTAAACAGACCTCTACCCCCTTTGAGGCCTTTGAGAAGACCATTGGACAACTAGAGGGTGCCTATGCGATCCTACTCATCTCTGAGTTGGCTCCCGATACGATATTTTTTGCCAAAAATGGCTCACCGATGCTCGTTGGATTTGAGGGGGATGATGTCTATTTTGCCTCCTCAGATACCCCTATTATTGGTAGAGCCAAAGAGGTTCACTACCTTGCTGATGGGGAGTATGGCTATGCGACCAACCAAGCGGTGGCACTCTTTGATGCAACAGGCACCAAAGCCTTTACCAAACAACCCCTTCCCACAGACAAGGCACTCGCTCAGAAAGATGGCTACCGCTTCTTTATGGAGAAGGAGATCTATGAGCAGAGTCACATTATCAGTGAGACGATGATGGGGCGGGTTCTTGAAGAGACGATTCACTTTGAAGAGCTAGAGGAGAACTTTTTTGATGGTATTAGTGCGATCAAGATCTGTGCGTGTGGGACAAGCTACCACTCTGCCCTTGCTGCCTCCTACCTCTTTGAACGCATGGTAAAAGTTCGCTGTAGTGTAGAGATCGCCTCAGAGTTTCGCTACAAAGAGCCACTACTCACACACGATACACTCTTTGTGACCATCTCACAGAGTGGTGAGACCGCCGATACCCTTAAAGCACTCAAGATGGCAAAGCAAGCAGGACTCAAGAGCCTCTCTATCTGTAATGTAGACAACTCCTCTATCGTACGAGAGAGTGATTGTGCTATCCTCACCCGTGCAGGGATCGAAAAAGGGGTAGCCAGTACCAAAGCGTTTGCTACACAGACCATGGTACTCTGGATGCTAGCACTCACAATGGGAGAGCATAAACAGACCATCACCCCTACCACCCTAGCCCAAGAGATTACTGCGATGCGACAGACTCCCAAGAGTCTACAAGTCACCGATAGACTCCATGCCAAGCTCAACCGCCTCTCCAAACGCTACCTGCATGGGCATGGGTTCTTCTTTATTGGGCGAGATATCTTCTATCCACTTGCACTAGAGGGGGCCCTCAAGCTCAAAGAGATCTCCTATCTCCATGCCGAGGGCTACCCCGCAGGAGAGATGAAGCATGGACCCATCGCCCTCGCAGATAGTCGACTCTTCACCATTGCACTCATGCCAAAAAGTATGCACTATGAGAAGATCAAGAGTAATGTAGAGGAGCTGAGTGCTAGAGATACAACCATCTGTGCTATCTCACCAGAGCCATTTGAACTTGCGGATGATTTTATCCAGACACACTTTAGCACACATCCGATGCTGGAGTTTTTTGAGATGATGGTGATTACCCAACTACTCGCACTAGAGATCTCTGTACGACTAGGCAACGATGTCGATATGCCTCGAAACCTAGCCAAGAGTGTCACCGTAGAGTAGTGATACCTAAATCCTCACTCGTGCCTCTAACGCACGGCTAAGAGAGACTGTATCGATATTCTCCAACTCCACCCCTGTAGGGACACCTTGGGCAATCTTGGTGAAGTGGAGGTTGAGTCCTTGAAGCTTATCTTCGATATAGAGGATCATCGTATCAGTTGCAATGCTTGGAGGAAACGCAAAGATCACCTCACTCACCCCTCCCACTGCGTAGAAGAGGTGTGACTCATCGAGATCTCTCACCTCTGAGACGACATAGTAGACCCCATTAAACTCCCCACTCTCCTCAATCGTAAGGATATCTTTGGCACTCTGGACAATACAGAGCTTCGAGCTATCACGGTAACTATCTGAGCAGATACTACAGAGTTCATCTTCACTCATATTGTGACACTTACTACACTTCTGTATACGGTTGACCCCTGTCTCTAACGCATGGGCAAGCTTCATCGCCAAAAAACCATCTTCCATCACCGCATGGTAGGCTAAACGCACCGCACTCTTCTTGCCAATAGAGGGAAACGAAGCAAACGCCTCTACAAGATTTTCAAAGACTTCTATTTTGGCGTGCTTCATCACTCCTTAAGCTCTCTCGTAGTCTACCACCTTAGAGTACTCCACAACCGTTTTGATAAACGCAACCACCTTGAGGTGTTCAGGGTGTGTTGCGTAGGCATCTAGCCCATCTTGACTCTCAAATAGCGTCACAATACTCAAATCCATCGCACGCTCCTCTTGGGCGAAATTGATCCCAACATCGATACTGCGTAGTGTCGGAACTGCCCCCATCAGAGACTCTAACATCTGCTTAGCCTGAATCATATTGGGCTTTTTATTCTCCTCTTTAAACTTAAACAGTACGATATGAACCACCATGCTACGCTCCTTCATTAAACTTTTTGGAATTATAACCAAATTATGATAGAATTCGACCAAACTAAACCCTCTAAACGATGGAGAAATCATGACAGAAATGTGTTATTACGATGTACTGGAAGTAAGCAAAGATTGCTCAGGTGCAGCACTCAAAAAAGCCTATAGAAAACTCGCGATGAAGTATCATCCCGATAGAAATCCTGACAATAAAGAGGCAGAAGATCAGTTCAAAATTGTCAATGAAGCCTATCAAATTCTCAGCAATGAAGAGAAACGCGCTATCTATGACCGCTACGGTAAAGCAGGTCTTGAAAGACAAGGCGGAGGTGCTGGCTTTAGCGGTGGTGGTATGGATGACATTATGGAGATGTTCAACTCTATGTTTGGTGGTTCAGGAGGTGGCTTTGGCGGATTTGGTGGATTTGGACAAGCCCGCCGTGATCGTGACCAGAAGTACGCAATGGACTTTGAGATAGAGCTTCCACTTGCCTTCCATGAGGCGGTCTTTGGCTGTGAGAAGAAGATCGACATCACCTACAAAACTCCCTGCTCTCCCTGTAATGGATCAGGAGCCAAAGATGGCAAGATGGAGACCTGTGACTACTGTAAAGGACAAGGACAAGTCCTTATGAGACAAGGGCCTATGCAGTTTGCACAGACCTGCCCACAGTGTCACGGTGAGGGCAAAAAAATCACACAACACTGTGAGAGCTGTCGAGGTAAAGGCTACCAAGAAGAATCAGACACTATCACCATTACCATCCCCGCAGGTGTTGATAGTGGCAACCGCTTGCGTGTGCAAGGGAAGGGGAATGAAGCCAAAGATGGTCGACGCGGTGATCTCTACTTGACCTTTATCGTAGAGGAGGATGAGAACTTTATCCGTAATGGCAAAGATATCTATGTTGAAGTCCCTCTCTTCTTCACCCAAGCGATCCTTGGAGAGACCATCGCCATCCCTGCCCTTGAGGGTGAGATTGAGCTAGAGCTCAAACAAAGCACCAAAGATAAAGAGCAGTTTGTCTTTGAGGGCAAAGGGGTGGTAGATGTCCACGGTGGACACAAAGGAAGACTAATTGCCCAGATACGCATGATCCTCCCTAAGCAGATCAATGATGAACAAAAAGCCCTTTTAGAGAAACTCCAAGAGAGCTATGGTGTAGAGAGCCGTCCACACAAGAGTGCCTTTGAGTCCGCATTTGATAGAGTCAAAGGGTGGTTCAAGAGCTAATCTGCTTGCCACAACGCCAGCTGTACCTTGACCTCTTGGTAGCAGGCACTCTCCCCCTCTTCACTTAGTAGTGAGGGGGTGAGATAGTTTACCCCCGTAGCATTGGCATAGATCATGAGACAATCCTCCCGCACCCCCTCACTCACCTTGACACTAAAGCCATACGACCCATAAGCAGAGCTTACCCTTACCCGTTCACCATCACAATACCCAAGCTGAGGATTGAGCCAGACCACCCCCTCTTGGATAAACTGTGTATTGAGTGACTTAGCCGATTTGGGTGAGATGAGCCAAAACTCCTGATCCTCCTTACCTAAGATGGTTTTTTTACGCACCTTTGTAAAGTGTTTTGGGTTGATGAAGTCATCTTCATACTCCTCGATAAAGACAAACTCCTCCTCTCCTGTTTCACCAAACCCCTCTTGATAAGGATTCTCCTCATACCCTGCACTCAGATACCCCTCCTCTATCTGCTGACACTGGTTCAACCAGAGGTCACGATAGTAGGAGAGGGGTGGGAGTGGCTCAAACCCAAAGCGTCTGTAGAGTGCTTGGGTGAAGTCATACTCACTAATCCCTATCTCACTCTCTACCACAGTGTTCATCTGGGTCACATAGTGGTGTCCATAGCTAAGACGAAGATCCTCTTTTTCAAAAAAGTTCTTCGCAGGGATAACAATAGTCGCACGCTGAGAGGTCTCATTCTCATAGAGTCCAAAGTAGATAAGCTGATCAACTGATGCGATCGCACTGAGGACACGCGTCGTATCAGGCATAGATGCTACGGGATTTCCCCCCTGTACGATGACGGTATCAAAGGTGTCAAACGGGGTAGTTACCTTAGAGACATGCACAGATGAGACCGCAAAAGGGTCGGTAAAGTGGAGCTTGGAGTTGCCAAGATAACTCACCCCACACCCCTCTCGTCCAAAGAGTCCCAGTGTCGCCGCTAGCGAATCAATGGCATGTAGGACAGAGGCTCCTGTGCTATACTTCTGTACCCCTGCCCCCACAAGGAAAACCACTCGTCTATCGCGTAGGAGATTGAGTACCTCTCCCATCTTACCCAAATCCACACCAATATACTCCAAGATAGGTTTGATACGATGCTCACGGGTAAACTCATAAAACTCCTCATACTCAGGGGCAAACTCCTCTAACCACGCCTCATCTTCTCCCCCCTCCATAAAGAGAAATCGTGCCAACATTATCGCGATATAGTAGTCTGTGCGTGGTCTAATCTGTAGGTGAAGGGTGGCTTTTTTGGCTATAGGTGTCACCACAGGGTCGATGACAATCAGCTCTTTTCCTTCGATATAGGGCATGAGGTGGCTATTGGTAACGGTGATATTACGCCCCCATACCACGACCACCTCACTCTTGGCTATCTGCTCCAGAGGAAGGGTACGGTTGACCCCTCGACCCATGAGAATACCCGCATC
>JAMOSB010000020.1 GCA_027068485.1 Sulfurovum sp.
TAAAACGATCATAAAGATTTCCCACCGCTCCACCAATCAAGAGTCCAAGCGGAAAGGCGTAGCGTCTGATATACCCCTCTTTGAAGATATAGAGCAAGATCCCCACAATCAAGGCACTCTGAACCCATTTGAGATAGGGACCAATAAATGCCAACAGTGAAAAGGCAACCCCTTTGTTGTAGTGTAGCTCTAGGTTGATACACTCACCCACGCTATAGTACCCCTCGACAAAGAGCATTTTGATATTTTGATCGATAATAAAAGTCCCTAGTGCCACCAGTAAGAAGATAGAAAATGCTCTCATTAAGCCAACACTGCCTTAAAGAAATCCACACACTTTGCCATCATCACCTCAAGCCTTCGCTCATCTTTACCCTCAAGGAGGATACGAATTTTGTTTTCGGTGCCTGAGTATCTAAAGAGATGACGCATACCCGCCTCCTCAACCTCAGCTTTGAGTGCCTCTAGCCCCTCAATCGTCTCAAACTCACGCTTCTCATCGACAAGCAAGTTAATCAGTATCTGAGGGTAGGACTCATAGGGGTTGAAGACCTCACTCGCACGCTTACCACTCTGGACAAGGTAGGCAAGGGCTTGGAGAGCAGAGGAGATCCCATCCCCTGTCTTGGCGTAGTCAGAGAAGACGATATGCCCACTCTGTTCTCCACCGATATTAATCCCCTCTTGCTCCATCATCGCAACGACATTTTTATCACCTACTGCGGCACGATGGAGTGCAAGGTCATGAGAGGAGAGGTACTCATCGAGTCCTTGATTGCTCATCACGGTAGCCACCAATCCATCTCCTTTGAGTCGTCCCTGCTCTTTGAGATAGACCGCAAGTACCCCCATGAGCTTATCTCCATCGACCACTTCACCATACTCATCGACCATCACCAAACGATCCGCATCACCATCAAGAGCAATCCCCACATCCGCACGGTACTCTCTAACAGCCTTGGCTACATACTCAGGGTGCAGAGCACCACACCCCTCATTGATATTGAAGCCATTGGGTTTATCCCCGAGTACTACGACATCCGCCCCTAGCTCTTGTAGGATAGTCGGCCCTACGATATAGCCCGCTCCATTGGCACAATCGATCACAATGCGTTTGCCCCAGAGAGTCAACTCCTCAGGAAAGGAGTTTTTAATATGGACAATATAGCGTCCCACTACATCATCGATACGCTTGGATTTACCAATCGCTTTATTGACTACTTGAGCCGCTTCGATACGGGCATCATCGGCGTAGATCGCCTCAATCTCCTCCTCTTTTTCACGGTTGAGTTTATTTCCAAACCAGTCAAAAAACTTGATACCATTATCATCATAAGGGTTGTGACTCGCAGAGATCATAATCCCTGCATCACACCGCATATTGGCTGTCAAAAATGCAATCGCAGGGGTAGGCATAGGACCAATCTGAATCACATCAAACCCCACCGCAGTCAATCCAGAGACGATAGCATTCTCTATCATATAACCACTGCGTCGGGTATCTTTCCCTACCAATATCTTATTGGTGCGTGCAAACTGCTTGAAGTAGATACCTGTTGCCATCGCCAATCGCATCGCACTCATCGCACTCACCTTCTTCCCTGCTTTTCCTCTCACCCCATCTGTCCCAAAAAGTGTCACACTAACTCCCTTTACTATTCAATATTAACTAATAGTAATTTTACTTAAAATAGATTAATAGTAAGTGGAGGGGACTTTCACGACATATTAATACTTATTTAATATATTTTTGGCTACAATTCGCGAACTATTTTTTACTCGAAGCAGTGGAGCAGTTGCCTACTGTATTTCAAGACAACATTAAAAGGAACCCTGATGGCACATAACAAATCAGCAAAAAAGCGTATTTTGCAAACTGCGGTAAGAACTGAGAGAAACAGATACTACAGAACAAGAATCAAAAACATTACTAAAGCGGTACATGAAGCGGTAGCAGCTTCAGATGTAGCAGCAGCAACAGAGGCTTTCAAAAAAGCCAATAAACAGATCCACGCCCTTGTAAGTAAAGGGTTTATCAAAAAAGCTACTGCAGCAAGAAAAGTAAGTCGTCTTCACAAGATGGTTAACAAAATCGAAGCGGCATAGATCGCATCACTTTACCACTAGAGTTACACCTCGCGTCGTAGCTCTATCTGGTTATAGCCTCTACGCTATAACCCCCTTCTTAATAATCCAACACAAAGAACACCTATGTTCAAAGAGAAACTTCAACCTTTTATTGATAGATATAATGAGATTAATACCCTCCTAAGCTCTCCCGATATCGCCAGTGATATCAGTCGTATGACAGAGTTAAGTAAAGAGCAATCAGGACTCACCCAACTCGTCGAAAAAGCCCATCACTACATAGAGACAGCGGATGCCATTGAAGAGAACAAAGAGCTACTCGGAGATGAGGAGCTTGGAGAGCTTGCCAAAGAGGAGCTTAGTGAACTTGAACCACTACTCCCCACCCTAGAGAGTGAGATCAAAATCTTGATGATTCCGAAAGATAAAGATGATGACAAAAACATCATCTTGGAGCTTCGTGCAGGTGCGGGAGGGGATGAGGCATCACTCTTTGTTGCTGATGTCTTCAAAATGTACTCACGCTACGCAGAGCAGATAGGGTGGAGAGTCGAGATCGTCAGTACCAGTGATGGGACAGCTGGAGGCTACAAAGAGCTTATCGCCGAGATCAGTGGAGAGCATGTCTATGGTACTCTCAAGTATGAGGCAGGTACACACCGTGTACAGCGTGTACCCGATACAGAGACACAAGGGCGTGTACACACCTCTACCATCACCGTAGCGGTGATCCCTGAAGTCGATGATGTGGAGATTGACATCAAGCCAAACGAGATCAAGATGGATGTCTACCGCTCTAGTGGATGTGGTGGGCAGTCTGTCAACACCACAGACTCAGCAGTACGACTCACACACCTCCCTACAGGGATTGTCGCTGCGATCCAAGATGAGAAGTCACAACACAAAAACCGTGCCAAAGCGATGAAGGTACTCAAAGCTAGAGTCTATGAGGCAGAGCTACAAAAACGCCTCGATGAGACCTCTAGCCAACGAAAGCTTCAGGTAGGCTCAGGGGCAAGATCTGAAAAGATCCGTACCTATAACTACCCACAAAACCGCCTCACCGATCACCGCATAGGACTTACCCTCTATGCCCTTGATGACATCATGAACAACGGTAATCTCAAGCTAGTCTTTGAGCCACTCATGGCACACGCTCGTACCGAGGCGATCCAAGAGGCGGGACTCTAACCCCCTCCTCTTCGACGCTTTAGTGTTGTAAGGCAGAGTACTATCCAATATGGGTACCCGACTCAAAAACGCATTGAGTTGATTGGCGAACTGTTGGGCATCTTTCTGCCCAAAGGGTTTGGGACCTTTGGTCATCTCTCCACTCTCTCGTATCATCTCCATCAGATTTCGCATCGCAAGGTACTGCTTGATATTCTCTGGGGTATAACGCTCCCCTCGATGGTCTATCGCATGGGCATCTTTGGTGATGACCCTATCAGCTAGTGGGATATCTGCGGTGATGACTAGATCTCCCGCTCTCAGAAGCTCCACGATCTTATTGTCCGCTTCATCGGCACCTGCATCCACGATGATAGACTCGATATAAGGGGTGTTTCCTATCGTGATCTTTTTATTGGCGACGACGATTGTGGGGAGTTTCAGACGCACGATCTGCTTAAGGAGGATCGGTTTGAGGAGATTGGGCAAGGTATCTCCATCGATATAGAGTGTAAAGTTTGTAGGGGTCATCTGTATGCTCTTGATTTTAGGATAAGTCTGTATAGATTGTTGGAACTAAAAGGCTGATTATAGCACAATCCAATACCAAGGGTAACCCCCTACCCCTCCACCCCATCTAGATACTCTGCGATACGCTCCTCTAGCCAGTAGTGGGGGCGTAGGAGGGTGCCACTGATGAAGCCTACATGCCCACCATACTGCGAGAGGTCAAAAGTGATGGTGAGGGAGGTCTCTTGGGGGGTCGGGAGTATCTCAGGGGTCATAAAGGGGTCATCTAACGCAGAGATGATGAGGGTGGGAATGGTGATATGGCGGAGGAAGGGTTTGGCAGAACAGCGACGATAGTACTCAGAAGCGGACGCAAAGCCGTGGATAGGGGCAGTATAGCACTGATCAAACTCCTCTATGGTCTTGATCTGTGAGACCTGCTCTTCTTTCATCTGAAGTACGCTACCCATATCAAACTGCTGATACTTGCGTAGTAGTGTCGCTTTGAGGGGTTTGAGGAGGTGGCGTTGGTAGAACTTGGCAAAGCCTTGTGTGATGGTCTTAGCAGAGATATCCAAGTCAAGCGGAGCAGAGATGGAGACCGCCCCACGCAGAGGGGTCTGCTCTCGCTCCTCTCCGAGAAGCTTCAAGAGCATATTGCCCCCGATGGAGTAGCCCACTGCGTAGAGGTGGGAGAGGGGATAGGTGTAGTGGAGGTGGTCTATCCACGCCTTAGCATCGGCAGTATCGCCACTATGGTAGGCTCGTTGGAGGCGGTTGTCCGCTCCTGCACACCCCCGAAAGTGCATCAACACCGACGCAAATCCACGCTCTGCTAGGGTACGCATCACCCCTTGGATATAGGGTGACTCAAACGACCCTGCCAACCCATGAAAGAGTATCACGATAGGCTTGGGGGTGGTGGGGGGTCTCTCATGCCAGTAGCACTCCACAAAGTCTCCATCACCAAGCTCAAAGTGCTGAGCGGTCACCTCTGGGGTGGGTTGCCGTCGAAAAAGTGGGGCGTAGAGGGTCTGGATATGGCGGTTTTTGAGGAGTCCTTTGGGGGTGATCATCGCTAGACTACTGCTTGATAATCTCAACAACCCCATAGGCGGGGAGCTGTGCGAGTAGCACCTCATTCCCGTAGGCAATAGGCTCTTGGGGACAGGAGGCGAGGAGGAGCTGGGTGCTGTTTTGCATCACGATATCGACGCGTCTAGGGACGAAGCCCTGAGGAGTGTACCCCATCACAAAACTCCCCGACTGCTTGTGTACGATGGTCTGACTCGGGAGTAGACACCCCGTAGCGACACGGGTCTGTACCTCAATGGCGATACTACTCCCCACAGGCAGGTCGATAGGCTGGGTGAGTGCCACCTCTGCTTGGGAGAGTCCATTGGCAGTGGTGGTGTAGCATGCCTTGATCGTACCGATCTGCTTCCCATTGAGCCACACCGTCTGCTGAGGCTTGATAGGGGTACTCCGTGCATAGGAGAAGATCAGTCGCTTCTTGCCACTACTCATACGCACAAGTGGTTTCCCTACACCTGCTAGATCTCCTTGGTGGACTAAGACACTATCGATCACCCCATCAAAGGGAGCGGTGATATCAAGGTAGATACGCTGATGGGTCAACTGTGCGATCTTCTGCTCAGTAGCACTAAGCTGTGAGCGTTTGGCTTGGAGTGCGAGTGCGGAGATCTCTAGCTTCTCCTTGGCAAGCCCTCCAACGCTATGGAGCTTCTGGTTTCGCTCATGGATACGCTGAGTGACGGCAAGGTCATGCATCTGCGTCGTGCGGGTTGCTTGGAGGGTGGTGATAGAAGATTGGAGTTCGACCCCATCGATAGAGAGGAGTGGTTGCCCCGCCTTGACCCTATCAGCCTCCGCTACCCCAAGGTGCATAATGTAGCCTGAAAGTTTGGTAGAGAGGGTGATAGCCTGCTCAGAGGCGACCTGTGCGACAAAGGACTGACGCTCCTCTAGGCTCCCCTGCTTGGCAGACACCACGGCGATACGCTTGAGGGGTAGGGTGGGGAGTGCGGTGTTGGCTACCGCCACTTGACGGCTCATGAGTAACCCTTTGCCTTTGGTGCCTAGGAGTACCACCGCGACTAGTGCCACCCCCGTTACGATCATCTTCTTTGTCATTATTTCACCCCTCTTTCCATGAGATAGTCGATATAGTAGCGACTCTTTTGATAGTTGTATTTACTCTCGATGAGACTCGCCCGTGCGAGCCATGTTTTACCCTTGGCAAGGAGCAGATCATTGAGGGTGACCGCATCACTCTCGTAGCGTGCCTGCTCTATCTTCTGAGCCTCTTGGCTGAGTCTGAGCTTGGTAAGGTTACCCCGATAGGTCGTGTAGCTCTGCTTGACCTTCTCGACCCCTTGGGTGAGGAGCTTTTTGAGATCTCGTAGAGTCTGCTCTTGGGCAAACCCCGCCTGCATCTTGGCGATCTTCGCCTTCTGTGTGGCGATGTCTCGTTTGCCGAAGTCTACAAGATTGTAGCTGACACTCACCCCCACCTGCCATACGGTCTCATCATCCCACGCATCACTAACGATATCTTGACCATAATTTTGACCTGCGTAGGCGGAGAGGTTGACCTGTGGTAGCTGTGAGGCGTAGCTTTTGTCTATCACCTTTTGGGCTTTTGCCACAGCGACCTCATCGACGCGTACCTTGGCGAGGGTGCGTGCTTTTTTGTAGAGCGTGGCGATACTGTAGCGGGGGCGTTTGGGCTTGATACAAAGAGGATTGACCCGCGTGACCTCTTTGCCTACGAGGGCGGAGAGGGTCGCTTTGGTCGTCTCGATGGTACTGCGTAGTACCGCCTCTTGGATCTTGACACTGGCGATATCTGAGGCAGATTTGAGCTGGTCTATCTTCGCTTTTTTGCCGACCTTGACCGCATAGGCTATCTCTCGGTGGAGCTTCTCCAAGGCGTGACGATAGGTGCGTTGTGCCAAGAGTATCTCCTGCTGGGCAAGGATAGAGAGGTAGAGGGAGCGGATAGTATAGACTAGCTCCTCTGTAGAGAGTCGAGACTTGATCTGACGCATCTGTGAGGCTAAGGACTCGATCTCCACACTTCGCATCTGAGCAAACCCCGTAAAGAGTGGCACACTATAGCGAAGCCCTGCGGAGTAGATATCTTTACTCGTGGTGATAGGTGTACCTGAGCCGAGGGTATTGGGGACGAGGGGTGCAAGGGTGCGTTCGATATTGTAGTGGGTGTAATCCCCTACTACACTTAGCTCCCCATACTGTACTGCTTTTGCACTACGGTGGCTGAGTGAAGCGAGTCTATCACTTGCTCGTGACTGTTTGACGATGGTACTATGTTGGGTCGCATAAGTGATCAGCCCAGAGAGACTCTCTCCCCAAACCACCACAGAAGCAACCGTAAGCCAAAAGAGGTGTTTCATACTATACTCCCAGATTTTAGCCTAAGGGTAGCATAGCTATATGGACAGAGTGTGAATTAGCCACTACACCCCATAGCCTACCCTCCTACTGCTTCAAGATCAACCGTTTTTTGATATCAAACTTCTCGATATAGGCTCTCACCATATGCTGAAGGGTCAGAGTATCGAGGGCTGTTGCCTCTTTCATCGGAAACTTCAAAAAAAACTGCGGAGGCATAATCGAGGTCGATTGGTGGGGATGTTGGAGGTACGCTATCATCATCTGCTCTATCGCTTGGGGGGTGGAGTACTGCAAGAGGTAGCGTCGGTAGATGAGTTCGCTAGGGACTTGATAGCTACGGTGACACGATAGACACGCCTGATCTAGAGGGCTTCCCTGCCCTAGTATGACTCCCAAGAGGATGATTGTGATTACTCTTCCCATACGATAATGACCTCCGTTCCTTGATGCTCTACTGAGTTGATGCTAAGGGTGAGTTGGTAGCTCTGACACACCTGCGTGACGATATGAAGCCCTATCCCAAATCCCCCCTCACTACTGTTGGCTCGTCTAAAGCGTTGTGCAATCTCTCCGAGTGCTTTGGGGGCGATACCGATCCCCGTATCTTGGATAGACAACCGTTTTGTATCAAGTGAGATGATAAGGCGACCGTGGGGGCGGTTGTACTTGATGGCATTGGAGAGGAGGTTGTCGATGAGACGAATGGCATCATTTCTATCCATCTTCTGCATGACTGCCTCTACACACGCGATAGTCACGACAATCCCCTTGGCATCTGCCATCGCCTTGAAGTAGACCATCCGCTCCGCTACAAGCCTAGAGAGATCAAGCATCACCACCTCACGATGGTAGTGGTGGTTGAGATTGAGGTAGGTGAGGTCATCATAGATACGACTCAGTGTCTTGGAGGCGATGGCGATACGCTGTAGTTCACTCTCATGGCTCAATGTCCCTCCAAAGGTCTCGATCATCTCGATATTGGTGAGGATAGTGCTGATGGGGGTATTGAGTTCATGGGTGGTGTCTTGGATAAAGCGGTTGAGGCGTTGGAGGGAGTCACGCATCGGAGCGACAAACAACCGCCCCAAAAAGTACCCAAGCAACAAAAAAAAGACCCCCGCCCCAAGCATAAAGAGCAAGATATGGTGCTGAAGCCTCTCTATGGGTCTCTGGTCAAGGGGCTGTGTCACCATCAAGTGGGCAGCACCCAAGTAGTAGGGTTCTACCCGCTGTTCATAGTGGAGTACCCCCTCAGCCACTACCCCCAATGCCATCGGCTCCCGCTTCGTCCCAAAGATATAGTGCTGATCACTATCGAAGATCGCAGAGTCTATAGGGGGGGTGGAGGGGTAGGAGAGGAGTGGGGCATTGGACTGGTGGAGGAGACGGAGTGCGGAGTGGAGCTTCTGTGCCTCATAGGTGAGTCGCTCCCGTTGTGTCTGGATGAGATGGTCGCGTGTGGAGGTGTAGAAGATCCACGACGCAAGTGAAAAGAGCAGAAAAGTCGAGAGGAGATAGATGATAAGAAAGCGAACAAGGCTTCGCTTCTCACTGTGTAACAAACCGATACCCCATATTTTTAATCGTCTCGATATGCTCTTTGCCCAAGATAGAGCGGAGGCGTTTGATATAGGTACGCAGTGACCCCGCACTAGGCTCCTCATCGTAGCTCCAAAGAGCCTCATGGATCGTTGAGTAGTCGACCCGCTGGTTGGGGTGTTGCAAAAACAGAGAAAGGAGTTTGAGTTCTTTGGTCTTCAGTGCAATGCGTTTGCCATGCTGGGTGAGCAGTAGCTCCTTGATATCAAACACCAGTCCATCCCCTAGCGTAATCGTATCCTCTTGGGTACCATAACTGCGTTTAAATAAGGACTCCACACGCACCAACAGCTCTTTGAGAGCAAAGGGCTTGCGGATATAGTCATCACACCCGAGGCTAAACCCTTTGGCAACATCCTCCACACTATTGAGCGAGGTGATAAAGACCGCAGGGGTCTTCACCCCTTGGTCACGCAGTCGCTTCAAAAACTCAAACCCACTCATCTGTGGTACTTTCACATCTAAAAGCATCAAATCCACCTGCTCCTCATAGACCACCTCTTCTGCCCCTAGCCCATCATACGCCACCAAGACACGATACCCCTTTAGCTCCAAAAACTGCTTGACAGTATCACTGAGCTGAAGGTCATCTTCGAGAAGGAGAAGTGTCGGTCTCATTGAGCGTTTTGTCCCCAAGCACGATGTTTCATTCCTCGTTGTCCACGGAAACTTTTAGATGGAAAGTTATCATACATCCATTCGACAATCCCTGTAAGTTCTTGTTTTGATACTTCTCCTTTTTGAGATGGCATCAAACCAAAATGTGCAATTTTTTGTGATTTACAGACTGCCTTTTCCTTGCTTGGATTAAGCACATAATCAACCATAAAATTAACTGCTTCCTCTTTCTGAGGATAAGCCATTTTCACATGTCGCATCACCCCCATTACAGGTGGTGCAACCATCGCCGTCATCTGGGTGGGTTGTGTCGTCATATGACACGCCCCACACTTCTGCTCAAACAACCCTTGAGCCTCTTCACCCGCACTCAAAGG
>JAMOSB010000021.1 GCA_027068485.1 Sulfurovum sp.
TGTCAAAGATCATCACTAACACTCCGCTTAACTACTTGTTAAACCTCTCTGTGTTGTTGGACGCGTATTATAGCACCTAGCCCTCTTAATGTCAAGAGGTTTTTGAAAGTTTTTGAAAAAATGTTTTAATAGGAGAAAATCAGTAGATAAAAAAGTATGGATACAACGGTAGTTGTATCCATAGAAGTAGCAAAAAAAGATTAAATCTTCTCTGCTTCTTGAACATCATAGAGGATATCATCCATTGGGTGACGATACATAGGCATAGCAAGTCTTTTCTCATCAAGTACATGACCGATAAATCCAATACTTCTACCAACAATAAAGAATGCGTTTAAAGTACCAGAAGCGATAAATTCATTAATCTCCTCTTCAGAGTACCCCAAGGCTCTCCACATATCTACCATAAGAATACCAATTGTTCCATCAACATTAAGGATAAGATTCTCTTTTTTACTTGTAGTCAATGCTTCAACTGTTTTAGCATAATCAAGTAGTGGTGTAGCAGGGAAATGCTCTGCTGCAAAGTTCATAAGACCCGTTACTCTAAGATCAGGGTTTTTAAGAGATTTAATTCTATGCCCAATACCAGGGATTGGAATACCTTGTTTTTTCATATGTCCCAAGAACTCTTTGGGAGACAATCCATTATCATCAGCATATTTAAAGTGTTCAGCCGCACCATCAATCGCACCACCAAATCTTGGTCCAATTGTAAGAAGACCTGTAACTAAACTCTCTACAACTGATTTACCTGCTCTTGCTGTTACTTTAGCATTATGAGCTCCACTAACTGCTGGACCATGGTCTGCTACTGTTTTTAGAACTGTTTCAATAAACTCTGTTGCCCATTTTGGATACTGTTTTTTGAACCATAATAGAGAGATAACATCACCAATACCTTTGCCTGTTTCAGGAGTAGCTACACTGCTAATTGGGAAACCTGCATAAGTACACTCTTCACCTCTATCATCAGAAATAGTACAGATAAATTGCTTACTTCTTCTAACTTTTGGCACAACATTTATCTCAGGCTCTGGGATTGGAGCAAGATTTAAACTCTCAAATACCTCTTTGATTTTTGCTGGTAAATCATTAAATGTATCTGGTACATGAATACCTGCTTCTCTCATAGCATTGTTTTTATACTCTGCTGTCTCCATTTCACCATTAGCACTTGCTCCTGCGTGACCAAATTGAACACCACTATCATAATATTTAGCAATAGTTCCAATACACCAAGCGATAATTGGCTTAGTAATCTTACCAGATTTAACTGCTTCAATAACTTTATACTCTTCAGTACCACCAACTTCACCAAGAAGAATCATATATTTAACTTCTGGATTTTTTTCCATTCTTAAAAGGTTATCAATGAAAACCGAACCAACAAATCTATCTCCACCAATAGCAACACCCTCAGCGATACCATCCGCATTAATAGCAATAATGTTTGAAAGTTCGTTAAAAAGACCACCTGAACGAGTTACAAGCCCACAAGAACCTGCACGGTGTAGTTTAGAGTTTACGATATTCTCAATAGTACCACCGATATTTGCAACTTTGAATGCACCTGGAGTGATAGCACCAACAGTAGCAGGTCCAATTACAGTAACACCTAATTCTCTTGCTTTTGCATTCATCATACGAGCAAGTCTCTCAGGGATACCCTCAGCCGTAATCATCATAGATGAGAAACCACCAATCTCTAATGCTTCCATAGTAACATCATACGCTGTTCTAAATGATGCAAAGTTAAGCAGTACATCCGCAGTAGGACACGCTTCTTTCGCCTCTTTTGTACTTTTAAAGAGTGGAATCATAATCTCATCTGATCCATAAAAGAACTTCTCAAATTTATTATTACTTGTAGGTGCTACAATAGCTGCAACCGACGGAGTCTCTCTTTGAATCGTATAATCATAGTCCAACATTCTTTGAATTGCAGTTTTGTTGTTATTCCAAAAAATAGCTTGTGTGCTTTTTGTATATAATTGGTTCATCTATTTATCTCCCTCTAATGCCATTCTTACAATATCTGTTACATGAGTTTCTGGTCCATATACTTCAATGTATAATCCTAATCTATCAGCAGCCTCTTTGATATCTTTAAGACCTTTTTCATAGTTTGGTCCACCACGGCGAACATAGATTTTAAGATCAACTTCTTTCATCTTATCTGCATAATTTTCAAATGCTTGAATGATTCCAGTAAATGTTTTAGCAACATCCGTAAAGTTAGCAATAGCTCCACCAATAATCATCACTTTTCCACGACCTTCAGCATCTTTCTCTCTAGTCATTAGATCAAGTAGAGTCTCAGCATAGAACTTTGTCTCACCTGTTGTTGGACCACCTGAATACTCACCATAGTTAGCAAGATCTTCAATCCCTGCCATATCAGCAATCGTATCAGCATAAACAACTGAAGCACCACCCCCAGCAACCATAGTCCAGACTCTTGCTTCTGGCTTAAGAAGTGTCAATTTAAGTGAAGCACCTGTCTTAGCATCTGCCTCTTCAATCGCTTCAACTTCTGGAGATTTAGCTTCCATACCAAATGCAGTTGGATACTCAATATCACCCCACTCATCTACCATCATAAATCCAGCAGTATCATCAAGTTTAGCTACCATATCAAGTAATTCGATTTTGTTACCTTGCATAACAAATGGATTAATCTCAAGATATGCGAAGTTTAACTCTCTATAAGCTTTGAAAAAACCGATACAAAACTCTGCAAAGTTTACTTTATCTTCTTCTTTTACATCAGCAGGTACATTTGCACGGATTTTTTCAGCAATCTCCTCTTCAGTTGCAGTGATAGGGAATGCAACTTCAGTCACCTTCTCATCCCACCCCTCTTCAACTTCCATACCACCTTCAGCCGACATATAGATGACATCATTGTCACCAACACAAGTAGCAGAAACATAGTACTCTTCAGATTGTTCATGTGGAGTAAATGGCTCAACTACAAAATGAGTTAATTTATCTACACTAGGCTCACCTGTAGGAGTATCACCATCAAAGGAAAAATAAACTTTTTGCTCAGTTGAAGACTTTTCATCAATCCAGCTTGCAGCTTTTTCTAAAGTTACATCACCAGGCTTGACATCTCTAAAAAGAACCAAATTATTTTTACCTCTTTTTCCAAAAAGCATATCTGGCTTTGCGACCAACATCTTCTCATTTAACCAGGTATTGGTTTTTGCAGCCTCTTTGAGTTCTGATCCATTTTGAACCATTACAGTTTCATAAGAATAAGTAAAATCTGGAAAGTACTTATCCCAATGTCTAGCTAAAATTGACTTTGCGTCGTATTCTCTAATCGCTTTTTGAGCCATTGAGTTCTCCTTTTATTAAGTTCTCAATATTCTAGCATTAGATTGATTTATCTTTTCGCTAAGCCATTAAAACTGTAGCGTATAAAATAGTAATTGTGTATTTTAGAAACAATACCTAGAGTTTAACTATTTTGAAACCAAATACTACTCTAAACAGTTCTTCCAAAGATTGATGAAAAGTAAAAAGAGAATTGGATATAATCCCATCTACAATATCTCTTTCAAAAGGTCTAACCATGTCTATCAGTGTCATTATCCTTGCAGCGGGTCAAGGGACTAGGATGAAGTCTACTACACCCAAAGTACTCCACGAGATCTCTGGCAAATCGATGCTGTTTCATGCGATTGATGCGGCTCAAGCACTCTCTGATGATATCACAGTGATACTCTACCACCAAGCCCAGCGTATCCAAGAGGAGATAGAAGCACACTATGAGGGGATCACTTTTCATCTACAAGATGCGTCCAACTACCCTGGAACAGGGGGAGCGTTGCGTGGGGTAAAGGTCAAGCATACCCGTGCCCTCATTCTCAATGGTGATATGCCACTCATCACACCTGACTCACTCCATGCTCTCACCACACCAGAAGCAGACATCACCATGTCGGTTATCGAGATGCCAAATCCTACAGGCTATGGGCGCGTAGTCATCAGTGAGGGTAAAGTACATGAGATCGTCGAAGAGAAGGACTGTATCCCTGCCCAAAAAGCCATCAAGACGGTCAATGCAGGAGTCTACTGCATCAGACGAGAGCTACTAGAGCGGTATATCCCTCTCCTCTCCAATGAGAATACCCAAGCAGAGTACTACCTCACCGATATCATCAAGATGGCTGTCGCAGAGGGCTACACCATCCACCCTGCAATCGTACCTGAAGTAGAGTTTAAGGGGGTCAACTCACGACTCGACCTCGCACATGCAGAGGAGATGATGCAACGACGCATCAAAGAGGCGTGGATGATGGCGGGAGTGAGTATGCGTCTACCTGAGACAATCTATATCGACTCCCGTGCGACCTTTGAGGGGGAGTGCTTTATCGAAAATGGGGTGAGTATCCAAGGGGAGAGCCGTATCATCACCTCCCATATCAAGACCTACTCTATTATCGAGCAGTCCCATATCGAAAACTCCTCTGTTGGACCACTTGGGCGAATCCGTCCACTCTCAACCATTAAAGATACCCACATCGGCAACTTTGTCGAGGTCAAAAAATCAACACTCACAGGGGTCAAAGCAGGTCACCTTGCCTATATCGGTGATGCGACTATTAGAGAAGGTACCAACCTTGGAGCAGGCGTTATCACCTGCAACTACGATGGGAAGAAAAAGTACCAAACCATCATCGGGAAGAATGTCTTTGTAGGGAGTGATACACAGATCGTAGCACCCGTAACGATAGAAGATGATGTGATGATCGCAGCAGGAACAACAGTCAACCAAAATCTCCATAAAGGGGATCTTGCCATCTCACGAGCCAAGATGCGTACGATCAAAAACTTCTTCTATAAATTCTTTGGAGAGAAGTAAGATGCAGATAGATCTTAGTGGCAAATGCATCCTCCTAGGCGTGACGGGGAGTATCTCTGCCTATAAAGCGTGTGATATCGCACGGCTCTTTGTCAAGGCGGGAGCCGAAGTCCATGTCGTAATGAGTCCAAGTAGTGAGCGGTTTGTGAGTGCATTGAGTTTTGAGGCACTCACCCGAAACCCTGTCCTAACCGAGCAATCAGAGTCATGGAGTAGTGATCTTAACCACATTGAGTTAGGCAAAAAGTGTGATCTCTTCCTCATCGCTCCTGCTACCGCCAATACCCTCAACAAGCTGAGTAAAGGGGTAGCCGATACCATTCTCACCCAGACGGCACTTGCCTTTGAGGGGGCGATGGTGGTGGCTCCTGCTGCCAATACTCAGATGCTCCAAAACCACTACACAACGGGGAGTTTGAAGATGCTAGGAGTCAATGACTACACCATCATCTCCCCACAAGAGAAGCGTCTTGCGTGTGGAGATATCGGTAGTGGTGCATTAGCTGATCCCCAAGAGATTTTTTGGGAGAGTGCCAGAGTCCTTCTGCGTGATCCCTTCTGGCAAGATCGTCGTGTCGTGGTGACAGGAGGAGGAACACGCGAGAAGATAGACGAGGTACGCTACATCTCTAACTTCTCCTCAGGCAAGATGGCAAAAGCCCTCTGCCTCTTCCTCTACCTACATGGGGCAGATGTCTGCTTCATCACCACCATGGGCAACCAAGGACTCCCTCAGAGCCTCTACACCATCGAGGTCGAAGATGCCAAAGAGATGCTAGCGTATACCGTAGATGCCATACGCGTTGCCAAAAAGGGCAAGATGAGCAAAGCCACGATGAACAGTAGCGAATCGGTACATCTCATCCAGAAAGAACCCTATCTCTTTATGGTCGCTGCGGTTGCAGACTTTACACCAAAGTTTCCCCAAAAAGGTAAGCTCAAAAAGTCAATGCTCGGTGAGGCGTGGGATATCCAACTCAAACAGACTACCGATATCCTCTCTACCCTCAACAAGGAGGGACTCAAAACCATCGCCTTTAAAGCGGAAATGGATAGTCAAGAGGGGCTAAAGCATGCTCAAAATCTCCTCAAAACCAAGGCGGTCGATGCGGTCTGTTATAATCTTCTAACGGATGCAACAAGCTTTGGGGGGAGTGAGAATGAAATCACCTTTATCACCCCAACCCAGCAGATAGCACTCGGGCGTGCAACGAAACTATCTCTTGCAGATACCATACTCACCCATGCCAAGGCTCTACACGATGACAACCACACCACTTAGACACCTTGCCATCATTATGGATGGTAATGGTCGTTGGGCAAAACAGCAGGGGCTAGGACGCACTAAAGGGCATGAGAAGGGGGCAGAGGTGATCCGACAGATTACCACCCACTGTGCCAACCATTGTGATATCCAAAGTATCACCTTCTACGCCTTTAGCACCGAAAATTGGAAACGCCCCAAGGCAGAAGTGGCTTTTTTGATGAAGCTTCTTGAGCGATATCTACGGAGTGAACTCCCTCGCTATCAAGAGCATGGTATCCGATTTCAAGCGATTGGTGATCTCTCTAGCTTCTCGACCGCACTCCAAGAGCAGATTGCTAAGACCCAAGAGGCAACCCAGCATAACACCGCTCTCACACAGGTTATTGCACTCAACTATGGCGGAAGACAGGAGATCACCTCTGCAGTCAATCAGCTCATCGCTCAAGGCAGATCAACCCTCACCCCTGAGGATATCTCCCACGCCCTACAGACTCCCTACAGTGATATCGACCTACTCATCCGTACCAGTGGTGAGGAGCGTATCTCCAACTTTCTGTTGTGGCAACTAAGCTACGCGGAGTTCTACTTCAGCCCAACCCTCTGGCCAGACTTTACTCCCAAAGAGCTAGAGGAGATCATCAACAACTTTAAACAGCGTAATCGACGCTTTGGAGGATTATAATGCAAGAGGATTTTATACTAGAGTTGGCACTATTTGTCTTTGTTTTTGGTACTTTGATTGGTTCATTTCTCAATGTTGTCATCTACCGTGTTCCCAAAGGAGAGAGTATCGTCTTCCCCTCTTCCAAGTGTCAAAGCTGTCAAACAAGCCTTAAGTGGTGGCACAATATCCCCATCTTCTCATGGCTCTTTCTTCGTGGGAAATGCTACTTCTGTCATGACACAATCTCCCCACAATACCCCACCGTAGAGTTTATCACAGGAATACTCTTTGTTCTACTCTACCTTAAGCTAGGATTGGTTTGGTATCTCCCGTTTGTAGCAGGAGCCTTTACCGCACTCTTTGCCCTTGTGATGATAGACTTCAAGTATATGGCAGTCCCTGATAGTATCAACTTTATCGCCCTTGGCTTCGCACTAGTACAGCCTACCTTTGTCGATGCCCTTCTCTGTGCGTTGATGGCTGCGGGGGGTCTCTACCTTGTGGGACTCTTCTCCTCCTTTATCGCCAAAAAAGAGGCGATGGGGGGTGCGGATGTGATTGTCGCAGGGACGATGGGTGCGTTGCTTGGATTTCCCAACTTCTTTATCGCCATCTTCCTCTCCGCTATCTTGGCGATGATCCCCTCTCTTCTCAATCGTGAAACAGGGGTACCCTTTGTCCCCTTCTTAGCCATGGCAACCCTCATTGTCTATCTCTATGATAGTCAAGCAGGACACCTCGTGGAGTATCTCATCTATGGATAGTATCAAAGGGTTTATCTCGTCCAACTTCGCCAAAGCGTTTTTGACGATTTTCCTCCCCTTTTTTCTTATCATCTCTTTAGTCTTCTTGGTCAAGATCTCCTCTTTGACCAATCAGATAGAGATCTCCTTTCTTGAGCTACTCAAGCTCTATGCCTTCTCAACCCCTGAGATTATGTTCTATACCCTCCCCCTCTCCTTCGTCGTAGCCCTAGCCAATCTCCTGATGAAACTCTCACAAAGCAATGAACTCATTGCACTCTATGCCTTGGGACTCAATGCCAACAGTATTGTCAAAAAACTTCTCCTCCTAGGCGTTCTCTTCTCAGGACTTCTTCTTGTCCTCTCTTTTTTGGCAATGCCTCTGAGTAAACAGTACTACAAATCACTCAAAGCCACAAAAAAATCAGAAGCCAAACTCAATATCGTCCCAGGGAAACTGGGACAGAAGTTTGGAGACTACTATATCTATATCAAAGAGAAAAAAGGGGAAGCGTTTCACGATATCGTCATCTACAACCGTACCCAAAAGGATCAAGAACAGTTCTTCTCCTCTCAAGAGGGTCACCTCAATAAGACCTATGGGGTCACCTCCCTAGAGCTTATTGATGGGTATGGATACACCTATACCAAAGATCGTCTCCAGCAAGCCAAATACCAACACCTAGAGGTCTACGACAGTAGTAGACAAAAGCCCTATAACTTTGAGGAGATTCTCTCCTACTGGAGTCAGGTACGCAGTGACACAAAACTTATGAGTAAGATGCTCTTTTTTATCTCCATTAGCCTCATCCCTCTACTGAGTGTCTATATGGTTGCAGCCTTTACCATGATCAATCCACGCTATCAGAGCAATCGCTCTTTTTTGGTTATCTTTGGGGTGGTTTTTCTCTTCTACTTTATCGCCTCATTGATGCGTAAGTTTGGGAGTCTGCCCCTTCTACTTGTGACCTCCATCACACTGACACTCATAGGATACTACCTCTTTAGACGACGCGTAGCGAGATACTTCTAATGCGTGTCAAAGCCGTCATCGCCTACCATGGTGCCTACTTCCAAGGATTTCAGAAACAGACGCATACCCCACAGACAATCACCACTGCGATTGAGCAGGCATTGGCATCACTTCAGATCACCTCTTCGATCGTGGGAAGTGGTCGTACGGATGCAGGAGTCCATGCCACAGGTCAAGTAATACACTTTGACCTTCCACCCTTTTGGCAAGATCTCACCAAACTTACCTACCATCTCAATAGCAAATTAACCCATATTACGATTAAGCACATCAGCCCTGTATCAGAGCAGTTTCATGCACGATTTTCAGCCAAGAGACGGCTCTACCGCTACTGCTTCAAGACGAAGCCCCCTTCACTCTTTGAAGCGTCACATATCGCCTACTATATTCCCTTTGATCCCCTACGATTACACCAAGCCCTTAAAGCCTTTGAGGGGGTACATGACTTCAAACACTTTCACAAAACAGGAAGTCAAGTCCATAGTACCATACGAGAGATCTATCAGGCATACTACTGCCAACGCTCAGACTATCACTTTATCTATTTTCAAGCCAATGGCTTTTTGCGTTCACAAGTAAGGATGATGATAGAGGGGGTGATGGCGTATGCCAGAGGGGAGTTATCCTATACTGCTCTAACTGAGCAGATAGCAGGCAAGAGACGCTATACCCATAGGCTTGCCCCACCTGAGGGACTCTACCTAGCACGGGTACTCTACTAAGCCTTAGGTTATTTAGCTAAGAGCTTTTTAAGTGTTGCGATATCTGCTTTCTCTTCTAATACATCTGCACAGAAGTCCTCATCAGATGGAGTGCGTACTAGTGCGAAGGGCTTAGCACCACTATCTCGCACGATATCAGCAACCATACACTTCATACTCGCAAATGGCGTGATATCATAGATAACTGTGGTGTAGTCCACCTTATCTAGTCTATCCAAAAATGCTTGTTCATCGCTAATCGTCTCTACCTCATAACCAAGATTGGTAAGCTTGGTCTTGTAGAGGTTGGCGATGAGTCCCATAGAGTGAAAGAAGAGTAGATCTTTTTTCTCCTTGACTACGGGGGTAGGTGTTGGTACAACTTTGGCGACTGCCTCGACTACGGTAGGGTTAGTAGACTGGGGTGCAGGAGCTGGGATAGGTTGCTCTTCTTTGGTCATCTCTTGGGCGACCTCTTGAGGGGTCTGTACCACACGCCCCTCTTGGACGAGAGGCTCTTCACGCGGTGTAGGTCTCTCAGGCGTAGGCTCTACCGCTGTCTCACTACTACTCTTGACACGATTAGGGAAGTAAGACTGTATCAAAACATTCAGTTTCTCAAGCTCAATGGGTTTGGAGAGATAGTTATCCATTCCTGCATTGATATACTTCTCTCTATCTCCCTCTAGTGCATTCGCAGTAAGTGCAATAATAGGGACATGGTGTTTACGGTTTTTCTCTTCAAGTTTAATAATCTCACCTGTCGCTTCAATCCCACCCATCACTGGCATCTGGATATCCATAAAGATGATATCATACTCATTTTGCATACGCTCTCTTACTGCCTCTTCACCATTATTAGCAAGCGTAACCTCTATCCCAAATCCATTGAGAACACTCTTGATAAGCTTTTGATTAATCGCATTATCTTCTGCTACCAATGCATGGATATTCTCAAAGGTAATATTTTTATTGACTTCAACTGCTTGCGTACTAGATGTAGTGCTACTCTTTTCAGAGAGTATCTCAAGTGATTTAAGTACCTTGGTAAGGTTGAGTGGCTTATAGAAAGTTCTATCGATACGCTCTTCAAATCCTTTGAGGCTCTTCTTCTTACTTGCAGAAGTGATTAGTACCACTTTGGTATCAAGATCGAGATACTTCTCAACCTCTCCCCCGCGTTTGCGATACTGATGCTCGATAAAGAGTACCTCAGGAAGTGGGACGCTCTTTTCAAAGAGTTCCCCATCGGTATACCCAATGAGTGTTGCAGCGGTATGCTCAACATAGGCTTCCAAGTTAGGATCAAGTCTCCAGTCTGCCCCAATCTCTGGGATAAGATATCCCACTGTATGGGTAGCAAACTGTCCGATCTCTCTCGCCTTCGCATAGTCTGGTTTCTTGAAAGTCAAGGTGAAGAAGAAGGTTGACCCCTCACCCTCTTCACTCTCGATATCCAATACACCCCCCATAAGGGAGGTGAGTTTACCCGAGATAGCAAGTCCTAGCCCTGTACCACCAAACTTACGACTGGTACTAATATCTGCTTGAGAGAAGGCATCAAAGATATTCTTCTTCTGCTCCTCAGTGATCCCAATACCTGAGTCAGCCACAGAGAATTTAATCGTCACCTCTTCATCTATCTCAGAGATCTTCTGCGCACTGACATCGATTGTCCCATGAGAGGGGGTAAACTTGATCGCATTACTAATCAAGTTGACTAGAATCTGAGAAATCTTCGTAGGATCCCCCATGATATCCGAAGGAAGTGTGGGATCTGCATAGACATTAAAGTCGATGTTTTTCTCTTCAGCTTTAGCTGCATAGGACTCCATAGAAGCCTCAAACTTCTCCACAGGATCAAAAGCAATACTCTCAATCTCTACCTTATCTGCCTTAATCTTCGAGAGGTCGAGAATATCGTTTACAATCGCCAAGAGGTTATCTGAACTATTCTCAATAATGGCAATAAACTCCTCTTGTTCATCAGTGGTCTCTGTTGACTTGAGAAGCTGTGTAAAGCCAACAATACCATTGAGTGGCGTACGAATCTCATGTGACATATTAGCAAGAAAGAGATCTTTTGCTTGGTTGGCTTCACGAATCGTCTCCACCAAAAACTTATAGATATCGGTCACTTCACGCTGATCGATAAGAATCTGAAGCTCTTTTTGTTGCCCTTTACTCAAAACGGTCTCAATATCTCTAAGGGTATCATCGAGTAGTTTTTTATCTTTACTAATACTATTAAGGACTATCAGAAGAACTATCAAGAGTCCAAGGAAAAAGAGTGCGATATAGAGATACTCCATCATCGTCTGTTTATTGGAATCAATCTGCTGATTAATCTCTCTTTTGGTTGCCAAAAAGATAACATCTTTCGCTTCATTGAGCTTCAAGCTCTTCTTATCCATCACCGCTTGCCACTCTGCTACTTTAATGCTATAGTTCCCTTGTAGTGCCTCAGCAAAGATCTTCATGCGTTCCTTAAAAGCGATATGGATAAAGTTCTCAGGAGTGATGATATCAATCACTTGAGAGTTGAGACTCTCACTACTTAATGCTCCTAAGGTCGGAACACGCTTCTGTGCCAATAGCGTCTCCCACAAGAGAAGATCCTCATCACTCATCTTCTCAGACTGACTAAGAATAAATGAGATAAAGGCATTTTCAAGTCCATTGAGCTCTTTGAGCTGCGTAAACTCTGCATAGCTCCTAAGATCGTTACTAATCTCCAAAGAGAACTCCCCATGACTCAGTGTATACATCAAGTCAACAACCAAGAGAGAGACCTTCTTATAGTAGTTGTCAAAGAAGATATTTTTATGGTTGCTACTAAACATATCGACACGCGAACGAGTATAACTCAAACTCTCAACAAGCTCACTCATCACTTTTTTGTACGGAGCGAAGAGAGCGTTACTTGCGATAAACTGATTGATCTTCTCAATCTGCGTATCGACTAATGCTCGCTCCTTTTTAAGGCGATCAAAGATTTTGGTATCTTTACTTCCCATATAGATAGCACTATCAAACTGCTCATCTTTGAGTACTAGCAGTACCCCATTGAGTCTCTCTATCAAGTCGATATTTTTGACACTCTTCTCACTGTTTTTAAATGCACCATATGAGGTGTAGGTGTAGTAAGAGAATCCCCCTAGTACAACAAATGCTGCCATCAGAAGTAGAATCAATATATTTCTAGTGTTTATTATCTTCATGCTTCTCCGCCTTATTGGTTTTTACTGTGATAGAGTGCTATGGTAGACATAGATCCCTCTAGATAGAGTACCCAGTCACGCAAGAGTGTGGGGATAAAGAGTGCCTCAGACCTCTTCGCATACTGTTTACTTGTACTCCAAAATGCATTGAGTTGTGCTTGGTCTTTCTTGAGATTATCAGGATAACTATAGCCATTGATCTTGGTGAGTTTACTCTCAAAACTCATCATCGCTTTTTGTAGCTGATCTCGATTGGTTTGACTATCAAATCCAATATGCAAAGCGATATAGTACTTAATCATCCGTTCAAGGAGATACTCCATCTCCTTAATCGCCATAAGCATCTCCTCCTCCTCACTAAAGTCATAACGGTGGGTAGTTGCAATCGAGTTGGCTCCTTCAAGGAGGGTTTCACTATAGTCTAGCATCAGTGCTACACTCTCTTCATTGGCTTGTTGTGCTAACATCTCAGCAATCTGATCTTTACTGTAGGCAAGAAAGTCCAGAATATCTTTGGTGTCACTATCTTTAGTGGTAGAAGCGATCTCTCTAAAGTTACTACTGAGTTCAGAGAGTGCCTGTGTTATACCATTTTTGACCTCTATTTTGGTAGGATACTTATAGAAGTAGAGGTAGTCTGTTACAATCTTTTGACTTAGATAACGAATGTTTTCAGATGCTTCAATAATCTTCACATCCCCCCGTGTCGCAGCATGCCCTTGCAGTGAGGCAAACAGGATCATTAATGAGACATACAATACTCTTTTCATACTATCCATCCTACTTATAGAGTTCCACATAAAGTGCTGTAATTTTATTCATATTTTTGCTGATATCATCGGTTGTATTGAAGACAATCAGAGGTAATCCACCCTTCTCGATATTGAGATAGAACTTATAGACAATCTTCCAGAGTCTATCGATCTTATTGAGTTCACGATTGATCTCTGGGGTATTGGTCTTATTTTTCATCAACAACTCATGCGTCTCTGTGAAGAGTTTTACTGCTGCTCTCATCTGCTCTACGGTATTCTTATCTTTGATCCCTGATTGATACGCGATATAGTACTTCGCGATACGCTGTGAGAGCATCCGTTGTCGTCCTGCCATATCGACTACTTTAGAGGCTTTGACATTGGAGAGCTCTTTGAGTGAAGTAACCACATACTCACTCCCCTCTAGCATCGACTCACTCAAATCCAAAATCAACTGTGCATTATCGGTCGTAAACTTCTCTTTAGCTGTCGCTTCAAAATCCTCACTACTCATCTCAACAAAGGATAAAAGATTCTTAATCTCTGGATTATTGATCGAGTTGATCAAAATTGTATGTGCCTCTTTCAGCTCTTTGAGTGACCTATTGAGCTGTCGCTCTGCTTTAGCGGTAGCGATACTCTTCCCTGCATACATATAATCTTTGGCTATCCGCTGGGAGAGCATACGCTGTTTCCCTGCCATATCGATCAACTTCACCGTATCGGATGCAACGGTCGATGCAGATGCCACCACGCTCAAGGAGAGGCTTACCAAAGCAATAAGGGTTGCTTTCTTCATGATATTAGTTTTCATTTACGATCCTTTTATTTTGCTTCGTTGGCAACATATTTGTGTGTTGCTTCATTCATATTGATCAGTATATCATTAGACTTTTTATAGATAAGTGAGGGAACAAAGTGTGTAGACTCTTTTTTATTCATCATCTCAAAGAAAGTAAAGGATCGTTTTGCCTTCTTTAGATAGCCGTGAATCTCTTCCGTACTCAAAGCCGAGGCTTCAAGCTTAGCTTGAGCTGATTTGAACTCCTCCATGGCACTATGAAGCTTCATCTTAAACTCACTATCTTTGACCCCCCATACCTTAAGCATATAGAGGCTTGCCATGCGTTGTGAGAGCATCCGTTGTCTACCTGAGAGATTAACAATCTCTCCCGAGGCTTGCTTAAGTTCTTTAGCAAAGAGCTGTGTTGCTTCATTGGCTGCTTTGAGGAGGGTATCGAGATCTTTTTGTAACTGCTCAACCTTCTCGACAGAGGGTGTCGCACTCAAGATCGCTTTGAGTGGTACCCATAGCCTATTGACCTGCTCCATACTCTTTTTGGTCGCATCACTCTTACTGTAGGCGATAAGTGCGAGTAGATGATCATCAAAGTTGACAATCAAACGCTTAAGATCTTCATGAGGCTTACCAAAAGTGTTATTCATCCCAACCATAGCATAATCCTTGAGCATGCGTTGGGTATACATCCGTTGTTTTCCTGCGATATCTACAGCATCCACTGCACTGGTAATTTCAATGGCACTGGCCATACTCCAAGGCATCGCTACAAACAGTAGTACCTTACTGATTTTTTTAATCCCGCTTCTCATCCTCTTCTCTCCTACTATGGTTTGGCCTATACTCAAACTCTATTTATTATAGAGTTCCACATAAAGTGCTGTAATTTTATTCATATTTTTGCTGATATCATCGGTTGTATTGAAGACAATCAGAGGTAATCCACCCTTCTCGATATTGAGATAGAACTTATAGACAATCTTCCAGAGTCTATCGATCTTATTGAGTTCACGATTGATCTCTGGGGTATTGGTCTTATTTTTCATCAACAACTCATGCGTCTCTGTGAAGAGTTTTACTGCTGCTCTCATCTGCTCTACGGTATTCTTATCTTTGATCCCTGATTGATACGCGATATAGTACTTCGCGATACGCTGTGAGAGCATCCGTTGTCGTCCTGCCATATCGACTACTTTAGAGGCTTTGACATTGGAGAGCTCTTTGAGTGAAGTAACCACATACTCACTCCCCTCTAGCATCGACTCACTCAAATCCAAAATCAACTGTGCATTATCGGTCGTAAACTTCTCTTTAGCTGTCGCTTCAAAATCCTCACTACTCATCTCAACAAAGGATAAAAGATTCTTAATCTCTGGATTATTGATCGAGTTGATCAAAATTGTATGTGCCTCTTTCAGCTCTTTGAGTGACCTATTGAGCTGTCGCTCTGCTTTAGCGGTAGCGATACTCTTCCCTGCATACATATAATCTTTGGCTATCCGCTGGGAGAGCATACGCTGTTTCCCTGCCATATCGATCAACTTCACCGTATCGGATGCAACGGTCGATGCAGATGCCACCACGCTCAAGGAGAGGCTTACCAAAGCAATAAGGGTTGCTTTCTTCATGATATTAGTTTTCATTTACGATCCTTTTATTTACTTTTTGAGCCAAGTTCAGCGTAGAGTCTGGTAGCTACATTAGCCGCATCAAAAATCTCATTGGATTTTTTATAGATAAGTGTAGGGATAAAAGTGCGCGTGTTTTTATCCATAATTTCAAAAAACTTAAAGGCTTTTCGCTCCTTCTCTAACAATCCTTGAATCTCAGGGGTATTTTTATCATACGCTGTGAGGGTTGTGAGATTTCTGGCAAACCACTGCATCGTCTCATCCATCTTAGCTTGAAACTTCTCATTGGTCACACCATAAGATTTAAGCAGATAGAGACTCGCCATCTTTTGTGAAAGTACCCGTTGCTGTCCTGAGTAGTTGGTGATTTTACCTGACTCTTTTCCCGTCTGCTTAGCAAAGAGTGCTGTTGTAGTATTGGTATTGGCCGTCATCGCCTCCATAGCGATCTGAAGTTTTTTCGCATTCTCTTGTGAAGGAGGGGCGAGTAGTAGCTTCTTGATAGGAGCCCAGAGTGCTAACCCCTCTTGAAGGCTTTTTGCTGTCTGCTCATCTTTATTAAACTTGATGAGTGACTCAATCAAATCCTCAAAAGTCGCAATCCCCTCTTTGAGTCGCTCTTTGGGGTTATTAAAATTATTCTCAAGACATATCATCGCATACTCTTTAAGTACACGCTGCGTAAAGGCACGATGCCGTCCTGAGAAGTTGACCGCATGGGCAATATCCTTAATCTCCACTGCTTGCATCTGCATTGGCATCACCAACAATCCCACCAGTAACCATTGACCTATTTTTCTCTTTAACATACTCTTCCCTTTCTATTTTTGTGACTCTTGTGCTGCGTACAACCCTGTAGCGGTATTCATATCTTTTAAGATCTCATTAGATTTTTTGAAAATCAATGCAGGGATGAATTTTGTTGTTGTCCTATTCATCACCTCGAAAAATCGAAAAGACTTTTTAGCTCTCTCTAGTAGTGCAGATATCTCTGCGGTATTGAGCTCTGAAGCCATCAATCGATCAAGAGAGGTACTAAAAAGATGCATACTATCTTCCATCTTCTTCTTAAACTCTGGATCATTGATCCCCCAAACTTTGAGCATATAGAGACTTGCCATGCGTTGTGAAAGCATCCGTTGCCGACCCGAGATATTGATAATCTCTCCAGAGACTTTTCCTGTCTGCTTAGCAAAAAGTCCTGTGGCTTCATTGGCTTGCTTGAGTAGTGCCTCTAACTTCTCCTGCATCTCTCCTGCTTGCTCTTTGCGTGGTTTCTCTTTGAGTGCAACCTTAATAGGCTTCCAGAGAACTTGAACCTTTTTGAGACTCTCTGCGGTTGCAGGATCTCTATTGAAGTCTATCAGTGATCCTAGATGGTTTTCAAATGCCTCCATAATCTTCGTCAAATCCTCTGCAGGATGACCAAAACTATTCTCTAACCCTACCATCGCATAATCTTTTAACATCCGCTGTGTAAACATCCGCTGTTTCCCTGCGACATCGACCGCTTCAGAGAGATTTTTAATCTCAATAGCAGAGAGAAAACTGCTCATCAATAGCGGAAGAAGAGCAATTTTAACAACGCTTTTTGTCAAGATTTTCACGATAAACTCCTTCTACCCATAATATGGGCTATCTCATAAATTGTACTTTTTACGGACTTAAACAAAACTTAAGCTATTTTTTGAAACAACCACTTTCAGCTCTCTCAAAAGCTGTATACCCATCAACAATTGTTACTCTATCACCGTTGTCTCTACGACACTAGGGGTTGAGTGGTTAAGCTCGATAGATTGCACGACGGGTTGCTCTACTACTTTAGCTACCTCTACCTCTTCAGCTACAGGGGTGGCAGTTGGAGTCACCACCTCAACACTGAGAGCTTTAGGCTCAGGGGTGACCTGCTGTGTAACTTCCCCTTTATCCGCCTCCTCTAACTCCTCCATCTCCTCTTGGAGATCACTTAGTTGCTCTTGGAGTTGTGCCACTTGCTTGACATTGACTCCATGGGTATAGACAAGCTCTCCTCCCTCTCTTCCTTGATTGAGAATCCCTGCTACAAAGAGTATCAAGATAAAGAGATAGAGTGCTTTCATCAACTTACGCGTAATCACAGAAGAGAGAAGCTTAAAGAGCAGCACCACCGCAGAGGCCAATATCAGATAGGTACCCAAGAGCTTATGGGCTTTGAGTTCGGATTGTGCCGTCTCATTGAGTAGAGCAAAGATCTCTTTGCCATCAACACTCCCTGTAAGGTAGGCACCTACAGAGAGCAACACGGTGAGCAGTAGTAGAAAAAATGAGACCAGACCAATAGCGCGTTTCTTGAACAGCAAGTTGATCATTTCAAGTAGCATTGCAACAATCGGCAGGGCAATTACAAAGTGATCAACTACAGGGTGAAGTAGAAAGGGGATCTCAAAGGGGAGTTCAACCGTAGGTATTGGAAGTGTAGGAAGTTGCATAATTAGGTTCCTTTAATTTTGATTTATTAGATTATAACACATTCTAAAAGGGTTTGACGATGACCATAATCACAATCACAATCATCAAGAGTGTCGGTACTTCATTGTAAAATCGAAACGCTTTACCACTCTTGTAATAGGGGTCTTGTATCAACTTTTTACGTATCCTCTCTAGTGAGAAGCTATAGGCGATCAACATCGCTACAAAGAGTAACTTTGCATGCATCCACCCCCCACTCTGAAAGATACCACTATTGAGATAGAGCATCACCCCACCTGAGAGTATCGTAGCCCACATCGCAGGCAGACCGATATAGGTATAGAGCTTATACTCTTGCACCTCTACTACCTCTCCAAAGGCTCTATTGTCTGCATGCTCTCTATGGTAGATAAAAAGTCGAGGAAGATAGAACAACATCGCCATCCACGAAGTAAAACTCATAATATGAAACGCCAAAATCCAACTATAATATGCCATCTACTGCTCCAGTACGGTAAAATCTTTTGAGCTATATAGTACCCATTGTAACCTTTTATAGTAACCAATATGGGCATAATTTATCTTGATTTTAGCCCCATCAGGGGGTTTACCTGCTCCTCGTTTAAAGTAGAGAGGGATACGTCCTCCTTGTATCAAGAGGTAGCCTTTTTGGTAGACTCCCACAACCCCCTGCACGATCTCATTTTGTCGCTTTACTCTAGGACTAGTCAGTGTTTTTACTCCTATATGATAGGGGTGTGTATCAAACGCTCCATGTCGCTTGAGGATTGCTAGGTAGGTGATCTGCTTGAGTCCCCTATACTCCCCTAACTCCTCCACACGGACATCGTAGCGTCTCCCCTCCTCTAGCCCTTTAGTACAGCCATAGAGAAAGATACCCCGTCCGCTAGGTGTCTGCTTAAGCAGTGCAACATTGCGACGCTTCCAAACAACCCCAACCCCTTTGAGTAGCGGTTTGGGTGAGGCTTTGGTCATCCCATAGAGCTGGTCAATAGTCATCTCATGACTTTGAGGTGGTGGGGGTATCTGTGGCTTAGCCGTAGTCCTCTCAGACTCAAAGGTCGCAAAAATCGGCAGGTGATCGGAGTAGCCTCCCCCTTTTTTGTAGGACCATCGCTTGATATAACCTGCCCGCACAAAGAGATACTTAGCACGAAACACCCCAAACGACCCCTCCACATAGGAGATACCATGATGATCAAGCAGAGCAGGGGGAAGAATCAGATGATCAGGTGTCCCCTTCTTACTAAAAAACTTCGTACTCCAACGATCAACATACTTCAACTCCCCCCACAACGAGTAGTGTGACCCAAAGGGGAGTTGGCTAGATCTGTTACGGGTGTGAAGGATTGAATGGAGTCCCGTCTTCCCCCCTGTATCATCGATCTTCTTCTCTAGGTTTTTAAAAGCATCATAGTCTGTATTGAAATCCCCAAGGAGGAGATACTCTGTCGTAGATGAGAGCTGTGAGAGTCGTCTTTGTAACGCTTTGGCATACTTAATGCGTTTACTCTCCCACCCATTATACCCCTTAGATTTCCAGTGATTGACAAAGACTAAAAGCCTCTGCCCAGCGATAGAGAGTTCAACCTCAAGAATATTGCGTACCCGAGGAGAGGAGGAGACGACAAGCTCTTTGTGATGGGTGATAGGAAACCGAGAGAGCAGTGCCATCTGTACTGAGGTGCGTGATTTACGCTGACTAATCACCCCATAATCGTAGCCACACCCTACCCGTTTGAGGCGTTTTTGGAGTGCGGTAAAGATCGCACGGTTCTCAATCTCTTGAAGTCCGATGATATCCGCATCTAGATCACAAATCACCTCAGCCACACGGTTGAGCTTCTTCTCCACCAATGGCTGATTCCATCGCCCTCGCCTAGGGTCATACTCTTTGTACTCAGAGCCTTGATAGCGTGCATCAAAGAGGTTTTCGACATTGTAGCTTGCGACTTTGAAGGGGGTCGCAAGTAGTAGGCTAGAGAGCCATAGTAGTATAAAAATATATCGCATCAAAGCACTATCTAAACATTTTGCCTAGCATCTCCATCGCACCACTTGCCCCACCAACATGCCCAAGCATCTCATCGACAATCGACCCCTCACCACTAGTCGCCTTATCGACAATCTGAGGCAACACCTCACTCAATGCCTCCTCCGCACTCTCCATAGAGATCCCCAATGAAGAGGCAAAGGTAGAGACCTTCTCTGCTCCCAAGAGATCTACCACTTGACTCTTCGAGATGGGGTTATTCTCCCCATTGCCCAACCATGAACCTACAATCGCACCTAGCCCATTGTGTGCCAATCCACCCACAAGTCCAGCCAGATCCAAGCCCCCTTCATTGTTACTAATAAGTCCTTGAAGTGCTGTACTGATCAGCCCACTATCGAGATTGGTTGTACTCTCATCACTGTTACCGCGTATCAGATCCGCACCCTCTTGAAATAAACTAAACAGATCCATAAGTTGTTCCTTTATCTTAAATTAGGGTACCATTATAGCACTTTAATCCTAGAAGGAGTCCATCATCAAAAAATCTACGATTCCACTAATAAGCCTCTTAGCTATAACCACTTCACTCCAAGCAACTTCACGCGATTTGCTCATCACACGCACCGCTATCTTCTCGACACTAGGGAGCTACCTCTACGCCTTTAGCCAAGAGCAAACCCCTCTAACACTCCCACTCAACAGCTCTCTTGAACACCCCATACTCTCCTATCTCCAAGGGCGTGAGTATAGCTCCAAGCCCGACCGACACCTCAAAAATCACCAACTTACCCTACGCTTACCATGGAAAAAGCCCCTGATCACTCACCCCTACTTCACCCTCTATGGTGCTACAGAGTGGAGCCTCAACCGCTGGCACTCCACCCAACATCGTAGCCAAAACCCTGAAGGACTTATCCTCTCCCTTACACCCATGTTTCGCTACACAACACCCACCACTCCATCCAATACACTCCACCCCTACCTAGAGATGGGGATTGGGATTGCGATGATGGATAGGAGTATCGTAGAGAATCGAGACAAATCCTCACTTTTTCAGTTTACCGATTCGATTGGGCTTGGTGTGATGAAGAGAGAATGGAGTCTAGGCTACCGCTTCACCCACATCTCCAACCTCAATATCAAGAGTCCCAATCCTAGTATCGACCTCCATCAAATCATGGTATCGTATCGATTTTAGGGTGTAGATAGCTACTCGCTTACCTGTGTACTTTGTCAAGACCACTCTCTATATGTGAAAATATATGCAACTAGACTACTTACAACAGTGCGAGATCCCATAGTACTGTAGCTGATAGCGTTCTTTTCCACTAGAGCAGTAACAGGATATCCCTTGTGACTTTAGTTGCTTCGCTAAAAAATAGGGTCGATAGATACGCTTAGCAAAATGGTTTTGGGGGTTTGACATCATCGTATAGGAGAGTTGATGAAAGACAATAGCCAAAAGGGTGAGGAGTAAAAGAGTAGTGACGATACCAAACCCTAGCCTATACTTCTTGCGAAATGCGGGGAGGCGTACACGAACACTCTGATGAAATGTCTCTAGCATCAAAATCGTTGCGATCATCACATAGGGTGCAAAATCTGTAATCGCCACACGCTGTCGTAGGGAGAGGAGTAGCGAGAAGGCTAAAGCCGTAAAGGCGATATACCATAAGAGCGTCTTCTCTCCTCGTAACAGTGTACGATACATTGCATAGAAAAAGAAGAGAAAAAGAAGCGGGGAGAAGATCCCTGCATAGAGTCCAAAAATCTCTAAAAAATGCCCCGAGGGGTGTCCTCCTATCTCGATCCCTCTCTCTAAGAGTATAAAAGCACCAAGAAATAGACTAGAGAAGAGCATCAGTCTATACTCTCTAGAGCGTATCCCATAGAGTAGGAGTGCCACAAAGAAGATGATAGAGGCATCATGAATCATAAAGAGTAGTACCATAATCAGTAGTGAGATACTAAAGTGATACTGCTTATAGAGTAGTACAAAAAGTAACACCAACGGTAGCACGATAATAGCGATATTGGCCAGTGTACTCGCTGTCAAGGTACCAGGAAGTAACATAAAAATCATGGTGGAGAGATAGGCATCTTCCGCTCGCTTGAAATAACGCCAACTCAAGAGAAAAAAGAGTGCAATAGAGAGCAGAGCAAAGAGAATAAAGTAGATGCGTAGCCCCAAAAATCCAGAGAAGAGAGAGCCTCCCCAGTGCATCAATAACCCTACAATATCCTCAGAGGTATAGAAGATCTTTGCCTCATGAGGACTAATGGGTGTGGTAGTTGCAACATAGAAGAGTGCGATACCATACAAAAAGAGTGCGACAAAGAAAGCGTCTTTTTTCATCTCCGTATAGATCAGAGCTTTAAAAAGTTATCCAACATCTCATGTCCATACTCACTCATGATAGACTCAGGATGAAACTGCACACCATAGATAGGTCTATCTTTGATCTCTAGTGACATAATCTCCCCATCATCTTTACTGTGGGAAGTGACAACAATACTAGAGGGTAAATTATCGGGGTTGACACTCAAGGAGTGGTAGCGTGTCGCTCTAAACTCTTGAGGAAGCTTAGCAAAGATAGGGGTTGCGTGATCTACCTTAATTTGTGAAGTCTTACCATGCATCATATGCTTTGCGCGTATCACCTCACCACCAAATGCCTGAGCAATACTCTGATGCCCTAGACAGATACCAAAAATAGGTGTCGTCTCTGCAAAGTGTTTGATCACCTCTAGTGTAACACCCGCTTCATCAGGGGTTGAGGGGCCAGGGGAGAGGATAATCTTTTCAGGATTGAGTGCGACTATCTCCTCGATGGTTAACTCATCATTACGAATCACTCTCAAATCTGCCCCAAGCTCTCGGCAATACTGCACTATATTATAGGTAAAACTATCATAGTTATCTATCATTAAAACCATCTATTTCTCATCCTCTACAAAGCCCTATTTAAGGGGTTTTCCAAACTTTTCTTCAGATATATTATCAATCATGCTTTCCCTATAGCTACCCTTTTTTATATTTTTTATACATTTTTATGCCATTTTGGGTAGCATACTAGGATAGCACAAAACACTTATGCGAATAATATCAGATTTAAAATTAGAGTGTAATTTAACTAGGATAGTATCCTTAAATGTTCGCAATTTCAAATAAGGATAAACGAGAGAACAAAAATAAATCATCTAAACAAATAGATGATATCTAAGGTAAAATCTTAGGAGGTATACTCCTAACGCCACGCCCACCACAACAACAGCCCGCCAAGCAATAGGTTAAACCAGCTCACACCCGCACGAAACATCGCTTCTAGCTCTCCAAAGAGCCAGCGTTGGGAGCTAGAGAGCTTAGTGAGGGTCTGGAGGTGTGTCCATGCGACAAGTTCGGATTGCCAGAGGTAGGTGACCAGCTCAGGCACAAAGAAGAAGAGAACAATCCCCCCAATACCCCAAAAGCTCTTTTGGGGCTTGATACGCATCACCGCCTCTTGGAGCTTGGGGTCTTGGGCTAGTTGATACTGAATGACTCGGAGCTTCTCTCGCATCTTAGCAGTACCCCAGTAGCATCCCCTCTTTGACCGCGAGCATCGCCTCTTTACTGATGAGTTGCTCCACAATCGCTAGACCAAAACAGACCGCCGTACCAGGTCCTTGTGAGGTGATGACATTGCCATCGATGACCACTTTTTGATCCTCGCGATACCCTTGGTGGTCGATCTCCTCTCTCGCTTCAGGGTAGCAGGTGTAGGATGCTCCCAACACACCCGCCTCTTTCAAGACAAAGGGAGCAGCACACATCGCCCCTACGCGTTTATGCTCTTTAAAGGTTTTGAGTAAGGCGAGGATACGCGTCTCTTTTGCCAAAGCATAAGTCCCCTCCCATCCACCAGGGAGTACCATCATATCAAACGCCTCTTCACGCACCTCCTCGAGTGCCATATCCGCTTGTATCCCGATACCATTGGCTCCAATGACCACACGCCCATGGGCTAACGCCTTATCGATAAAGAGTGTCGTCACAGCAATCCCCCCACGACGCATCACATCGATCAAGGCAACCGCCTCCAACTCCTCAAACCCCTTTGCCAAGGGAAGTAACACTGATGCCATTTGCAACTCCTTTGAAATTATCTCCTAGTAGTCTACACTTTTTTCCGATAATATTACCTTATCCCTTACCCAAAATACTCCGCCATAATCTTCGGAAAGAGTCCGATGGTCTTTTGGGCTTTCTCTATCTTGGGTTGGAAGATCTCTTGGGAGGCGGGGAAGGTGGTGATGAGTTCTTGGTAGATAGCTATCTTCTCTTTCATATGCTCCTCTAGTGCATCGAGTACCGCCTGCATCGTCTCTTTGCTTGTGGCATACTTCATCAGTAGCTCAAACATCCGTTTACGAGGGTGTATCGCCATACTATCACCTGCTTTGAGGGCGATGGCTTTGATATCCCATCGTGAGATGTAGATCCCACTCACACTCGGAGCGATCAGCTTGGCGTACAACGCTTCGGTATAGGAGGGGTAGTCCTTGAGGTCACTCTCCTCCTCACTCTCACACGACCCATCCGCACAAAACGCACGCGTCCCATTAAACCCTTGCTCATTAAACTTCGCAAACTCTTCTCTCAACTCATCTATATCACGCATTCTCTTCTCCTATCAGTAGTGGGACTTGATCCACCTCTAGTGCCACACCAAACCAACGGTTGGCGATCAGCATCATCTTTGCGACCAATAGCATCGTCTCATCGACAAACGCAGGATCACCAAAGCACGCCAGTGCCTCCTCATCCAAGCAGTAGCCCACAATCTCCCCAGACACAACCTCGATAAAATCAATCCGCCCTCTCTGCTTGGCAGAGGGGTTGAGCCTCTGACAGTAGCCCACCGCACGAGAGGCAAACTCAGGCTCTAGCATCATCTTATCGACCTTGGAGTGGGCAACCCCATCCATCGTAAAGGCAAAATGCTCATCGGTGATATTGAGTGCGATCGCCGTGGCATTGGTCTGACTTGCGTTGAGGATACGGTTGAAGTAGCGTCGTCTCTTACCTCGTTGGGCATTGTATCCAAGGATCGTACAGAGCTGGGTATCGGGTCTTATCTCATGGGGTTTCATCGGGTTACCTCGTGGTATTTAGTGTATGGTTGGGGAGTCTGATGGAGTGCCATCGCCTCCTCCTCTTCTATCCTACAGCGAGGACACGACTGCTCCCCCTCATGGTAGGTAAAGGGGTTGCCACACTCCTCACAACGCCGTATATCAAACGCAACAAGTGTACGCTCTCTAGGCTCAAAAAACTCCGCTATCTCAAAGCCCCCCTGTAGCCCTATCGCATCAGGCTCACAGACATCATGACAGAGGTGACACTTCACACAGAGCATCGCATCAAAGGCGATTAGGGAGAAGTTACCATCGGAGTGCAACGCACCTGTTGGACAGATACGGTAGCAGATTTGACAGTTGGTACACGAAGCGGTGACAAACTTCTGTGAGATGAACCCCACCGCCTCTTGGGGTAGTACCTCTAGCACCTCAGGTTGCTTGGCACGCGTGAGTGTGGTAAGGAGTATCTTGCGTTTGTCAGGGAGGTGTCGCTCCTTGATCTTGGCGATCATCTCTTGGGCGATCTCAAAGGCGTGAGGCTCCTCTGCCTCCACCGCCTCCTCAAAGGCTCGCTTCTGCTTCAACGCACCCGTGAGTGATGCCGACCCTAAAAACGCCCGCCGACTCGCCACCATATCCTCTACCACTTGGGGGGTAGTCGCCTCGGTATGGTTACTCTCTAGGCGTTTGTCACAGAAGCTAGAGAGGAGGTAGTTTGCCTCGGCTATCCGCTCCTCCATCTGCTCCAACCCTACACGATCCTTCGCGTAGTAGTGAAGATCTAGTACGATAGGCTCCTCACTCGCCACCGCCAATGCGATGAGATGCTCCACACTCAGCACCAACAGAGAGGGGAGATTGAGTGTAGGAGAGAGGAGCCGTACTTTTGACTCCAAAAAGGTAAAAAAGAACTCCGTCACGCTAAAGTCTGAGAGGCTCAACGCCTCAGTGGGACACGCCCCTACACACGCTGCCGCCTCGACCCCTGTCCCTTTGGCAAAGCTTGGCAACCCCTCGACCATACCCAGATGCTTAGGGGATGCCTCGACACACTGCATACAGGAGGCAAACTTACTCTTCGCCCGTACACAGCGTGAGAGATCAAGATGTAACTTCATCACCTAGGCTACCGCACTACAGTGCTGGGCTAGGGTATCGGTGAGATACTCATAGTCACTAAGCAAAAAGTCCAGTGTCAGCTCCGCTCCATCATGGTAGAGTGGCGTGCGTGACTCTCGCTTGGCATTGATGAGAAACATCGGAGCCCACTGGAGTAGATGCTCTTTGAGAAAGGCGTGTTGTACCGCAAGGAGTTCACACACCCCCTCACGATCCTCCGCTTCGAGAGCTTTTTGCATCGCCAAGCAGAGCATATACATAAACTCCAACTCCACACCGATATGATCAGCACTCACCACCCTTGCCCGATCGAGTTCTACCCGAAAGTCTAGGTCATTGTAGAGTGCGATGACAGGGTTCTCCCCGCCACTCTCAATCATCTGATCCTCACGGGTATAGAAGCTCTCATAGGGGACAAGGTGCATCAAGAAGAGGTTGGTAAAGTCTACATTGTAGTACGCTGTCATGAGGGTTTCTCTCTTTACAGTTTTTCGCTTATCCCAGTCACGGTAGTTGGGTAGAAAGGAGAGTAGCACCTCATCACTCTCCAACTGCTCCAAAAAGAGCTCATCTACCTCTACAAGCATCAATCGTGAGATTAAGGCGTAGAGGGTAACACGGTTTTGTATCTCTTGTTTCATCTGTTTCATATTTCTCTCCTTAGGTTAGGGGTACTATACCACTTTCCCGATACTACCACACGGATTCTATCGGGAAAATCGTAGAGCCGATGGGGAAGACCCCACCGTTGTATCGGCTACTACTTCGTGAGTTTGACCGCGTATGCCTTGGCAGACAACGGCACCGCAGGACGCTTCATATGGACAGGTCGTCTGAGTCTATCCGTCGTATCGAGGGGGCGGGTGAGCTGATCTCTCCACGCCTTGTAGACCTTCATATTGTTCTCATAGTTGACATAGATATCCCCTATCTTGTCCCCTTTTTGAGCCTTCTCTATCACCACCTTTTGGTGCCATGCGTGGTTACCTGCGATAGGGTCGGGGTGGGAGGGAGCTACCGCATTTTGCCATGAGCCACTCAATCCATCCCACCAGATATTGTCAAGGTCTTTATTAAACGCCTTAAACTGCCAGCTCTCACGACGCTCCTGCATCCCCTCATTGAGTCCTTGGGTCGGTTTGAGTGTCCCCACCTTACCATCCATCGTCATCTCATAGAGTGGCGCACCTAGCCCCATCACCCCAAGCTTCTGCTCAAACCCTGGGATCTCTACAGCATTTTTGAGCTTCCAGCGTCCTGCGTGGTGTGAACATGCCAAGACCCCTGGCATCGTCCCCTCGGTAGGGACTGCCATCGCGATAAAGTAGCCTGAGTCAAGCCCCGATACCGTATCGGTAATGGTCACCTTGATCGCCTCACCTCGTTTGATCCCTAGACGCTTGGCATCTTGGGTGTTGATCCACACAGGGTTGTGGTTTTGTGAGATCTCCATAAGGTGCTTGGAGTTGACCGAACGGGTGTGGATATTGTACGGCAGTCTAAAGACCGTATTGAGTGCAAACTCATTATCCTTCTGCATAAAGTCATGGTGTACCTGCGTGACGATATGCGTCATCTGCTTTCGCCCCTCTGGTGTAGTAGGGTAGATCGGGATCGCATACTCTGGCCACTTCCACTGAGCAAACCACTCAGAGTAGAACTCTAGCTTCTTAGAGAGGGTATGGAACCCCTCCATAATCTCCCCATCGATCTCGATACCGATCGCCTTCTTACCACCGTGGACAGGATCATCAACTAGCAGGGTACCAAAGGCATCTTGTTCCACCTCATCTGCTTCGTAGTGATGCCCATGGGCGATATAGCGACTCCCCTCTTTGTGAAGGGGTCGCTCCTGAGGCTTATAGATGTTGTCCTCTTCGAGCCATGTCCCTCTATCACGCATCATCTCGTAGTTGGGATACTTTGCGTCTGGGTAGCATTTTTTCGCCTCTTTTTTGAGGTTTGGAAGGGTGTCAAAGGCAGCTTGATACCACTCCGCTATCGTCACCGCACGCCGAGGATCCTCTTTGGAAGCCCAGTGCTTTCTGACCCCTAGACTTCCATCAGGATCGACATGGTGTACCATAATGTTCGCCCAGAACTCCACCTCTTCCCACACTTCTCCTAGTCCCGCTTTGATGTGGGCTTCGAGGGTCGCTCTGGTGGGGTCTTTGGGCGTCCACCCCATCTTCTCTAGTGCCACACGCAACGCAGGGTTACGGAAACTTAGCCAACGAGAGGGTTGTGTCGCTTCAGAGTGCTGATCGTGTCGCTCCCCTGCAAGCCCCACAGGCAAGATAAAGTCACAGTACCAGTTGGTCTCAGACCATGTAGGGGAGAGGTTGAAGCTCAGCTCTATCTTATCCTCTCGCTTGAGTGCTTCGATCCATCTAAACCCATCAGGATTAATCCAGACGGGATTATACATCCGTGGGATCCACACCGCAAGCTTCTTGGGGACATTGAGTCCTTTGGCATTCCACTTCGCTCTCCACTCATCATCAAGAAGGAGGTGAGGCATAATATGACTCATCTCATAGGTACTGAGTGGATACTCAGGAGGCCATGCGATCTCATTCCAAACATCGACCTTGGGAGGCTTGGTACCATGCTCTGTCGCAGCATTTCCTTTGCCGTTGACTGAGATGACATGCCAGTGGTGGAGTCCAATCCCCCCCTTATCCCCTGCCATCGCACCACGCAAGACAAAAGGCAAGAAGGCACTACGGGCGATCATCCACCCCCCTTTGTGTCCAATGGATCCTGCTCTCCAGATATAGGTCGCCACGCTTGCACCCGCATCGATAAAGAGATCATAGAGCTTCTCTACGATGCGTTTCTCAATACGGCACTCCTGTGCAACAAACTCTAGTGTATAAGGAGAGTACATCTGTGCGATCATCTCGATAAACGCCTCATAGCTATCCTCTCTAGGCACAGATTTGATATACCCCTTCTCTACGAGGAGTGCAAGGTACTTTTTATCTGCCATAAGGCGATCCCAGTTGACCCAATTTTTGACAAAGGCGTGGTTGACTAGATCATTACCATTGCTATCTTTCTCATTGAGGATACGGTTGGCAAGGTAGAGATACAACGCCGTCTCTGTCCCAGGCCAACACGGTACCCAAAGGTCTGCCATCCCTGCGGAGTTGGAGAGGCGTGGATCCATGACCACAAGCTTCGCCCCTTTTTTGCGTGCCTCTGCGATACGCCCCGCAGCTTGTTGGAAGTAGTGTCCCGCATCCGCAGCGTGTGAGGATTGCAAAAAGATGAGCTTGGCATTGCTCCAGTCAGGTGAGTTTCTATCATCATTTGCCCACTGTATCGTCCCCTCTCTAGCGCCAGCAGAGCAGATATTGGTGTGGGAGTCATACCCATCACACCCCATAGAGTGTGGTACACGGTGTCCAAACCCATTCTCATTGGGACGACCCACATGGTACATAATCGACTTACGAGAGATCTCATCACCACTCTTGAGGGTGTCGTGCATCTTCTTACCGATCGTAGACATCGCCTCATCCCAAGTGGTACGCACCCACTTCCCCTCTCCTCTTTTGGAACCTGATGCACGCATCAAAGGAAACGGGATACGGTCAGGGTCATACATCTGTGACTGTGACGCGTACCCTTTGGCACAGTTGCGTCCACGGCTCCCTGCGTGGAGTGGGTTACCCATATACTTACGCACCGCAAGCCCGCCACCTGCCTTGTAAGTCGAGAGATCGACCCACGCGGTGAGTCCACACGAGGCTTCACAGTTGGAACACGCAGTGGGGACTAGCATATACTCAGTCGCCTCAATCCCATCAGGGTTCTTCTCACTCTTGATACCATTACGCCCTGTACCCCCTCGTTTCCAGTCATTGCCATCGAGCTGAGTGAAGCTATCCCACGACTTGAGTGGTGGGTAGAACGAAAGGCTCTTCGGGGTTGAGGTAAACTGATGTGTTGCGTGTGCAGGGGTGTCGGCTATGGTCTGGAAGACCCCCGTTGCGAGTGTCGCACCTGCGAGGGAGTAGGCACTCCCCTTGAGGAAGCTTCGTCTGCTCTCGATAAAGTTGTTGCTATTTTTCATTGATTTTGTCATTGTTTTCTCCTTAACTCAACGGTAACATCTGTGGGATTTTGAGCCACACATCTTTGGCAAGGTAGAGTCCAATCAGTGCCAATATCGCCCCAAATCTCAAGAGTGTATCGTTGCTACTTCTACGATACCCCACTGCGATAAAAAAGGGGATCACAAAGCCTAGTACCATACCAAACCAAAACTCACTATTGTAGACACCACCACTATGGACATACGCCAAAGTCGCCTCTACCTCTGCGGACTTAAAGGAGAAGAAGTACTCTCCCATATACATCATAAAGCTAAAGAAGGTCGCCACGGCTAAGAGGAGTGCGAGATCTCTGCGTGCTGCTTGACTCCAGCGTGCCGAGGTGAAGATGAGTGTCGCCGAACCAGCCAAGAGAGCTGCCCAGATCATCTGCATCATCTCAGTAGGGGCTTGCCATAGCTCTCTCGCACTCGACTCCGCCATAATAATCGCCGTATAGAGTGTCACAGGTACAGCAAGGAAGACCACAAACGGAAAGATCCGCTCATAGAGGTCACTATTGGCTCTGGCTTTTTTGGCTAGCGGACAGTGTCGTCGCACCTCAGGGAAGGCATCACCCCCCCCAATCACCATCATCACCGTAATCAACCCTGTAAAGAGCGATGCCATCCATGCACCCACCGTGATAGCCGAACTCCAGTTAGGGTGTAAGAAGATATTGATCATACGGTAGGGCTGATGGAGGTCAACTAGCGTAAAGAGCAAGAAGATATTGAGTGCGACAAATGCCAAGAGTGGCATCATCCACCGAAGATTGGGCATAGACTCTTTGTGGTGTCGATGGAGCAGAAACGCCCCGACAAGTACCACACCCGTACCGATACTCTTTGCCCACATATTGAGGGTGATCATCCACCCCCAGATAATCCCAGGAAGTGCCACATCAAGTGTCACCACCGCTTGTGTTGCGTGAACTGTATGCTCTACCATTACTTATGCCCTCCTTCTCTCTCATCACTAGGCTCAAAATCCATAAAGCTTCGGTTATCTAGCTCCTCATGAGCCGTAAACGGTGCTAAGAAGCGGTCGATAACCCCGTGGTTTTTATCCCCTATGGCATCGAGATGGGTAATATTGTTGAAGAGACTATACCCCTCGATGCGTTGGTGTGCGAGTGGGTTAAGCGTCTGATTGCCTCCACCAACATAGAAGTGCTTAGGGTTGGTGTGCTTCTCAGGCTTACGCACCTGCACACCCCCTTGATGCTCCATGATATAGCGTGAGATATGACTCGTATCATCGTCGATATCCCCAAAGATATTGGCCTCAACAGGACACGCCACCACACACGCAGGCATCATCCCACTCTCCACACGGTGGGCACAGTAGGTACACTTATCAGCGGTATTGGTCTCAGGATCCATATAGATCGCCCCATAAGGACACGCCATCATACACCCCGCACACCCGATACAGCGACTGTTGTCGATATTGACAATCCCATTTTCAAGGTAGTGCAACGCAGAGACAGGACAGATACGCTCACATGGTGCATCTTCACAGTGGTTACACCGCAATGGGGTAAACGAACGAGAGGCATCAGGAAATGTCCCAATATCGATATACTTAACACGCAAACGCCACGAGCTAAGTGGGACTTCATTCTCCACTTTACACGCGACTTCACACCCCTTACACCCCATACATAGGTTAAGGTCAACTAAGAAACCTAGTTTCATATTTCCTCCTTAATAGTACTTATTATCAATAATAAGTTTTTTGAATATATTTTAATTGTATTGAATAAACTATTAACTTTAAATTATTTTTCAATTAAACGATAGGTTTTTATAATATATAGCTCAAAAAAGCTCTCTAGGGGTGCGGTGTGGCGAAGCTCTTCAATCTTTTTCATTAGGGTAATAAAAAAAATCTATTTATAACTTTTTGCGTTTTGGTGTTAAAAAACTTAGAGTATAATACCTCATCATAACACGGGACAAACTATGGAACATATCATCTGGAGTGTCAATCCAAACCTCTTTACGCTTGGGTCGATTCAGTTGCGTTGGTACGGTCTACTCTTTGTAGGCTCATTCTTCTTAGGACTACGAATCATGCAGTGGGTCTTTACACGAGAGGGCAAAGACCCTCTTATCCTCGATAATCTTATGCTCTACATCATGGCAGGGGCAGTTATAGGGGCAAGGTTGATGCACTGCTTGGCGTATGAGCCTAGCTTCTACCTCTCTCACCCCTTAGAGATACTGATGGTCTGGAAAGGGGGACTGGCAAGTCATGGAGGACTCGCAGGGGTAATTATCGCTCTATTCTTCTTTGCTCGACGCTACGACCTCTCCTACCCGTGGCTCCTCTCGCGTATCGCCCTACCAGGGACGCTCACTGCGGCGTTTGTCCGCTTTGGCAACCTCTTCAACTCAGAGATACTCGGTACCCCCTCAGAGCTTCCGTGGGCGATTATCTTCAGTCGTATCGATAGTGTGCCACGCCACCCCGTTCAGCTCTATGAGGCGTTTGCCTATCTGGCTATCTTGGTAGTACTCACCCTTGTCTACCGCCGTGTCACCCCCGCCTTTGCGACCAAGATCCTCCCTGGACTCTTCTTGGTAATGGTCTTTGTGGCACGCTTCTTTATCGAGTATGCCAAGACCAAGCAGGCTGCCTATACCCTCGACATCCCCCTCTCTACAGGACAGATACTCTCTATCCCTTACATCATCGCTGGTATCCTCTGGATACTCTGGGCGATCAAAACTTCCAAAGCGAGTCACCAATGAGTAACCCACACACCCCACACCACTACGCCCTCGGTATCGATATCGGTTCGACGACAGTCAAGTATGTCCTCTGTAATGAGGCGTTTGAGATCGTCGCCAAAGCCTACACCCCTCACGACACCAAACAAGCCCACACCCTCCTCAGACTCCTAGAGGAGCTTGCCTCTCAACACCCCGACTACTACAAGCAGATCAACAAGGTCTATATCACAGGCTCAGGAGCAAGCCGTATCGCTCCGACCATCAACGCCCGCTTTGTCCAAGAGGTCAACGCCGTCGTCCTTGCGGTCGAACACTACCACCCCGATGTCAATGCGGTCATTGAGCTGGGGGGACAAGATGCCAAGATTATCCACTTCAAAGCGGGAGAGGATGGCAAGAAGACCGTCTCCACCTCGATGAATGATAAGTGTGCCTCAGGGACAGGAGCGACCATCGAGAAGTGTACGATGAAGGTCGGACTAGAGCAAGAGGAGGTACAAAAACTCACCTTTGAGACCGATAAGCTCCACCATGTCGCAGCCAAGTGTGGGGTCTTTGCGGAGACCGATATTGTCAACCTTGTCAAGACCTCTGTCCCCTCCAATGAGATTATGAACTCCCTCGCTGATGCAATCGTGATGCAAAACCTCACCGTCCTCACCCGTGGAAATACCCTCATGCCCAATGTCCTTCTGCTTGGAGGACCCAACACCTATCTGCCCTTTTTGCAAGAGTGTTGGCGGATGCGTATCGCTCAGACTTGGGATGAGCGAGGGGTCATCTATGATGCCGATCGTCTCGATGAGCTGATCTTGGTACCTGACAATGCCCAGTACTATGCCGCCTTTGGTGCGGTGGTCTTTGGGGAGGGAGAAGCCAACCATGACAAATCCTTCAACGGCACCCTACAGCTCAAGACCCTCGTCGACTCAGGAGGGGTACAAAACAGTGACAACAACGACACCCCTCTCGTGCGTAGTCCCGAAGAGCTAGAGGCATTTAAAGCCCGCTACACTATCCCCCCATTTGAGCCTCTCAAACTCACCCAAAAGACCGAGTGCTACCTCGGAATCGATGGGGGATCGACCAGCTCCAAAGCGGTGCTAGTCAATGCCCAAGGGGAGCTGATACTCAAAGTCTATCAACTCTCCAAAGGAAACCCCATACAAGATACCGTTGAGCTACTCCAGAAGATCCAAGAGGCAGACCCCCATGGCTACTACGATATCCGTGGGCTAGGCACCACGGGCTACGCAGCAGATGTCTTGGAGGGAGCATTGAAAGCCGATACCAATATCATCGAGACGATCGCCCACATGAAGAGTGCTCAGTCGGTCTACGGCAAAGATATCGACATCATCTGTGATATCGGTGGGCAGGATATCAAGGTGCTGTTTATGGAGAATGGGATGATGAAAAACTTCCGCCTCTCCAATCAGTGTAGTGCGGGTAATGGTACCTTGCTCCAGAGTATGTCTAAGCAGTTTGGGGTCAAAGTCGAGGAGTTTGCCGATGTGGCATTCTCTGCAACCCAAGCCCCCCGCTTCAACTACGGCTGTGCGGTCTTCCTCGATACCGATCGGGTCAACTTCCAAAAGGAGGGCTACACCAAAGAGGAGCTCTTCGCAGGGATCGCCAAGGTACTCCCCAAAAATGTCTGGCAGTATGTCGTCCAAGCTCCCAATCTCGCAGCGTTTGGGAAGCACTTCGTCCTCCAAGGGGGTACACAGTACAACCTCGCTGCACTTAAAGCCCAAGTCGACTATATCAAGGAGCTTGTCCCTGATGCCCGTGTCGATGTCCACCCCTACCCTGGAGAGGCGGGAGCCTTTGGGGCAGCGATCGAGGCACGCGATGTGGTCAAAGAGCGAGGCTATGGGACTTTTGTCGGTCTCCAAGAGGCACTACAACTCACCTTTACCTCCCGTACCGATGAGTCGACCCGCTGTCACTTCTGTCCGATGGACTGCTCGCGTACCTTTATCGACACCCAGACACCCAACTCCGATACAGTACGCTACATCGCAGGGTTTGCGTGTGAGAGTGGGACAGTAGAGTCCCCCCAAGCCCTCAAACTCCTCCAAAACGAACGCAAGGCTCTTCAGAAAGATACCCCAAACCTCGTCAAGAAGGAGTCCAAAGCCCTCTTCGCCTCTAGCTATCTCCTCGATGAACGCCCCACAGAGCAAACCCCTATCACCACCCAAACCGTACGCACCACACTGGGTGGATGGGGACCAACCCTGCGTAAGTCTGTCACACGATCCTTTGAGGCAAGTAGCTCTGAGGTGATGGCGATGCGTCAAACAATACGCATCGCTATCCCCAAAGTCCTCAACCTCTACTCTACCGCCCCCTTTATCCGTGCCTATCTTGAGGCAGTGGGGGTGGCACCTGCACATATCCAGTTCTCTAGCTTTACCAATGAAGATATGTACCTAGAGGGGGCAAAGTATGGATCAGTCGACTCCTGCTTCCCTGCCAAAGTCGCACAGTCGCATGTCTATGCGTTGCTCTTTGGCAAACGCTTCTCCAAGGTGGCATTTGACTACCTCTGGTTTCCTGCGGTGCGGACACTGCCTGGCTTTATCAGCTCGACGATGGGGCAGACGGCGTGTCCTATCATCACAGGTACCCCCCGCGTGGTCTACTCCGCCTTTACCAAAGAGCAAGACCTCTTCAAGGGGCGTGGCATAGACTATATCGATGATACCCTCAGCTTTGATGATCTGCCACTACTAGAGCAGGAGCTTTTTGATACATGGCATTCACGACTCCAACTCACCGCCGATGAGAATGCGTGGGCAGTCAAACAGGCATGGAAAGCACTCCACGCCAATGACCACGCAATCCAAGCAGAGGGCAAAGCCCTCCTCCAAGAGGCACAAGCCAACAATGAAGTGGTACTTCTCCTACTTGGACGACCCTACCACTCCGACCCTGGGATCAACCACGAAGTACTCGATGAGTTCCAATCCCTTGGCTACAAAACCCTCTCGATGCGTGCGATCCCTAGAGATCCCGACTCCCTCGCCCCCTACTTTGACTCAGAGCAGGAGGCGGGCTATATCCAAGACTACTTTGATGTCCGTGATGTCTGGCCAGAGAACTACTCTACCAACTCCGCACAGAAGGTCTGGGCGGCTAAGTTTGCCGCACGACACCCCCATATCGCAGTCCTTGACCTCTCTAGCTTCAAGTGTGGACACGATGCCCCCACCTATGCGATCATCGACAAGATCCTTGGGGCGAGTCGCACCCCCCACCTCACCCTACACGATATCGATGCCAACAAACCAGGTGGCTCGATCAAGATACGGGTCAAGACCTTTGCCTACACCCTAGAGCAGTACAAAAAGACCCTCACCCCCATCTCACAACCCACTACCACGGAGGTATCACAATGAGTGCATGTAGCGGTATCAAACCCCACGACGACAGCAACACCAGCCTAGGCTACCTTGGACAGTCTGCCACCCAGTGGCGTGATCATATCAACCAGAGCTATACCCACGCCGAACGCGGTCAGACCACCATACTCTTTGGGGGGTTGACCCTGCTTCAAGATCGCCTTGTCGCTACAGCCATACGCTCCCTAGGAGAGAAGTATGTCGCCCTCCCCAACCCCGACTTTGAGTCATTTCGTACGGGGAAGTCCTTTGGTAATCGTGGACAGTGTAACCCCACCTACTTCACCGTGGGTAACCTCGTCAAGTATCTCCAGAAGCTTCGTGATGAGGAGGGGATCAGCACCGAGGAGATCATCTCTAACTACCTCTATGTCACCGCAGGAGGGTGTGGACCGTGTCGCTTTGGGATGTACCTCACTGAGTACCGCAAAGCCTTGAGTGATGCGGGGTTTGCGGGCTTTAGGATTATGAGCTTTCAGCACAATGAGGGGATCTTCCAAGCCGAAGATGAGCAGGAGAGCTACCAGTTCTCTCCCAAGTTCTTTATCACCCTTATCAAGGCGATTATCATCGGCGATATCCTCAATATCCTTGGCTACAAGATACGCCCCTACGAGATAGAACAAGGGGCGACTGACCAAGCCTTGGAGGCGTGCTATACCCTCATCAGTGAGGCATTTATGGACAAACGCAACCTCACCCATGCGATGTGGCAGTGTCGTAAACACCTAGAGAAGGTCAAGCTCAACCGCCTCCAACCCAAACCCAAAGTGATGGTGATGGGGGAATTTTGGGCAGCGATGACCGAGGGCGATGGCAACTACAACCTCCATCGATTTTTGGAGTCGGAGGGGGCGGAGTGTGTCCCACAGCCTATCCTCAACCGCCTAATGCTCAGTATCTGGGAGGCGGAGTATGCCCTCAACAAACAACGCACCCTCCCCAAAGCAGATGCCAAATCCATCGAGTTTGGTGATGCCAAGAGCAAACTAATGCTCAAGATGGCAAAAGGAGCAGTGAAAGTCTACTTCACCCTCTACGCCAAAGCGGTCGGACTCCACGACTACACGCTTCCTGATATCGATGCCCTCTCCAAGCTCAGTGAGGTCTACTACCCACTCGATGCTGAGGGGGGAGAGGGACACCTCGAAGTCGCCCACCTCCTAGAGAGTATCGAACACAACCTCGCCCACCTTGTCCTCTCTGTCAAACCCTTTGGGTGTATGCCCTCCTCTGCGGTCTCTGATGGGATACAGTCACTCGTCGTGAGTCGCTACCCCTCTGCCAACTTCCTCAGCATCGAGACCTCAGGCGAAGGAGCTGCCAACTTCTACTCCCGCGTACAGATGGCACTCTTCAAAGCCAAACAGTCCGCCAAAGAGGAGTACGAAGCCCTAGAGACCCCCACCACCATCCCAGACAAACTCCACAACTACCTCTACCAACCCACCAACCACCAAGCAGGCACGGCAGCACAACTCATAGCAAGTCTAGGAAGAGGCGTTTAGGTCAAGTAGGCTCTTTAGAGAGGAGAGCCTTTCCCTATTAGGAGAGAGTCAATTATCTTATACTCTATCTAGTGACTTCCTCGCCACGATATGGATATAGCGTCCCATATTGCGGAAGGTGGGTTGTCTACAGTGGCGGTACTCCATCTCTAGGAGTTTGTGGATATCAGTCTGCTCTAGTGCGTCGGGTTCCATATAGTCGTGAAAGACGCGGATCCCTGTGTGGGTGGTAATCTCAAAGCCATTTGACTCTAGCCAAGCGATGATAGTCTCTGGGGCTTGGGGGTGGGGAGGGGTGAGCTTCTTGCCTCTGCCGTACCACTTCTTCTGAAGCATCGTCTCGACACGCCACCCCCCTTTGAGCATATTGCGGTAGATGAGAGAGTGTTGGTTGAAGAAGAGGAGTGAGAGCGTCCCCTTGGGCTTGACACGATCAGCTACGATGGCGAGGGTCTCTAGGGGGTTCGCCAGCCACTCGATGACTGCGTGGAAGAGGACGAGGTCTTGTGGGGGGAGAGTCTGGGCGATGGTTTGGGCGGGGGCTTGGTGAAAGACCGCGTCGACCCCCGCCTCCTCAAAGAGTGCTTTGGCTTTGTGGAGCATCTTGTAGGAGATGTCATTGGCAGTGAGGTGGTGTCCTCTCTGGGCAAACCACAGAGCCATCTGCCCCAACCCACACCCCGCGTCCCAGATGCTCAAAGGCTCTTGTGTATAGAGTGGAGCAAGATCCTCTTGGAGGAGGCGGAGTCGCCACTCCCCTTTGAGTGTCCCGTAGATTGACTGCTCAAACCGCTGAGCGAGTGGATCAAAGTTGTAGTCATACTTACCGCGTTCTTTGGCTCCCATCTACGCCTCCCTCTGTACTCTATCCATCGCTTCAGCCAGTTTAGCCTCCTGCTCCACATCGATCTCCACCGCTTCGACGATACCCGCTGAGATATCCTCAAAGCACGCACGATCTAGCTCCCCTTCGGCTTTGGCGACGATACAGGTCACGACCGCATCGCCTGTGACATTGACCGAGGTGCGTACCATATCGAGTATCCTATCGACTCCTAAGATGAGTCCGATCCCCTCGACGGGTAGCCCCACCTGCACAAAGACCATCGAGAGCATGATAAGCCCCACCCCTGGCACCCCTGCCGTACCGATTGAGGCGAGTACCGACATCAAGATCACCGTGAGGTAGCCCCCTAATCCTAGCTCTATCCCATAGACATTGGCGATAAAGACCGTCGCCACCCCCTGCATAATAGCCGTACCGTCCATGTTGATCGTTGCTCCAAAGGGGATAGTGAAGGAGGCGACCGAGTTGTCTACCCCCATCCGCTTGGTGACACAACGCAAGGTGACGGGGATAGTAGCGTTGGAACTAGCCGTAGAGAAGGCAAACACCTGAGCATCCCGTATCTTGGCGAGGAAGGCTTTGGGGCTGAGTCCTGAGAGGAGTTTGAGTAAGACCATCAGCGTCCCAAAGAGGTGAAGCATCAACGCCACCACCAACACCACGACATACCCCGCAAGACTCAACAAGAGATCTAACCCTAGCTCTGCGACGGCTTTGGCAAGGAGAGCAAAGACTGCGTAAGGGGCAACCGACATCACAATGGTGACCATGTGCATCATCGCCTCATTGAGTATCTCGATTCCCTCTGCGATCGCTTTGGCTCTCTGCCCAACCATCAAGAGGGAGATCCCCAGCAGAATAGAGAAGAAGATAATCTGAAGCATATTGCCCGTAGCAAAGGCGTGGATAACATTGTCTGGGATGATATTGAGGAGGACATCACTCAGTGGTGGAGCCTCCTTGGCACTAAAAGATGCCTCACTCACACCATTGGCTCCACTCCCTGGAGCGACAAGGAGGGCGATACTCATCGCCACGGCGATCGCGATGGCCGTCGTAAGCAAGTAGAGTCCAAAAGATTTGACCCCGACACTCCCTAGCTTGCGTACATCCCCTATCCCCAAGACCCCTGAGAGCAGAGAGAAGAAGACCAACGGTACCACTAGCATCTTGAGTGCGGTGACAAACGCCTTGCCCACAAGGGCAAACACCCCCCCGACAAGATACTCTGAGATGACACTCCCCTCACCTGCTAATCCACCAAGATTGATCACCAATCCAACTACGATACCAAGCCCCATCGCCCAGAGTACTTTTGCTGTTAGTGTCACGAAAACCCCTTTGTTGTTTTGGTGAAAGTATAGCAGATTATCGGAGCAAAATCGGAGCAAATGCCTTGACCCCTACCTCCACTCGCTCACCGATGGTAAGGTGCTTCGCCTCCTCTGGGCTGATGACCACCTCCACAAGCTGTTGCCCTATCGCCACCACTGCTACAAAGATCACATCGACCTTCTCGATCTCTAGCACCTCCCCCTCAAAGGAGAACTTCTGACTCCCCGTAGTCTTGAGCAGTATCTCCTTGGGGCTACCATCGGCGACTACCCCCCCCTGCTCTAGCACCACCACCCGTGAGGCGAGGCGGTAGATCTCACTAGGATCATGACTCACCATCAGGGTTGTCGTCCCAAACTCCTTGTGGAGTGTCAAGATCTCCTGCTGTAGCCTACTACGCATCGTAGGGTCTAGTGCCGAGAGAGGCTCATCCATCAACAAGAGCTGAGGGCGGTTCATCATCGCACGGCAGAGGCTGACGCGTTGTTTTTGTCCACCACTGAGATAGGCGGGTCGTCTGGAGGCGAGTGAGGTGAGTTGGGTGATTGCTAGGAGGTGTTGGGCTAAGGCTCTATCGGGATTGACAAAGAGAAGATGCTCCTCGACACTCATATTGGGGAAGAGGGCGTACTCTTGGAAGACAAACCCGATCCGACGCTCCTGCACAGGCAACGAGACTGCTCCATCGAGCCACACTGCTCCATCGATGACGATCCGCCCACTTGCCTGCTCTAGCCCCGCTAGGATACGAAGCAGGGTCGTCTTACCACTCCCACTCTCTCCTGCGATCGCGACAAACTCCCCCTTGGTGATCTCAAGATCGACTGAGAGAAGCATCTCTCCTTTGGCACCATGGAGGGACTTGGTGGTCTGGATGGTTAGCATAGTTGGCTCCTTGGGGGTAGACTAGAGTCCAAAACGGTGGCTCTGTTTGCGGTTGAATAGATAGACACTTAGCAGTACCAAGAAGCTCATCACCACCATCACCCCACTGTAGATATGTGCGGAGTGATAGTCCATCACCTCAACCATCTCATAGATCGCTACAGAGGCGACCTTGGTCTCATCGGGGATACTTCCCCCCACCATCAGCACCACCCCAAACTCCCCTACCGTATGAGCAAAGGTGACGATGGTAGCGGTGAGGAGTGCGGGCTTGATATTGGGCAGGGCGACACGAAGCAGGGTCGCCATACGACTCTTGCCACTGATATAGCTCGCCTCTAGCATCGTGGGGTTGAGCGACTCAAATCCTCCCTGAAGGGGCTGTACCATAAAGGGTAGCGAGTAGAAACAACTCGCCACCACCAAGCCTGTGAAGTTGAAGACCAGTGTGATATCAAACCACGATGCGAGTAGCTCCCCTAGAGGAGAACTCTGTGAGAGGGAGATGAGCAGGTAGAAGCCTAGCACCGAGGGGGGCAGGACGATAGGCAGGGCGGTGAGTGCTTCGATAACGGGCTTGATGCGGGAGCGGGTGGTCGCAAGGTACCACGCCAGTGGCAGACTCACAAAAAACAAGATCAGCGTCGTCAACCCCGCAAGCTTGAAAGAGAGCCAAAAGGGAGCAAACTCCACCGCACCCAATGCCTCTAACATCCCAACACCTCCACAATCGAGAGTTCACACGCATCGATACAGAGTCTCACCTGATCCCCTACCACTAGCTCCATCGCCTCCACACTGCGTTGGGTTAGGAGACTCTCAAACATCAGCCCAGACGCAAGACGCATCCGCACACGAGAGAGGAGTAGACCCACCTCTAGCTCTATGATGGTCGCGGGGAGTTGATTGGCGTGGCTCAAGGCTCCAATAGACCCCTTGACGATAGCGATATGGCTAGAGTTCACCGCTAGACGCACCTGACTCCCCTCGACAACCCCCCTCGCAAGCTCTAGTGTCACCATCCAGAGTCTCTCTCCTGCCAGATCAAGGCGCACAAGATGGAGCCGACCCGACTCTTCGATCTGGCAGATCGTCGCAAGAAGCTGATTCATGGGAGGAGATACCCAAATCGACGCAGTATCGTCTGAGCAGGAGGAGAGAGCATAAAGGCATAAAATGCCTTGACCTCTGGAGACTTGGCTCCCTGCTTGAGGATCACAATCCCCTGCTTGATCGGGGTGTAGAGGTGTGGGTCGACACTTGCCCAGTGTACCCCCTCTTGGTAGGCAGACATCTGAGGGCTATAGAGGGAGGATTTGGCGATGATCCCGATATCGGTTGCTCGTATCGTATAGGAGACTGTCTGAGCAATCGACTCACCAAAGACTAACTTCTCCCGTAGGGTAGCGTAACACCCACTCCGCTCCATCGCCTCACGCGATGCCTCTCCATAGGGGGCAGTCTTGGGGTTGGCGATGGCAATTTTGTGAATCTGCTTGGAGTCGAGGAGTGCCATCCCTTGGGAGAAATCGCGTGGGGTACGACTCAGATACGCCAACGCCCCTTGGGCATAGACACGGGGTTGACTCACCGCTACCCCCGCCTCATAGAGCCGTTGGGGATAACGCATATTGGCAGACAGCAAGAGAGCATAGGGTGCCCCATGGAGGATCTGAGCGGTGAGTTTACCTGAGCTTCCAAGCACGACAGAGACTTTGGTCGTGGGATGGGTCTTGGCAAAGGCTTCAAGCAGAGGCTTCATCGCGTAGCTTACATTGGCAGCGACGGCGATAACAATCTCCCCACCACTCACCATCGATAGTGCCATACCCATCACGATAACGATGCGTTTGATCATGTGACTCCTTTGGATTTAGTTGACGATACGGATCGTCGTGGCGTGCTTGCCATCTCGCTGTACCAGATGATAAAACTGCTTGGCGTGTGCGGTCTTGAGCCGTACACACCCATGAGATGCCCTACGCCCTAGCCTAGAGACCGCCCGTGTCCCATGCACCGCGTAGCCCCCTAAGAAGAAGACACTGTAGGGCATCGGCGAATTGTGATACTGCTTGGAGTAGTGCATCTTCTCTAACAAAATCGGCTGATAGCTCCCTGCGGGGGTGGCATGCCCATGCCGTCCTGTCGAGACCTTCCACTCATGGAGTAGCTCCCCATCACGGTAGAGCCTCATGCGTTGGGTCGAGAGGTTAACCTCGGCGGTGAGTGCGGTACTATTATGCTCCGCCTCTTTGCGTCGTGCCTCCTCTTCTAGTACCGCTTTAAGACGCTCTACCTCTTGGGCGATCTTCGCCTCCTCTTGGGCGTGGAGATCTACCAAAGCCTGAGCCTTTGCCTCTTCCTCTTGGCGTTTGTGTTGGCGTATTGCCTCTTGGCGTTGAGCTTGGATCTTTTCCTCATACGCCTCCTGCTTCTGCTCCACATAGAGCTTGAGCAGAAACTCCCGCTCCCCAAGATCGACATCAGAGAAGTTGGCATGGGCAAAAGGGTTCTGCTCTACCCCACCAAAGAGCCAGAGTGCTGTGACGGTATGGAGGATCAGTTGTTTCACAAAATTCATCGCCTACGCACCACTTTTTTGTTGAATTTTATCCAATATACCGTTCTACTCTCTTTAATCTATTGACAAAGCGAATAAAAAGTGTTATTATCCAACCACCTAAACGGGGGTGACTTGGTTTCGACTGGAGTAGTCGGGGCTATGTGCATGTCGGACTGGGCAATTCCGTTACGCGGCCCACTTAGCTTAAACGCAAACAATACAGATTATCGTCCAGCTTACGCAGTAGCGTAAGTCCTTAACCCCGCTCACGCGGAGGACTGCCCTGCCGAGGAGTGTCATCTTACTCGGACTTTTGGGTATCACATCTGATGACTATGCTTTGGGGAAGCTATACCCCATTGTGAGAATCTTAGCTCGTCTAGTAGAGTTTTGAGTGTGGTACAAAACTAGATTAAACCTAACAACACTGACTAAACATGTAGAGTCATAGTTCTAGCTATTTTAGGACAGGGGTTCAATTCCCCTCACCTCCACCATTA
>JAMOSB010000022.1 GCA_027068485.1 Sulfurovum sp.
AGTTTGAATTGTAAATGGGTAGCTAAAATATTAAGTTTTGTAAATAGAGGTGAAAAATCTTTTCTTAACCTCCTATATTTAGGGTAAGTTCTTTAGTTTTTTATTTTATTTGGTGCGAAAGGTGAGTATTTAATACTTTTTCTTGATTAATTTTACCTATGGCTTTATACTCAAAGTTTATGTATAACTCATCTTCTAACACTTCACAAGGATTATCCTCTAAGATTACAAATCTTCGCTCTTTCTCACTTGTGGCTTTGTTGTTGTTTTGTTCTGTTTGAGCCTCTTTGAGTTTGAAGTGTATTGTTTTGTCATCCACTTTAAAACGATAGTCTCTAAAATACTCTCCACTCTTTATGTAGTATTGGTCGCTATTTACCCAGTGGAGTTTGACCTCTTCACCCTCATAAGGTATGGCATAGGTATCTTTTTTGTATCGTCGTAGGCTTACAAAATCCCCATCTTTGTAGTATCTACTAAAAAATGTAGCCAAGTGAGAAAAAACTTCATTTTCAAGGTTAGAAGATGATGAGGTAGAAGATAGTTTATCTTTTAACTCTTTTACCTTTGGAAGTGTTTCGGGGTCTGCCCCAAGAGATTGTGCTTGTTGAATTGCTTCATCTAACTCTTTTTGTATAGAGTTATTATTATTTGCACTAAAGGCACTTGCTACACTTGATAGAAGCTCTTTATCTAAAAACTCATTTATCTCTTTGCTCTTCGTATTCATAATACGATAGATACCAAAGTCCAAGTCACTCTGGTCAAGTTGGAATATCTCGTTTAGTATTTTTAGTAGTTTCTTTTGATTTTCAGTTTTATTCATTTGCTAACCCTTTATAAACAAATATTTTAGCAAAACAAACCTAACCACCCCCTACTTTATTTAAAATTCTAAATCTACAGTAGATGCCCCATCTGCTCTTTTTTGACCTGTAGGTAGTGGGCATTTTTGGGGTTTGGGGTGATCTGGATGGGGAGGCGTTCGACGATCTCTACCGCGTGGAGGCTCTCTATTTTGGCAGGGTTGTTGGTGAGGAGGCGGATGCGGGTGACTCCAAAGTGTGCGAGGATAAACTCCACCACCTCATAGGTGCGTTCATCAGCTCTAAAGCCTAGCTGATGGTTCGCTTCAACTGTGTCGAGTCCAGTATCTTGAAGGGCGTAGGCGTTGACTTTGTTTAGTAGTCCGATATTGCGTCCCTCTTGGCGGTGGTAGATGACCATTCCACCCTCTTGGGCGATCATCGCAAGGGCAAACTGTAGCTGTTCACCACAGTCACACTTGAGGGAGCCAAGGGCATCCCCTGTGAGGCATTCAGAGTGAACACGCACGATAGGGGCATCATGCTCTTGATTGAAACCATCAGTGAAGATTGCAAGATGCTCTTTTTCGCCCTCTTTGAAGGCTTGTATCTTAAAGGTACCATATTTGGTAGGGAGGGTGGCAGTTTGTGATAGTGCGATATGATTCATAGGTAGGATTATACTTGAAAATCAGAAATTAAAAATTAAAAATTAACATTTTTAGTGTAGAATAGTCAAAAAAATTTAAGGCTATCCTATGTTTTCCCGTTTTAGAAGAAGAAGAATTAACCCCGTCCTCAGAGACCTCCTCCAAGAGACCCACCTCAGTGTCAATGACCTCATCTATCCTCTCTTTGCACGCAGTGGTAGCGGGATCAAGACAGAGGTAAGCTCTATGCCTGGTGTCTTTCAGATGAGTATCGATGAGATCGTCAAGGAGTGTAGCACCCTCAAAACCCTAGGGATCTACTCAGTGATCTTGTTTGGTATCCCTGACACCAAAGACTCTGTAGGCTCCGATGCGATGTGTGAGCATGGGATTATCGCTCAGACCATTCGAGCGATCAAATCGGCACATCCAGAGATGTTTGTCGTGACCGATCTATGCTTTTGTGAATACACCGACCATGGACACTGTGGGGTACTCGACCCCGTCTTGGAGACCGTAGACAATGACATCACGCTAGACAACCTCGCCAAACAAGCCCTTATCCACGCCAAAGCAGGTGCCGATATGATCGCTCCAAGTGGGATGATGGATGGGATGATGGGAGCGATCCGTAGAGGGCTTGATGAGGGGGGCTTTGTCAATCTACCCATTATGAGCTACTCCACCAAGTTCGCCTCGGCATACTATGGACCATTCCGTGATGTAGCAGAGAGTAGCCCAAGCTTTGGGGATAGACGCTCCTATCAGATGAACCCTGCCAACCGTGAAGAGGCGATAGCTGAGAGTGTTGCTGATGAGCGGGAGGGAGCAGATATCCTTATGGTCAAGCCCGCCCTCGCCTACCTCGATATCATCCGTGATGTCAAAAACCACACCCACCTCCCCCTCGCTGTCTACAATGTCTCAGGAGAGTATGCCATGCTCAAGGCTGCTGCCAAGGCAGGAGTCATCGACTATGAGCGGGTAATGATGGAGACCATGATCGCCTTCAAACGAGCAGGAGCCGATATCATCATCACCTACCACGCCAAAGAGGTCGCTGAAGTGTTACAAAAGTAGCACCTCTCTAGGCTCTTTCCCCCTTAGAGACCCACTCTAAGGCTCTACGCTCCTCCTCTTATGTTAAAATTATCCTATGATCCATAGAAGAAGGAGCCTCTATCATGAACACCTCACACCTCGTTGACACCCTGCCCCTTGAGAATGATGCTATCCGCCATCTCCATGATTCACAACATCTTGCAACGATGGGGAGCTGGGAGTTTGACTTTGCGACAGCGAAGTTCTGGTGGTCGGATGAGGCGTACCGTATCTTTGAGCTAGACCCCAAGAGTGTCGGGGACTCCTATGAGGAGTTTCTCGCGGTGGTACACCCCGATGATCGCAACTTCTTAGAACGCGCCCACCTCGACTCAGTCAAGCACCACGCATCCTACAATATCAACCACCGCTTACGCTTTGCAGATGGGCGTATCAAACATATCAATGAGCGGTGTAAACCTGTCTATGATGCCAAAGGACACCCCACACGCTTTATTGGGAGTATCCAAGATATCACCGAACACCTAGAGATACAAGAGCAGTACCGTATCTTCTTTGAACGCACAGGGATGGGGGTCGTCATCATTGAAAAAGATGGTACCCTCTCACTAGTCAACCAAGCCTTCGCAGACTTCGCCAAGAGTACCCCCGAAACACTGATGGGCAAATCCTTTCTCATCGGCGTTCATAATAATGACAAAGGTAGACTCTGGGAGTATCACCAACAACGCATACGAGGGGAGACAGTACCTGAGCGGTATGAGTTTGACTTTGTAGCCATCGATGGAGAACAGGGTACTGCTCTAATCAATGCCTACTTCCTCCAGCAAACCTCTCAGACCCTTATCTCCGCTATCGATATCACCGACCGTAAAGTCAAAGAGAAACAGCTTCTTCAGTCTGCCAAGGTCTTTGAGAACCTCATCGAGGGGATTATTATCACCGATAATCAGACCCATATCATCGCCGTCAACCCCGCCTTTACCAAGATCACAGGATTTGAGAGAGAGGAGGTACTAGGCAAAAGTACCAAGATCCTCCAGTCAGGAGAGCATGATAAGGCATTTTATCAGCGGATGTGGGACTCACTCGATCGTTCAGGGGAGTGGCAAGGGGAGGTCTGGAACAAGCACAAAAATGGAGAGATATACCCTGAGCTACTCTCTATCAGTACCATTGATGATGGTGAGGGGAAGGTGGTCAACTATATCGCCGTCTTCTCCGATATCTCCAAGATCAAAAAGACCGAAGAGAAGCTCTGGTTTCTTGCCCACCACGACCCCCTCACCCACCTCCCCAACCGCCTTATGCTCCAAGAACGACTCGAACATGTCCTAGAGAAGATGGATAGAGAACAGAGCAAAGTTGCCCTGCTCTTTATCGACCTTGACCGCTTCAAAGAGATCAATGATAGCTTTGGACACCCCAGTGGAGATCTCCTTCTTCAAACCATCGCCAAACGACTCAGTATCCTGATGCGTCGAGAGGATACCATCGCCCGTATCAGTGGGGATGAGTTTGTCATCCTCATCGAAAATGTCAAACAGACCCAAAGCCTCATACAGATCACCAAAAAGATACTCCAAGAGGTGAGTCGTCCTATCCTCTTAGAGAAGCATGAGGTGACCATCACCGCAAGTATTGGGATCGCCATGGGACCTGTCAATGGACACGATGCCACCACTCTGCTCAAAAATGCCGATACCGCCCTCTACCGAGCCAAAGCCTCAGGACGAGACAACTTTGAGTTCTTCTCCCAAGAGATGAGTGAGTCAAGCTTTGAACTCCTCCTGCTTCACAATGCCCTACGCAATGCCATCAAACGCAATGAGTTTACCCTCTACTACCAACCGCAAGTCGATATCGTGTCACAAGAGGTACTCGGTACAGAAGCCCTACTCCGTTGGGATCATCCCGATCTCGGCGCTATCTCTCCTGAGGAGTTTATCCCTATCGCAGAGGATATGGGACTCATCAATGCCATTGGAGAGTGGGTACTCTACCAAGCGTGTACCCAGATGAAGCAGTGGGTCGATGCGGGAATTCCCCTCACCCATATCGCTGTCAACCTCTCAGGCAAACAGCTCGAAGATCCCAAAATCCTCCCCATTGTCCAACAAGCACTCATCAAGACAGGACTCGATGCGAAGTTTTTGGAGTTAGAGATCACCGAAAGTACCCTCATCAATGAAAAAGCCTATTTGAGTGTCCTAAAGACACTCAAAGCATTAGGGATTCGTATCTCTATCGATGACTTTGGGACAGGCTACTCCTCCCTCTCCCGCCTCAAACACCTCCCTATCGATAAGCTCAAAATTGACCGCTCCTTTATCCAAAACCTTATCAATGATACCGATAACAAAGCGATCATCAAGACCATTATCGCCCTTGCCCGTAACCTCAAGCTCGATATCATCGCAGAGGGGGTCGAGACCCAAGAGGAGGCGGACTTCCTCCTCAGCCAAGGGTGCCATAAGATCCAAGGCTTCCTCCATAGCAAACCACTCACCGCCCGAGAGCTTGAAGTGTGGCTGATAGGCTACCTCAAGCTAGAGGGGTAGATAGATCTTATCTTGAAGCTCTTGATACTCTCTGAGTGGATCAGAGTCGAGGGTGATCCCTCCGCCACTATGGTAGTAGAGTTGCTCCCCTTGCTTCTGGATAAAGCGTATCATCACACTAGAGCGTAGTGACTCCCCATCAAAGACCCCAAAGACCCCCGTATAGAACCCCCGCTTACTAGGCTCAAGCTCCTCAATGATCTCAACGGTGCGTCGTTTGGGTGTCCCCGTGATAGACCCCGCAGGTAAAATCTGAGAGAGGAGTCTTCCGATACCATCACGCCAATCATCAGGGAGTTGGGCGGTGACCTTGGAGCTTACCTGCAACAGACGCTTACGCCCCGCTTCTATCTCCTCTACATAGCGAAACCGCTCCACACGCACCCTATGACCAACAATCCCCAAATCATTACGCATCAAATCGACAATCATCACATGCTCTGCCATCTCTTTGCTATCAGCCAAGATGCGTGCTTTGGCATCGGGGAGTGAGGCATCAATCGTCCCCTTCATCGGATAGGTCGCAATCGTCTCCCCCTCGATCTCCACAAAGCGTTCGGGAGAGAAGCAGATAAACTGATCTTTGAAGTAGAGCTTAAACTTCGCCTTGGCATGGGTAAAGATCTCATGGAGGCTCAGTGTCGTCTCGATGGGAGTCTTAAAGGTGAGATTGAGTAGATAGGTGTTGCCTTGGCGTATCTCATGAAGTACCCGCAAGAGTCGCTTCTCATAGGAGGCAAACGCATAGGGGGTGGTGGTGAGGTGTGTGGGGGGAGTTGCTCCATTGGGGGTGTCGTTACGCCACCCCTCTAGCTTGTAGTAGATCTGCTCATCGAGTCTATCGAGTGGTTGGGCAAAGAGCTTGGATTTGTCAAACGAGATGACAAACAAAAAGGGGCGACGCGACGCACCCAAGCGATCGATCGTCTCAAACCCCTCCTCTTGTGACAACCACTCCTGCACAGCTTAGGCATCCAGTAGCAGTAGCTTCAAGATCGCCATACGCATATAGACCCCATTTTTGACCTGCTCTAGTACCTTACAGCGAGGGTCTTGGAGTACCGCATCACTGATATCGATATTACGCATCACAGGACCTGGGTGGAGGATGAGAAGCTCCCGATCTCCTAGACGATCATGGTCGATACAGTAGTGCGTCGCATACGCTCCATAGTCATCAAATATCGGTGTGGCGTGGCGTTCGAGTTGGGCTCTGAGGCTCATCACCACATCAACACGATCGAGTACCTCATCGAGGCTCTCATACTGCGGAAGGTCACTTAGTGGCATAAAGGGCTTGGGTGCGACGAGTAGCACCTCCATCCCCATGCGTCGAAGGAGCCGTATCCCTGAGCTTGCCACACGCGAGCTGATGATATCTCCGACTATGGCGATGCGTTTGCCTCGTACCTCACCCCCAAAATGCTCCACCATCGTAAAGAGATCTAGTAGGGCTTGAGTGGGGTGGGCGTAGTTGCCTGCACCTGCATTGATAACAGGGGTCATCTCCAGATCAGCAAGGATTTGTGGGGTGTCGTTTTGGGAGTGGCGGATAATCACCCCATCAGGCTCCATCGCACAGAGGTTGGCAAAGGTATCCTCCAGACTCTCCCCCTTTTTGGTAGAGGAGCGTGAGGGGTCAAGATGTACCACCGATGCCCCCAATCGCTTCGCAGCGACCTCAAAAGAGCTTCGTGTCCGTGTCGATGCCTCAAAAAAGAGGGTAATGAGCAGTTTATCTCGAAGTAGTTGTGGGGGGCGTTGTGCCTTAAAAGCTCTAGCATCAGCCAAAAGCTGTGCGATCTGAGCATCTGAGAAGTTATCGGTATCGACAAGGTGTTGCATCACTATCCTTTGGGTTGGGTTGTGCAATTATAACAAACTTCGCCTAAACCACCACCCGTGGGATCTGAGGAGAGAGGGCAGTGAGAATCTCATAGGAGATCGTCCCAAACTGCACTGCAACCGCTTGGGCATCACGCAAGATACAGACCTCTTTGCGCCTGCTAGGTAGCGTGATAAAATCCATCGAGACACGCCCCACGACCGCTAACCCCTCAGCCGTGACAAAAGGGGTCGCACTCTGCCCCCGAAACCACCCATCACCATACCCCAAATCGTAAGTCGAGACCTCCATCTCCTCAGAGGCGACAAAGTCCCCACCATACCCTACCCGCTCTCCTGCGTGAAGCCTACGGGTAGCGACACGGGTGGCATAGAGTGAGAGTACGGGCTTGAGCGGTGTAGACTCAAATGGGCTGGAGAGTTCGCTATAACCATAAGCCCCTATCCCTACACGCACCAGATCCTCTCTACAACAAGCCGTACGCAAAAGCCCCGCAGAGTTGTGTGAGTGGAACCGCGCCCCACCAAAACCCGCCTCTTTGAGACGCTGTTTGACCGCGTCAAACTGCTTAGATTGCCAAAAAAACTCTGAGCTTAGCTCATCTGCACTCCGAAAGTGTGTCATCACCCCCACAAGCTCCAAGCCTCTTGCCCGAATCTCTCCCAACGCCTCCTCTAACTCATGAGGTAAAATCCCATTACGGTGCATCCCTGTATCGACTTTTAGCTCTACTTTTGAGCCTACCTCTGCACGACCAATCGCCTCAAGACTATTGAGTGCAAAGGTATAATGTGGGTGGTTGCGGGCATCTCCCCCCAAGATCAATATCGTCTCAAAAAGCCTGCTAATACGCTCCGCTTCCGTGCTATCTTTGACCACCGCATGCTTCACCCCAAACACTGATGCAAGGTGGGCAATCTCTTCGAGTCCATGCCCATAAGCGTTGTCTTTGAGGACGATTGCGAGATGCTCTACACCCCCACTCCTCTTGCTGAGATAGGTTAGGTTATGATAGAAGTTTGCTCTGTTTAGTCTGATAGTTGCCATACGCGATTATAGCCAATTAAGTTAAGATTGAGTAAGATTTTTAAAAGAGTTTCCCAAAGGAGTACTATGAGAGTCCTACCCGCAGAGTGGCAGAGGCAACGCACTGTCCTGCTCTCCTTCCCCCACGAACAGACCGATTGGCATGACCCTGAAGATCCACAGAAGCTTCAAGCCTCCCTCTCCCCCTTTGTCCGTATTGCACAAGCGATCGCCTACAATGAAGCGGTCTATATCCTCTGTCACGATCGAACCGCCATCGCATCTCTCTTCTGCTCAACACACAATATGACCTTCATCGAGATCGAGACCAACGATACATGGATACGCGACTATGGCTATATCAGTCTCAAAGAGGAGGGGCTTCTACAGCTCTTAGACTTCACCTTTAATGGGTGGGGTGGGAAGTTTGAAGCCTCACTCGACAACCGTGCCAATGCCACCCTCCACCGTAAGGGCTATATGGGTACCACCCCCCTGACCACCCTCCCCTTCGTCCTAGAGGGGGGGTCGATCGAGAGTGATGGAGCAGGGACGATCCTCACCACCTCCGCTTGTCTGTGCAACCCCAACCGCAATGGCGGACTGAGCAAAACCATCCTAGAGCAGAGGCTTCAAGAGTACCTCGGAGCCAAGCGGGTACTCTGGCTAGACCACGGCTACCTCGCAGGAGATGACACCGATTCACACATCGACACCCTCGCACGCTTTGTGAGCCGTGACACCATCGTCTATCTCCAGTGTAGCGACCCCCAAGATGAACACTATACCGCACTCCAAGCCATGGAGCAGGAGCTTCACACCTTCCGTACCCTAGCGGGTACCCCCTACACCCTTATCCCTCTTCCGATGACTGCACCTATCTACAATGAGGAGGGTAGACGACTCCCCGCCACCTACGCCAACTTCCTCATCACCAACCATGCCCTACTCTACCCCACCTATGGTGACCGTGCCGATAAGCGTGTAGGTGAACTATTCAAGCACCTCTTCCCCGATAGAGAGATCATCCCCATCAACTCTCGCAAACTCATCGAACAAGGCGGGAGCCTCCACTGCTCGACGATGCAAATAGCACAGTGATCTACTGAGGCTTGGCAAAGTTCTGTGTCCAGTAGTGGGTATACTCACTATTAGACTCCTCTACCATTGCCATCCCAACTTCTGTAAAGTCAGGACTCATTAGGTTGGCACAGTGTCCATCACTGGCTAACCACTGGTTGATTACCTCTGGAGCGGTATCGGTATTGGTACCTGCTGCGATATTCTCCCCTAGTTTACTCCACTGATAGCCATTGTGTTCGATACGCTCTCGCATACTACTCCCATGCCCTAAGTTCTCCTCTTGGGCGGTGATATCACTCTCCTCTCCTGAGCCTTTATGCTCAAAGGTATTACTCAGAGCCATATCACGACTATGCTCAAGTGCGACTGCATAGAGCGCATCACTCCATGCCAAAGCAGGCACGGCGGATTTGAGTCCTGCACTCCCACAATCTTGATCAACCGCTCTGGCATTGTTGATCGCATCAAGGTAGTCCCGCTTGGTCTCTGCTGTCATCGTAGGTGTAGAGATACCACTTATACCTCCAGACGAAGTCCTATCCCCCTCATTATCATCGACACTACATCCACTTATGACCACTCCTACTACAAGGCATGCAACAATTGATTGATAGCTATTCATACTCTAACTCCTAATTTAAAAATCTCTTATAGTATAATCTCTTAACGATAAAAAAACAGAGAAAAACCGATGAAAATAGCCCTAATACAACAAAAATACCATGGTGACAAAGCAGTGACCATCCAAGTAACCACAGAGCAGATCGCCCAAGCCTCGCAAAATGGTGCCAAGCTGGTCGTCCTCCAAGAGCTTCACCAGACAGCGTACTTCTGCCAGAGTGAAGATACCGCATTTTTTGCCTATGCTCAGAGCTTTGAGGAGGATATCACCTACTGGTCAGAGGTCGCCAAAGCACATGGTATTGTCCTTGTCACCTCGCTCTTTGAACAACGCACCGCAGGACTCTACCACAACACTGCCGTGGTCTTCGACTCCAATGGCTCCATCGCAGGGAAGTACCGAAAGATGCATATCCCTGATGACCCTGGGTTTTATGAGAAGTTCTACTTCACCCCTGGAGATCTAGGCTTTGAGCCGATCGATACCTCTGTGGGGAGGCTTGGTGTGTTGATCTGTTGGGATCAGTGGTACCCTGAGGCGGCACGCATCATGACCCTCAAAGGGGCAGAGATACTCATCTACCCTACTGCCATCGGATGGTTTGAGTCTGATAGTCCAGAGGAGAAGCAACGCCAACTAGAAAGCTGGATCACTATCCAACGCGCCCACGCCATCGCCAACGCTATCCCCGTAATCAGCTGTAACCGTGTCGGCTTTGAGCCTGATAGCAGTGGCGTACTAGAGGGGATCAACTTCTGGGGCAATAGCTTTGTCTGTGGTACCCAAGGGGAGCTACTCACCCATGCCAATCACCAAGAGGAGTCCATCCTCTACGCAGAGATCTCCCATGAACGCACCAAGAGCGTACGCGACATCTGGCCCTTTTTGCGTGATCGCCGTATCGAATCGTATGCCCCCCTACTCCAACGCTATTGTGACTAAGGGTGCTTTGCTTAAGGTGGATATATTATAATCATCAAAAATAAATATCAAAAGGTAATTCTATGGCAACCAAAAGAGAGATTATGAACTTAGAACTCACCCCTGTAGAGAAGGGAGCCCCTATACACTTTCACAACCCTGTGATTGAGTTCTATGAGGCAGTAGGTGGAGAAGAGGGGATGCGTAAGCTTATGTATGACTTCTATGACAAGATCTATGAGAGTGACATCGCCCACTTCTTTCCACAAGATGAAGCGGAATTTCATGAGATTAGAGTCAAAAATACCAAGTTTTTTATCCAAATTTGTGGGGGACCAAAAGTCTATGAAAATGAAGCCAAAGGGATGGATCTCAATGAGTTTATGATCCGTTTACACGATGACTTCTCTATCACAGAGAAGTCGCGTATCGAGTGGCTTGGGACGATGCGTGAAGCCCTTGCCGATAAAGCTCAACATGTTGATATCAAACTCATCCAAGACTTCTGGGACTACCTAGAGCAGTTCTCCAAGCTCACAGTCAATAGCTTCGCAGATGGGAGTACCTACTACGCAAGCTATACCCAAGCCAAAGAGGATTAAAGCTCTTTGGGTGGGTAGCCCTTCTGCTCAAACCACCACATAAACGCAAACATCAACCCTGAGGTCTTGACGATCGACTCATCAAAGAGCATCGCCTTTGCCTTGGCGATGGGAAGCGTGACCACTTCGATCTGCTCCCCCTCAATCCCTCCACCCTCAGAGACCTGCATCGTACTATCGACCTCCGCGTAGTAGAGTGTCTGACGACTCCCCGCAAAGCCTACAGAGGCATAGAATGCAGTGATCTTCTCCACCAAAGCAAGTGGTACACGATAGCCACACTCCTCCTCGATCTCCTCTTGGGCGATCTGAGCAAGGCTCATCTGCTTATCGACGATCCCCGCACACAGCTCCACCGTCATCCCCTCACGGTTCTGGAGATAGACCGCGGGTCTAAACTGCTTGACAAGTAGAAAGCTCTGCTTCTCTCTATGGTAGATGAGGATGGCGACACTATCGTGTGCCTCCACCACTTCCCACTCCTTGGCTACCCCATCTTGCTCATAACTCGCCCGTGCGGTAGTGATAAACTTCGCATCCACCAAAGGAGTTAACTTAAAGTTGCTAATCATTGCTCCTCCTTAGACCAGACATGAAAGAGAGGGTTGGGTTGACGCATAAACTGCTGGAGTCTACGCTTTTTGGCTTTGGCACCTTTGATGGTAATAGTACGGTACTTTTTGGAGAGGGACTCTCGCTTGAGAACACGCATAGGGTTGACCCATCTGCCGTTGCGTTGGAGTCCGAAGTGTAGGTGGGGTCCCGTACTTCTACCTGTACTCCCTACATAGCCGATAATCTGCCCCTTTTTGACCCGTTGCCCTCGATGGACACGGATACGACTCTGGTGGGCATAGAGTGACTCATAGCCTCTAGGGTGGCGTATCTTGACCACCTTACCATAGCCACCCATCCACCCCGCAAAGGAGACACGCCCACTATAGACTGCAAGCAGTGGTGTCCCCCGTCTCGCCCCGAAGTCTGTCCCGTGGTGGGGACGGTAGCGGTGTAGGATAGGGTGCCATCGTCGATAGGAGAAGCTCGAAGTGATACGCACATGCCGTAGGGGCATCCCAAAGCGATCGGAGCGATCATAGATGCGTACTTTTTTGATCAGATCACCCTTTTTGGTGTAGCTGACGCGCTTATCACTCTCACTGTAGCCCTTCCCCTCCTCATCGGTATAGACAAAATGCTCTTGCCCACGAGAGGTGATACTCACCACCTCGATATCGGGCATCTGATAGAGTTTGCCTAGACGGGTACGCTGTTTGTAAGAGAATGCCAAGTGATCCCCTTTGCGTAGATTACGCGTATCAACCGCCCCTTTAAGTGCGTAGCTGACCCGCTTGGCGACATTGGCTTGGTGGAGGGTGGCGAGGGTATCGCTGTAAGGGTTGGAGGTGATTGTCACATCCGCAAAATAACGCTTCTCATCATAAGCTATAGAGATGATATCAAAATGATACCCCCCCTTAGGCTCCCGAAAGAGATGTATCTGCATCTCTTGGTTGAGTGGAATGAGTGACTGTATCAGCTCCCCTTTGGGGTTAGTCAACTCATAGTAGAGTGTCCCACTCTGAAGCTCAGTGAGAAACTTCTTGTCCTCCTCAGAGATACCATCAAGAAGACTATAGGAGATATTATGCTCCTCAATATAGTGGGAGAAGGTCAAGCCACTCTTCCACCGCTTGGTAGAGACCTCCATCCCAAACCCCAGACTCACAATCACTAACACTGCAATAATATATCTCATCCTACTCCATACCCAAATCTATTTTTATGGGGTATATTATAACTTAATTCAAATAATACTCCATCGTACGCTATCGCTCCTCTCTAAAGCTTTTCTTACTCTTTTACTTGTATAATCATCTCAATACTACACAAAAGGATCGCTATGCGTAGACTCGTACTAATTGCCCTCATGGCACTGCCACTCTTTGGAGGGTTTTTCCCCTCAACAACCCATACCAAAATCACGGCTATTGAGGGAGAGATTCTCTCATTGAAGTCTGCTTTACCAGTGACGGGGATGAGTGGGATTGTGGTGCATAACTATGGCAACGGTACTCAGAGTGCCACCAGCTTCATCGAACAGACTGCTAAGGGGCATGCGAAAGTCATCGATAAGGATATTATCCACCACGATGCCCTCCCTACCATCAAGACAGCTATCGCCAAAGGGGACAAGGTCATTGGAGGCTACCTCTACAACACGGTACTGCTACTTGCTCCTGATGCACAGACCTATGCCCGTATCACCTCCGCATACCACAAAAAGTGGATACACCCTGATCACTTTGCACTCTTTTTGAACAAGCTTGGAGAGCGACAACCTACCAAAGCCAACCTCTTAGCGTTTGCCAAGAGCTACCAGATAGGACTGATTGCTATCGTTAAACAAGGGAGCCTCACACTCCTTGACCCTATCAGCCAAAAAACCATCGCGACCAAACCACTCAAAAACCTACCTAGTGAGGGAAAATCTCCCTTCTTTATGCGATTTGATAGCCTGCGTAGTGGGTGGTTCTCTACAAGCAAAACACTCCCCTACTATCAGATGATGGAGGCGATCTAATGCTAGAGCCTAAACATATCCAGACCCTCAAAGAGATCGTTGGAGAGGAGAATGTCTACAGTGATAAAGCCCATCTCATCGCCTACTCCTATGATGCGACGCGTACACGGTTTGAGCCTGATGCGGTGGTCTTTCCTCGCCATGAAGAGGATGTGAGTCGTATCTTGGTCTACTGTAACCACCACGGGATCGTCATCACCCCTCGTGGGGCAGGCAGTGGCTTCACTGGTGGGGCATTGCCTACAGCTGGGGGGATCACTCTTGCGATGGAGAAGCATATGAACAAGATCCTTGAGATCGATATGGAGAATATGGTCGCCGTGGTACAACCTGGTGTGGTCAATATGGAGCTTCAGAAGGCTGCTGAAGCGGTCGGACTCTTCTATCCACCTGATCCTGCGAGTGAGGAGTACTCCACCCTTGGGGGCAATGTGAGTGAAAATGCGGGAGGGATGCGTGCGGCGAAGTATGGTATCACCAAAGATTATGTAATGGCACTGCGTGCGGTGCGTCCCAATGGGGATATCATCCGAGCAGGCAAACGCACCATTAAGGATGTCGCAGGGTACAATATCGCAGGAGTCTTGATCGCGAGTGAAGGGACACTTGCTGTCACCACAGAGATCACCCTCAAGCTCATCCCTAAGCCCAAGTTTACCAAAGCCTATATGGGAGTCTTCCCCTCTGTAGATGATGCAATGAATGCGGTCTTCAAATCCCTCTCAGCAGGGGCAAACCCTGTTGCAATGGAGTTTATGGATAGTCTAGTCGTCCATGCCCTCAAGGAGAAACTCGGTATCGAACTACCAGAAGATGCAGGAGCATTACTCATTGGGGATGTCGATGGGAATGTCGCAGAGGAGGTGGCGTTTCAGCTAGAGATTTTGGAGCGATCGTTTCGAGAGAATGGGGCTCAAGACTTCACCATCGCACACAATGCCCAAGAGCGTGATACCCTCTGGGTCGCCCGACGCAACGCCTCCCCCTCTATCACCATCTTTGGGAGCAAAAAGCTCAATGAGGATATCTCCGTACCACGCAGCATGCTCCCGATCGCCCTCAAGAAGATCTATGAGATTGGGGATCGCTACGACTTCAAAGTCCCCTGCTTTGGACATGCAGGCGATGGCAATATCCATGTCAATGTGATGGTCGATGGGAGTGATGCCAAACAGCTAGAGCTTGGAGAGCAAGCGATTGAAGAGATCTTTGAGATGGTGGTCGAACTGGGTGGTACACTCAGTGGAGAGCATGGTATCGGGACGAGTAAAGCTCCCTTTATGTCTATCGCATTCAACCCTGCTGAACTAGCACTCTTTGGTGCGATCAAAGAGGCATTTGATCCCAACAATATTCTCAACCCAGGAAAGATGGGACTACCCCACTAGAGGGGTCACCCCTCACACCTCAAGGAGTCCCCTATCGACCCACACCTACGCCCCAACCGTATCGTCAAAAACTACTATATCTTCCTACGGGACTTCCTCAGAGAACTCTTTGACAACAAGATTGGACACTACGCTTCAAGTCTGAGCTGGAGTACCCTCTTTTCGATTATTCCCCTGCTGGTGATACTCCTCTGGGTCTTCACAAGTCTACCACTCTTTACGAGTGTCTATCATGAGGTGGAGCAGTTTGTCTTCAAAAACCTTATGCCAACCCACTCCAAAGAGGTGATGGCATACATCAACACCTTTATGGAGAACTCTCACAAACTCGGCTGGGTAGGGCTAGGCTATGTCACCTTTGCTGCGGTGATGTTTTTCAAAAACTACGACTATATCGTCAATGATATCTTTGATACCCCCAACCGTACCATTTGGGAGGCGTTTCGTACCTATAGCCTCCTGATGCTCTCTCTGCCTTTGATGATGGGGATCTCCTTCTACCTTTCGGCTATCTTGCAAAGCTACCTCTCTCACAGTAGTATGAGTGGACTACTTCAACTCTTCTACTTTTTGCCGTTTGTAATGGTCTGGATGGTCTTCTATATCCTCTACCGCTACTCTGCCAATACCCCCGTGACCCTCCAAGCCGCCTCTCTGAGCTCCTTTATCACCGCCCTTATCTGGTACCTCTCCAAGAGTGCCTTTATCTTCTATGTCATTCACAACAAAACCTACAGTAGTATCTACGGAAGTATCGCAACACTCCTCTTCTTCTTTTTGTGGATCTATATCTCATGGGTGATTTTTTTGCATGGATTGAAGTTTTGTGATCTGCTCAATCGAGAGGAGGAGATCGACCATATCTAAGCGAGAAGATAGAGCAAAAATCCCCCTGCTACCCCTAGCGTCATCCCAAAGATTCGCTTAGAGCCTATCGCCCCTAGAGAGAGTAGCCCATAGAGTCCCCCACCCCACCACGGGATCACCACCATCTCTCCCCCTTGAGCAAGAGAGAGAAGCCACATCACACCCCCATCAAGGATACCTCCATACCCAAGCAGATGAAGCAGTAGGCTGAGGGGGTAGAAGGGGATAAAGAGCAGGGAGAGGAGCGGAGAGAGGAGCTGAAGAGGTGTCGTTATCCCAAAGATCATATGTACTATAGGGAGCATCAACAGAAAAATCCCCCAAGGGATTAGCAGGAGTGAGATGAGTAGCGTAGGGTAACCTTGGGTATGGTGAAGTATCACAAAGATATAGAAGACCCCTGCCACAGAGAGCCAAAATCCCAAGGAGACGAGTAGAGAGGGGAGCAGTACCAAGAGCAGTAGTACCACACTCACAAGCAGTCTTACACTCACTAGCTCCACCCCCAAGAGGAGCAGACCCCACCCCACCACAAGCATTGCATAGGCACGGATCAAGGAGGGAGGACTCCCCACAAACCAGAGGTACCCCCCAAGCACTAAAAGTGTCACCATACCCATATCTAACAGAGCATAACGATAGGGGAAGTAGTGCTGTTGGAGGGGGCGATAGAGAAGCAGTAGCCCCCCATAGATCACCCCCCACAAGATCCCAAGATGAAACCCGCTCAGTGCGACAAGATGACTCACCCCTAACTGAGCAATCACCTTACGCAGAGCATGGGGGAGTGGCGTAGCCAAGAAGATGGCACTATAGAGTCCCCCGATCGGCTCTGCTGTGTGTTGGGTGAGGAGTTGGGCGTGGAGTCTCTCACGCACCGAAGGCTCCAGAGGATACACTGCCTTGATACGGCTCTTGACATAGAAGACCCCAAGGTAGTCACCAAACCCTATCGACGCACTCGGAAAGAGCTGGAGACGAAGTCTCAGACTCCCGTTGATATCAGGACGATAGGTCGTCGTATAAAACACCAACCCCTCCTCTGAACGCAGTTTGAGGACACGGTAGGTGTGGTGATCTTTTTGCTTCTGATAGGAGGTGAGGAGGGTCGCATAGGTATAGTAAAAGGGCTTAGCGATAAATGCCCGATACTCCCCATAACTCACCCCTAGCCGTAGAGCCAACAGAAGGATCAACCCCCCAAATATAAGGAGATAATCACGACGCGACTCGAAGAGCTGGGGTTTTTGCATCGACTAGATAGGGGGTAGCTCGATATGCCCCTCTTGCATCGGGATATCCCCCTCCTCATAGACCACCTCAAACGCAGGGGTCACAGAGGCATCAACAAAACGGGTAAACTTCTTCTGAAAGACCAGATTAACCGTCCCTGTTGGACCATTTCTCTGCTTACCAATGATGATCTCGGCATCCTCTTCAGACTTCTTGTTGAAAGTAGAGGTGTACTCTTTGCCCTCTGCTTTGGCTTTCATCTCTTTCTCTTTCTCCATCGCTTCACGGTAGACATCATCACGATAGACAAAGAGGATGATATCTGCATCCTGCTCAATCGCCCCCGACTCACGCAGGTCTGAGAGCATCGGGCGTTTATTATCCCGACTCTCCACACCACGGTTGAGCTGAGAGAGTGCAATGATAGGGATCTGTAGCTCCCTTGCGAGCTGTTTGAGTCCTCGTGATATCTCAGAGACCTCCTGCTGTCGCCCCTCTTTACCCTCACCACTCATCAGCTGTAGGTAGTCGATAATCGCCACAGAGATCTCAGGGTGTTGAGCTTTGAGCTTACGGAGCTTGGAGCGGACATGGTGAATTGTCGCATACCCACCATCATCGACAAAGAGCTTCTTTTGTGATAGCTCAGAGGTGGCAGCTGAGAGCTGACTCCACTGCTCATCTCTTAGATCTCCTACCCTCAGAGCTTGCAGAGGGATAGAGGTCTTAGCGGAGAGGAGTCGAAGCATCAACTGCTCTGCAGGCATCTCCAGAGAAAAAAACGCCACCCCCTCATTGCGTTCGACCGCTTTGAGTGCCATATTGAGGACAAGGGCAGTTTTCCCCATTGCGGGTCGTGCTGCGATGATGACCAAGTCCCCTTTACCAAATCCTGAGGTACGATCGTTAAGATTTTTAAACCCTGTATCTGTTCCGATGAGCTTGGAGTTACCTAAGGCTTTGAGGCGTTCAATCTCATCCATCATCGCCAAGGTGATCTCTTTGGAGTCCCTAAAGTCCTCGTTGGTATTGTTTTGGGTAATCTCATAGAGCTTCTTCTCGACGAGGTTCATCACCTCCTCTGCGGGAAGGTCATCCTCAATCGTCACTTTCTTGATCTCTGTAGCCAGTGTCGCTAAGGCTCGTTTGGTAGATTTGGCTTTAATCTCTGTAAGATACGCTGCGGTATTGGAGATGGGATTGGCAGAGAGGAGATCAAGCATTGCCACCTCATCAAACTTCTCCATACTCACCAATTTGCTACGCAAAAACTCTTCATCTAAGGGCTTCTCTTCACGACTCAACGCCTCCATCGCCAAAAAGACATGGGTATGAAAGGGGAGATAGAAGTCATGAGGCATCAGCTTGGAGGCGATCTCCTCATAGATCTCAGGATCAAAGATAATCGCAGAGAGTACCGCTCGCTCAATATTGAGATTGTACATATGCTCCACTACTGCTCCTTGGCAAAGGCTTCAACCTCTGCTACAAATCGATCCACCAACTCCGCTTCAGGGAGCTTAGCAACCACCTCTCCCTTAACCATCACTAAGCCTGAGCCTTTACCATAAGCGATCGCCACATCAGCATGCTTCGCTTCCCCAATGGCATTGACCACACATCCCATTACACTCACATCCATCGGTCTCTTGATGTGTGCAGTGCGTCGCTCTACTTCAGCTACAGCACTCACCAAATCTGCCTCTATCCGCCCACAGGTAGGACAGGAGATGATATTAAGTCCCTCCGCTACGCGTCCACTATCTTTGAGGATCGCTTTAGCCACAGTGATCTCCTCCTCTAACTCACCTGTAATAGAGACACGCATGGTATCACCTATCCCATCTAGTAGCAGTGTCCCCAAGCCTATTGCCGATTTAATCGTCGCATGGAAAATCGTCCCCGCCTCGGTCACACCAAGGTGGAAGGGGTAGTGGTTTTTGGGGCGAAGCATACGGTAGGCATCGACTGTTCTCTCTACATCAGAGGCTTTGAGTGAGACTTTAATATCCGTAAAACCCAAATCCTCCAAAAACTTGATATTGTACTCCGCACTCGCAACCATCCCCTCAGCTGTTGCCCCGTAGCGTTGATCAAACTCCTTCTCAAGGCTCCCTGCATTGACTCCAATGCGTATGGGTAAGGCACGCTCTTGACACGCTTTGACAATCTCTTTGATACGGTGTTGCTCCCCGATATTACCAGGGTTGAAGCGGATACAATCGACCCACTTAGCCGCTTCGAGTGCAAGACGATAGTTGAAGTGGATATCTGCAATCAGAGGCAGAGAGATCTGTGCTTTGATCTCTTTAAGTGCAAGTGCCGCTTGCATACTAGGGACTGCCACACGCACCATATCGGCTCCTGCTAAGTGCAGACGGTTGATCTGCTCTACCGTTGCTTTGACATCAGAGGTCTCACTATAAGTCATCGACTGGACAGAGATAGGGGCATCTCCGCCTACTGCTACATCACCAACATAAATCTTTTTGGTCTCTACGCGTTTTTTCACTATCTTTTACCTTCACACTTGCTAGATTATTACCCTCTTAAAGAGGGGTATTTTATCCAAAATAGATTAACACCTATGCAAACTCAACAGGATCCATATCGATCTCAATCTCACGACACGCTACACTATGCAGTGCTTTGAGTAGTGGAATACGCTCTACTGAGCGAAGCAAAATCGTAAAACGGTACTTATTGGCGATCCTCTCGATAGGGGCTTTACCATGTCCTATAATCTCAATCTGATCAAATGCTTTGAGTTTAGCAACGGTATCGAGTGTCTGTTTACTCGCTTTGGTCTCCTCTTTGTGTGCAATCAAAATACGTGCTAAAGAGGAGAAGGGGGGATAGGATCCTATCTCTAAAAAGCTTAGCTCATCGTGGATAAACTGCTCATAATCCTCTAAGTAGTGCTGAAAAAACTCCCTATTTGCTGTCTGGATCATCACTGTTGCCTCTTTAGCTCTACCACTTCGCCCTGCAATCTGTAGCAGTAGACTCATCGCACGCTCTCGTGCACGATAGTCCGCCAACCCCAAGATATAGTCCAATCCCATAATAATCGATAGGGTGATATTGGCATAGTCATGCCCCTTGCTGAGCATCTGTGTACCCAGTAGCATATCACTCTGCCCCACCTCAAACCGTTTGAGGGCTTTGATGAGTTTGCTCACGGTGGTAATCGCATCTTTATCAAACTGCTCAATCCTAATCCCCTCAATCGCACTACTAATCACCTCAATCGCCTCTTGGGTTCCCATCCGTTCACTACTCAAAGGCATATGTCCACAGGCACTACAGCTCTCGCGTATCGCTTCAGTATAGTTACAATAGTGGCACTTAAGGTGCTTATGGTTGCGGTGGAGTGCCATCCCTACAGAGCAGTAGGGACAGAGGTGCGTCTTGCCACACCGTTGGCAGTAGAGGTATTTGAAGTTGCCCCGTGTAGGCAAAAAGAGCAAGGATTGCTCTTGGGTCTGATAGGTCGTTGCGATCTGCCGTAACAACACACTATCGATCCGATCACCACTACAAAACTGATACTGCTTAGAAGCTTGGATAAAAGGGGTATCAAGCTTCACCACTCTATACTTGTGGTAGGAGGTGATACTCGGTGTCGCTGATGCCAAGAGTACCTGTGCGTCATACTTCTCCCCCATCAAAATAGCGATATCACGGGCATGATAGCGTGGTCGCGTCATCGCTTTGTAGCTATCATCATGCTCCTCATCAACGACAATAAGCCCCAGATCCTCTAGTGGTACAAAGAGTGCCGAACGAGCCCCCGCAATAATACGAATCTCCCCTACTCGTATCCCCTCCAAGATGGAGGCTTTCTTTTTTTTGGTAAGCTTGGAGTGCCAGAGGGCTACCGTGCTACCAAAGTAGCCCTTCAGACGCTTCTCCATCTGTGGGGTCAAGGAGATCTCAGGCATCAAAAAGATCGTACCTTTCCCCTCTTGGAGCTTCTTTGCCATCAAGCAGATAAAGATCTCCGTCTTCCCCGACCCTGTTACCCCAAAGAGGAGTGCTTTAGGTCTATCAAGTAGTGCGGTATAGGCGATTTGTTGTGCAGGAGAGAGTGTTGGTAGTGTGATAGAATCTAGTAGCACTAGAGAGACTCGCTCCTCTCTAGGAAGCCTAAAGGGGACAAAGAGAGCAAGAGCCTCAGAGAGTGAAGAGAAGTAGTACCCCGCAATAAATCGAGCAATCTCCATCTGCTTAGGGGTATAGTAGTCATCCAATACAGAGATAACCTCACTCACATCAAATGCAGGCTTAGCAACCTCGTCCATGACCACCGCCTCTTTTAGAGTACGCTTCAGTGGTACTAGCACCACAGCACCTACGGCGATCGAGTGGGTAGCACAATAGGTCAAAAGTGGCGCACTAGAAGAGCGTAATGCTACCGTAAGATAGTGCAATTAGAGTGTTAACTTTTTACAATTTTCAGAACTAGCATCTTTACAGATGAAGCGATTTTTGGTGAGGTTAAAATCAACTGCATCACCACTTACAGGCATTCTAAAGGTATAGGTGATATTGTCTGTCGTGATCCAACACCCCTGTGCCGTACTATCTTTACATGAGGTCAGAGGGTACTCCAGTACCGCATTCCCTGTCCCATCCATATCATCAAAGATAGGCTTCGCCTCTCCTGTATCACTAGCCAACTTCTCAATCGCATCAAAGTTCCCTCTCAAGATACGCTTCTGTCGCTCGGTAGCTACTGCACTACGCACCGCAGCTACCGTAGACTTCGCCTTGGTCACCACCGCATCTGAACTTGTCGCTGCAAATTTTGGTATCGCAATTGCAGAGATAATCCCAATAATCACAATCACAAAAATAAGCTCTAACATACTAAATGCATTTCGTCTTTTCTGAAACATCTTAACCCCCTTACTTTCAATATCTTTCTTTTTTATACTATACTACCCAAACTTAAAACCCAAATAGATAAGGATAATTTCTCTAATAGTGGAATGTCTTTGTCCCATTTGGACCATATCCATGCCGATGGCGAAGTTTCTTAGCCGCAAAAATGGCTACATGAGAACTACTAGGATCCTCATCTTTAATCACAATCAAATAGGAAGTCCCGTTTGCATCTCCACTAATTGTTGCAATCACCTCACCCCCACAGCGGTAAGAGATACTTGACCCATCCAATATCTTATCTGGATCTTCAATAATGCCATCTTCACTATCTGAAATTCCTGTCTTGACATTAGTAATATCACCAATCTCAGTTACTTTAAATGCCCAGTATCCATCATTGATATAACTATTGCTAATCTCATGGAGTAACTGTCCCACATCATATGCACATCGTGATGCATCCGCATCATCCCTCTTGGCTGCAAGGCGTGGAAGTGCTACAGCCATTAAGATACCCATAATAACAATAACAAAGATAATCTCCACCATGGTAAATGCTGCTCTACTGTTATGATTCATAAAACACCTCTGCTATATTGTAGCATAAAAAGGTCGAAGGAGAAAGGGAAAGATAGTAGGGAGTGTAAGAAAAATAGATAAAAGAAAGAAGGTAACCATCTAAATAAGATAGCTACCTTGGAGGAAATAGCCACCCATAAAAGGGAGGCTAATATAAACTATAGGAGAGTTCTAAAGTTTATATTGTTTTTTCGTAGCACCATTAAGCATACCTGACTTAAGAGTCTCTGCTGCTTGAACCGCTGCTGGAGAACTAAGAGTAGAAGCATCAGCTACCTCTACAGTCAAGTTATAGTCTGTACCTGCTGCTGTACCATCAAAGTTGATAATTGCTTCACCATCACAGTAGTAGTCAACATCATCATTAACTTTTCCATCTTTAAACCCATTTTTACCAGCTGCTGGAGCCGATGTATCTGCATAGATATTTGTCATATCTGATACATCAGTAGCGATAAAGTTAGTATATCCACGCTTAGTATACTGCGAAGAGATTTCAGAAAGTGCTTGACCTGCTTCGTGTACACATACTTGTGCTTGTGCATCTGTTCTGTTTGCTGCCAATTTAGGGATAGCAACTGCTGCCAAAATACCGATAATTACGATAACAAAGATCAATTCGATCATTGTAAAACCACGTCTCATGTTAGTCATGATAAACTCCTAATAATAATTTTTAGTATCAGTTCAATAACTGATCTATTCGAATTTTACCCTTTTAAACCTTCAATAGAAATTAAATAAGGTACTTTACCTAAAGGCTATCGAGTGTCTCTATGAGTAACTCTATCTCATCTGCATAAGAGGTAGACTGTTTAGCAAGACGCAGATAGGCTTTGAGAAGCTTATCTGGTTTATTGTCTTGATGGAGATTGATCCCCGCATCTTGAAGATCTCTCTTGACAAATTCAGCAAACTCCTCTTCTAGCTTAATCTCATAACGATTACCTGAGATAGTAAGTGCTACATTTTTCATAGGGACTACGCTTCCTTGTCTGAAGTCTCATCTGATGTAAGCAGTGCTTCGACTTGTGCGATAATCTTCTCTATCTCTTCATCTCTCTCACGACGCTCCTCTCTGAGTGACTCTACTTGAAACTCTGACTCATCAAGTGCTGTAGCGGTATTGGCAAGCTCCTCTTTAAGGGTTGCATTTTCAGCTTTAAGTGCTTCATGATCGACTCTCCACTGCTCTATCTTCTCTTGTAGTTTTTGTAAAGCTGACATCTCTAACACTCCTGTCTGGTTTTATTTTTGCTATAATAATAGCGAAACTAATACTAATACCCCATTAATCTCTGCCTTAATTTTCACCAAAGGAGTCCCGTGCCACGCTTTACTGTCAGCAGTCCCTACCAACCATCAGGTGATCAGCCCACCGCCATCGAAGCCCTCAGTCACTCAATCAATGCAGGCAATCAGTACCAGACACTTCTGGGTGTCACAGGCTCAGGCAAAACCTATACCATGGCAAAGGTGATTGAGAAGACCCAAAAGCCCACACTTATCATGACCCACAATAAGACCCTTGCTGCCCAACTCTACTCCGAATTTAAAAGCTTTTTCCCCTCACACCATGTAGAGTACTTCATCTCCTACTATGACTACTATCAACCCGAAGCCTACCTTCCACGCCAAGACCTCTTTATCGAAAAAGACTCCTCAATCAATCAAGAGCTTGAACGCCTCAGACTGAGTACCACCGCTTCACTCCTAAGCCATGAGGATGTCATCGTCATCGCCTCTGTCTCAGCCAACTATGGGCTAGGGTCTCCAGAGGACTACCGCTCTATCGTACAGAAGATCTCCGTAGGGGAGGAGTATGACCAAAAAGCCCTACTCCTCAAACTCGTCGATATGGGCTACAAACGCAATGATGAGTTTTTTGATCGGGGAGACTTTCGGGTGACAGGGGAGGTGGTCGATATCTATCCTGCTTATGAGGAGGAGTTTGCCATTCGTGTGGAGTTTTTTGGGGATGAAGTCGATGCACTCTATCCCTTTAACGCTCTAACAGGGGAGAAGGAGCCTGCCAAAGCATCCGTCACCATCTACGCAGCCAATCAGTTTATCGTCTCCAAAGAGAAGCTTGCCCGTGCGGTTAAGCATATCGAAGAGGAGTTAGATGAGCGACTCGCCTACTACCAAAGAGAGGGGCGAGTGGTAGAGTATGCCCGCCTCAAACAACGCACTGAGTTTGATCTTGAGATGATTGAGGCGACAGGAATGTGTAAAGGGATTGAGAACTACTCACGCCACCTCACCAACAAACAACCAGGAGAGACCCCCTACTCAATGATGGACTACTTTGAGACGATGCATGATGACTACCTTGTCATTGTCGATGAGTCCCATGTCTCTCTCCCTCAATTTCGGGGGATGTATGCAGGGGATAGAAGCCGTAAAGAGGTACTAGTCGATCATGGATTTAGACTCCCCTCCGCCCTCGATAACCGCCCTTTGAAATTTGATGAGTATATCCACAAAGCGCCCCACTTCCTCTTTGTCTCTGCCACCCCTGCCCCGTTGGAGCTAGAGCTCTCCTCGGTGATTGCTGAGCAGGTGGTACGCCCCACAGGACTGCTTGATCCTCTCATCGAGGTGATTGATAGCACCTACCAAGTAGAGAACCTTCACGACCGCATGAAGCCTGTTATCGCCCGTGGGGAGCGTATCCTCATCACCGTCCTCACCAAGAAAATGGCAGAGGAACTCACCACCTACTACAATGATCTAGGACTACGAGCCAAATATATGCACTCCGATCTCGATGCGATCGAACGCAACCAAGTGATCCGCTCCTTGCGTCTAGGGGAGTTTGATATCTTGATTGGGATCAATCTCCTACGAGAGGGTCTCGATCTACCTGAAGTGAGCCTTGTGGCGATACTCGATGCGGACAAAGAGGGCTTCCTACGCTCTGAGACCTCACTCATCCAGACTGCAGGACGAGCCGCACGCAACGCCAATGGAGCGGTACTGATGTATGCCAAACGCATCACTAAGTCCATGCAGACCACCATCATCACCACCCTAGAGCGACGCCAAAAACAGATCGCCTACAACCAAAAACACCACATCACCCCCAAGACCACCCTACGAGAACTCGATACCGATCTCAAAGTCGATGAGGGTGGGGAGTGCTATCGCACCCAAAGCAAGCTAGAGAAGATGCCCAAAGCCCAACGCCAAGCCCTCGTCAAAGAGCTCAAAGCCAAAATGCTTCTAGCCGCCAAAAATCTGGAGTTTGAGGAGGCTGCACGGCTACGAGATGAGATCGCCAAGGTGAAGAAGCTCTAATTTTAGTTGGCTATAATAGAGCAAAAACTACTAAGAGGATACTTATGAGCAGTGATTTAAATACCTCCCAACTCTACTTTAACCGTGAACTCTCATGGTTACAGTTTAACTCCCGTGTCTTAGCACAAGCACTCGATGAGACACTCCCCCCACTCGAACGCCTCAAGTTTCTTGCAATCTATGGTACCAATCTCGATGAGTTCTATATGATCCGCGTTGCAGGACTTAAAGCACTCTTCAAAGCACGCATCCAAGAGACAGGGGCGGATAGACTCACCCCCACAGAGCAACTCGAACAGATCCACACCTACCTCCACAAAGAGCATGAGGTACTAGAGTCATGCTACACCTCCATCATCGCACAACTCCACACCCACGGGGTACATATCAAGAGTTTTGATGCCCTCGATACCCAAGAGCAAGCCGAAGTCAAAGAGATCTTCTTCAATGAGATCTACCCTGTCATCATCCCCATCGCCGTGGATGCAACCCACCCCTTCCCACACCTCAACAACCTCAGCTTTGGTCTCGCCCTCACCCTCAAAGATGACTCCAAGCAGATCAAACATGGACTCATACGCATCCCGCGTCTGCTTCCCCGCTTTATCCAGATCGATCAGACCTTTATCCCTATCGACTCGGTTGTTGAGCATTTTGCCTCTGAACTCTTCCCCGGCTTTAAGCTTCTCGCCTCGACCCCCTTTAGGGTGACACGCAACGCCGATATCGAGATCGAAGAGGAGGAGGCAGATGACTTCTTGGAGATCCTCCAAGAGGGGCTTCGCTCACGCAACAAAGGCTCACTCATCCGACTCGAACTCAAAGGGAGTGGGGATCCTGATCTGATAGGATTTCTCCTCTCCTACCTCAATCTTGATGACAAAGATATCTACACCTACAAGTCTATCCCCCTTGACCTTGGGAGCCTCTGGCAGATTGTAGGGGATAAAGCACTCTCGCACCTCGTACTTCCGACCTACAACCCCAAGACCATCGCCCCACTCGATAGCGAAGATATCTTTGAGGCGATAGATAAGCAAGATATCCTCCTCTACCACCCCTTTGATAGCTTTGATCCCGTGGTCAAATTCATCTCCCAAGCAGCTACAGAGCCCGATACCATTGCGATCCGTATGACCCTCTACCGTGCAGGACCAAAGTCCCCTATCGTCAAGGCACTCATTGATGCCGTACGCGAAGGGAAGCAGGTGATGGTACTCGTCGAACTCAAAGCCCGATTTGATGAAGAGAACAACCTCCGATGGGCAAGAGCATTGGAGGATGCAGGGGCGCATGTCGTCTATGGGATCCCCAAGCTCAAAGTCCACGCCAAGATCGCACAGGTCATCAAACGACGGGGCAAAAAACTCAAGAGCTATGTCCACCTCGCTACGGGTAACTACAACCCCAGTACGGCGAAGATCTATACCGATATCTCCTACTTCACCTCCAAAGAGACCTTTGGCAACGATGCGACACACTTTTTTCACTTCTTGACAGGCTTCTCGACCTATACCAAGCTCGATACGCTCTTTATGTCCCCTGTGCAGATCAAGCCTAAGCTCCTTAAATTTATCGAAAAAGAGGGCAAGTTTGGCAAAGAGGGACACATCATCCTCAAAGCCAACTCCCTTGTCGATACCGATGTCATCAAAGCCCTCTACCAAGCCTCCCAAGAGGGGTGTCGTGTCGATCTCATCATCCGTGGTATCTGCTGTCTCAAGCCTGCTATCAAAGGGATCAGTGACAACATCACCGTCTCCTCTATCATCGGGAAGTACCTAGAGCATCCACGCATCTACTACTTCAAAAACAACAAAGTCAAGTGCTACATCGCCAGTGCTGATCTCATGCCACGCAACCTCGTACGACGCGTAGAGCTGATGACCCCTATCGTCGAGGATAGCCTCACTCAGAAGATCAAACAGATCTTGATGCTTCAGCTGAGTGACAACCAACTACGCTGGGAGCTTCAAGCCGATGGAAGCTACAACAAAGTCCCCCTACTAGGCAAAGCGATCAATAGCCATACCATCTTAGAAGAGTATATCAAGAAGATCCACGACCAGACCAAAAAAGAGACCCCAAACTATGTCAGCCGTCTTGCCAAACGGATGCTCAAAGATACCTAAAGACAAAAGGAGTAAGAGATGCTTATTAGATTTAAAGAGTGGAGTCCCAAACTCGACAAAAATGTATGGATCGCCCAAGGGGCTAGTGTCATTGGACGCGTAGAGATGGGAGAAGACTCTGCGATATGGTTTGGATGTGTGATCCGTGGAGATGTCCACCATATCAAAATCGGAGCAAGAACCAATATCCAAGACCTCAGTATGGTACATGTCACCCACCATAAAAAGCCCGATGAGAGTGATGGCAACCCTACCATTATCGGGGATGATGTCACCGTAGGACACCGTGTCATGCTCCATGGCTGTACCATAGAAGATGCCTGCTTAATTGGGATGAGTGCGACGATCTTAGATGGTGCGGTGATTGGCAAGGAGTCGATTGTTGGAGCAGGTAGCTTGGTAACCAAAAACAAGCAGTTCCCCCCTCGTAGCCTCATTATGGGGAGTCCCGCCAAGGTCGTACGAGAACTTACCGACGCAGAAGTAGCTGAACTCTACGCCTCAGCCCAACGCTATGTGGCGTTTAAGAACGAGTATCAATAGCCCTAGCCCACGCCTCTATCTTACCCTCCTGCTCTAGGAGGGTAAGATAGAGCCTCACATCAAACTCCACTTGGTGGTAGTCTGGTTGCATCACACAGCAGAGTTGATAAAACGCTTTGGTATGCCCCTTTTGCTTAAAGTGTGCTAGTTCATGTACCACGATCATCTCCAAAAACGCCTCAGGCACCTCCCGAAAGAGTGACGCGATCTTAATCTCATTTTTGACTTTGAGCCGTCCCCCTTGTACCCGAGAGATAAAGTGATGCGTACCCAAAGCGTGTTCAAGTGTACGAAGCGTACTATCATACGAAGCACGGCTCAGTGGTGCGGACTTCTTCATCTTCTGATTTTTGATCTGCATGATATACCCAAAGAGACGCTTATCACTGCTATAGGTATGGGGTGTGGGGTACTTGGTGAGGAGATAGTGGCGAAGTCTACCACGCGTGATAAGGGCTGCAACATCCTGCTGAATCTTCTCAGGATACCCCACAAGGTACTTCAACACCACCCTAGACTACCGTGGTGTCGCTGTAGCATTTTTATTGAGTCGTCGCTCCTTCTTGCTAGAGAGGGAGAAACGCAACAGATCATCAGTACTATGGACATACTCAGGGAGCGTCTCAAAGCTCTTTGCCATCACCTTAGCAGCACAGACAGCGTCACTATAGGCACGGTGATGGGTTGCCGTCTCGATCCCCAATGACTCGATAAGGTACGCCAAGCCATAGCGTTCACTCTCAAATGTACGCTTGGCAAGCTCGATGGTACAGAGCTTGGGGTTACCTATCCCCCCCAACCCAAACCGCTCAAATGATGCGTTGAGAAAGGAGTAGTCGAAGTTGGCATTGTGTGCGACAAAGATCGCACTCCCCATAAAGTGGCGTAGCTGGGTGAGTGCCTCTCGGCGTGTAGGTGCACCGATGAGATCAGTAGGCTCTATCCCTGTGATCTTGGTGATATACTCAGGCAGAAAGGCACACTCCACAAAGGTCTCAAAGTGTTCAATCACCTCGCCCCCCTCTATCATCACCGCCCCAATTTCAATCACCTGAGAGGTACCAGGCTTGCTTCCATTGGTCTCAATATCAACGACACAGTACTTCTGCTTCTCATAGGCGGTAAAGTAGCTCTCTAGCCAGTAGACCCCCGCCTCATCTCGCTCGATAGGGTAGCCTGAGGCTTGCAGTAGCAAAAAGATCGTATCACTCTCCTCAAAGAGCGTGGTGTGCTTCATCACGATACGGCTATACTCCGCTTCTGCTAGTCGCCCCTTCTGCTTACGAAACGCGACGGTTAATTCATCAAAGACTTTTTGCATGGGCGATAAACTGCTCGACTCTCTGTGGGTCTTTCTTCCCTTTGATAGACTCCACTCCAGAGCTGACATCGACACCATAGAATCCATAGGACTTCACCTCTTGGAGGTTTTGGGGGGTGAGTCCCCCTGCCAAGATGATCTTGGAGCAGTCTACCCCCTCAAACCACGCAAGGTTGAGTCGCTTGCCACTCCCCCCATACGCTTCACAAAAGGCATCGACCAGTCGGTAGCGATCGGAGAACTTCATCACATCCTCAGGGGATTTGGCACGCACCACAGGGAGTGTCTGTGTCGTGATCGCATCGAGTGACTCCACATCGACCTCGAAGTGTATCTGAGCTAGAGAGATATTGGCGTAGCGACACACCGTCTCAATCGTCTCTACCCCCTCATCGACAAACAGCCCTACCCGCTCGACAAACGGCGGGAGCTGATCGATGATATGTTTGGCTGCTGCTGGGGTGATATAGCGAGGGGATTTGGGATAGAAGACAAACCCCAACGCATCCGCACCACACGCCACAGCATGAAGGGCATCTCGGAGGTTGGTGATACCACAGATTTTGACGCGTAACATCGTTAGACTTTCAAAGAGTCAATCGCCTCTTTGACTCCGTTGGGATGCTTATAGACAAAAGAGCCTGCGACTACTACATCCACTCCCGCATCCGCAAGGAGCGTGATATTCTCCCCATTGACCCCACCATCGACTTCGATTAGACACGCAGGGTTAATGGCAGTGATGAGCTGTTTGAGGCGTTGGGCTTTCGCTATGACGGAGGGGATAAACTTCTGTCCACCAAACCCAGGGTTGACCGACATCAAGAGTACCATATCGAGATCCTCTAGCAGATACTCTATCGCCTCCACAGGAGTGTGGGGGTTGAGTACGATCGCAGGGCGTATCCCCAATGCACGAATCTTCTGAATGAGACGATGGGGGTGCTTCTCCTCTTCGATATGAAACGAGATAAACTCAGGCTTTAGAGGAGCAAAGAGATCAACAAAAAAGCTGTTATTCTCTACCATAAGGTGGATATCGAGTGGTTTTGTCGTAGCTTTGGCAACCGCCTCGACGACGACAGGACCGATAGTGAGATTGGGGACAAAGTGTCCGTCCATCACATCGACATGTACCAAATCACAACCATTATCACAAATCGCTTGGACATCAGATGCCAAGTTTCCAAAGTCTGCTGAGAGTATACTAGGGGCTACTAACATAAAATTCCTACTCTAATATTTATTTTCACCATTATAACACAGAGGGGATTAGAGTAGTAAGTTGGAAGAGTTAAGCAATTTTTATGCTTTTTTTGTCTATAATCGCACAAATTTTCACGCACTCTAAACGCGTAACATTCAAATTATCAAGGAGATACCATGGCAAGAAGATGTTCAGTATCAGGAAAAGGTCCACTCGTAGGAAACAATGTTTCTCATGCAAACAACAAGACAAAAAGAAGACAACTTCCAAACTTAAGATCTGTAAAGATTACACTTGAAGATGGAACCACTAAACGCGTAAAAGTTGCGGCTTCTACACTCAGAACAATGAAGAAAAAAGCGGCTAAAGCTGCAGCAGCAAGCTAGTCTTTCTTCTCCTTTTATAGTAGCTTTTGGCTACTATAAATCTCCCTAAGCGATCAGATTGATGTCCGCTTCTCACCCAATCAAAAAGTTCTTCAACTGGAGAATTGCACCCAAACCACATATCACCCTCAATGATGAGTACTATACCCATTTAGCCCCCTTTCGACTCCCCCTTATCTTAACCGTTCTGACGATGCTTATCGGGACACTTGGCTATATGGCGATCGATGACTTCACCTTGATGAATGCGATCTACCAAACAGGGATCACCTTCACCACGGTGGGGTATGGAGAGATACAACCCATCTCCGATATGGGGCGTATCTTTACTATCACACTCATCATCTTTGGGTTTGTGGTCTTCTCTATCGCGGTGGGGATCATCGCTGAAGTAGTGAAGAAGGGGGATTTCCAAAAAACTGCCAAGGAGCGTAAAATGCTTTATGAGATTGCACGACTCAAGCACCACTTTGTCGTCTGCTACCACAATGAGTTTACCATCGAAGTGACCAAGCAACTACGAGCCAACCATATCCCGTTTGTGGTGGTCGATCCACGCGAAGATCTCGAAGAGATTGCCAAGAAGCACCGCTACCCCTACTTTGTCACCGCAGAGGCACACACCGAAGAGGGGATACTCAAATCCCACCTCTCCTCTGCCAAAGGGGTCATCTCTCTAGCGGAGAATGTCGCAGACAATATCGCCGTCATCGCCTCCGCACGCCTCTATGAGTCGGAGATACAACGGGGACGCAAATACCTCATCATCGCCAATGCTCAAAACCATGAGGATAAGACCAAACTCCTCAAACTCGGAGCCAATAAAGTCGTCTCAGCGACCACCCTCATGGCACAACGCATCAACGCTATGGCAGCACGCCCCGATATGGAAAACCTGCTTCAGGAGTTTCTCTACAAGAAGGATACCCCTCTGGATATGGAGGAGGCGAAGGTCTCCAAAAGCTCATGGCTCACCCTCAAGAAGATTAAAGCCGCACACCTACGCGATATTGCCAATGTCAATATCATCGGTATCCGCCAAAAAGATGGGAAGTTTATCCCGATGCCCAAAGGAGATACCATCATCATGCCCGAGTCCAAACTCCTACTTATCGGTACGAGTGAGGGGATCTATCGTGCCAAGAAGATTATCCGTAAAAAAGAGAAACCCCAAGAACTTAAATATATCTAAGGAGACAACTATGTTTACCATCACCCCACTCGACTGCGGTCTTGACGCTGTAGAGGGATTCTACTCTGGTGCTACCAATGTCGGGATGCGTCCTGATGCCTCACAAGGCGATGTAGCATTTATCCGCTCAGAGGAGCTGTGTGATATCACCGCACGCTTCACCACCAACACCTTCCAAGCCGCCCCTATCGTCCACTTCAACCGCTACCCCCAAGGGTTTCAGACCAACTTCCTCCTCATCAATGCCAAAAATGCCAATGCGATGACAGGGAGCCAAGGGGTAAAAGATATCGAGACGATTATGGAGGCACTCCCCTCTCACCTCAACGCACACAACCCTATTATGAGTTCGACAGGGGTGATTGGCTACCGACTCCCCATCCCAAAGATCACCTCTGCGTTCCAAACGCTCGATTTTGAGGGACATCACTCCGATGCGACAGCCCAAGCGATCATGACAACCGATAGCTTCAAAAAAGAGCTCGCCTACCGTGTCACCCTAGCAGATGGGAGCCACTTCCATCTCGGAGCCATCTGCAAAGGGGCAGGGATGATCAACCCCGCTATGGCAACCATGCTCTGCTTTGTCACCACCGATGCGGCTATCCCCAAAGCCGATATGGAGAGCCTGCTTACGGAGGCGACCGAACACTCCTTCAACCGTATCTCTGTCGATGGCGACACCTCCACCAATGATACAGTGATGCTCCTTGCCAACCGACTCAGTGGACACTACCACAAAGAGGCGTTTGCTCAAGCCCTCAACCAGATGCTCTTTGAGCTGGCGATGATGATCCTGCGTGATGGAGAGGGAGCCAACAAACTTGTCGCCTTTGAGGTCAAAGGAGCCAAGAGCCTAGCCGATGCCCAAAAAGCCTCTATGGCTCTGAGCAACTCCCTACTCGTCAAAACCGCACTCTTTGGGGAGGATCCAAACTGGGGGCGTATCGCTTCGACGATTGGAGCTTCGGGGATTGCGTGTGATGAGACGACCCTCACCATCCACTACGATGACCTCCTCATCTACTCCGATAGCTGTCGCGAACTCGATAGCAAACGAGAAGAGGAGGCGTACCGTATCATGAAACAACCTGAGTTTAAAGTCACCTGCGATATCGGTCTAGGGGAGTCTAGCTACACCTCTTATGGGTGTGATCTCAGCTATGAGTATGTCAAAATCAACGCAGAGTATCGTACTTAAGCCCAAAAGAGTTATAATGAGGGATATTACTACAAGGAGCCATAATGCTACACGAATATAGAGATGAGATCCACACACTCAAACAAGAGGACGCACACTTTGCTAAGATTTTTGAGAAGCATAACCTCTTGGATGAGAGAGTCAAAAAAGCAGAGAATGGGGATCTAGCCATGAGTGATATGGAGCTTGAGAGCCTCAAAAAAGAGAAGCTTCTACTCAAAGATGAAGCCTATGCGATGATTATGAACTATCGCAAAACCAAAGCCTAAGCCCCACCGTGTGGGCTTTGGCTCACACACACGCCCCCTTAACAGAAATTACCCTATACTTACACCAAAAAGAGTCCTTACTATGGCAACATTTGATACCATCAATACCATTCCACCCGCACTACTTGATACCCTCCAAAACCTTGGATTTGAGACAATGACCCCCATCCAGAACCAAGCGATCAACCCAATCCTCTCAGGCAGAGATATCCTCGCACAGTCCAAGACAGGCTCAGGGAAGACTTTGGCATTTGGATTGCCCGCTATTATGCGTACCGATACCGACAACTACGCCCCTCAGACCCTCATCATCACCCCCACACGAGAGCTAGCCGACCAGATCGCCGTAGAGCTACGACGCATCGCCAGCTACAAAGCCAACCTCAAGATCCTCACCCTCTATGGTGGTGTCCCCCTTCGTACACAAGCCGACTCCCTCGCCAAAGGAGCCCATATCCTCATCGGTACCCCTGGACGCATCCAAGACCACCTCGCCAAAGAGACCCTCACCCTCAAAAGTATCCAGACCCTTATCCTCGATGAGGCGGATCGTATGCTTGATATGGGCTTCTATGATGAGATCGTCAAGATCGGCTCCAACACCCCCAAGCACAAACAGACCCTCCTCTTCTCTGCCACCTTCCCACAAAAGATAGAGCAACTCGCCCACACCCTACTCAAAGACCCCCTCACGCTCAAAGTCGATACCCTCCAAGCCCAGACAAAGATCGAGGAGATCGTCTATGAGACAGAGGAGAAGCTCCGCACCCTCACCGCCCTCATCCAATCCTATCAACCCGACTCTCTGCTCATCTTCTGCAATACCAAAGTCATGGTGATAGAGCTGACCCAACAGCTCAATGAACGAGGACACTCCGTCATCGATATCCATGGAGATCTTGACCAGAGAGACCGCAATGAGTCACTCATCGCCTTCTCCAACGGCTCTAAGCGTATCATGGTTGCCACCGATGTCGCCTCTCGTGGACTCGATATCAAAGATATCCAACTCGTCATCAACTACGACCTCCCCTTCGATGAGGAGGTCTATACCCACCGTATCGGACGGACAGGGCGTGCGGATGCCACAGGGCGTGCCATCTCCCTCCTCTCCCCTCACGGAAGCCAAAAGTGTGATTACATCCTCCAAAAAGCCCAAAAAGCCCACCTCAAAACCCTACGCGTCGATGCGAAGTTTCGGATGCAAAGTGACTACGATACCCTCTGCCTCAACGGAGGCAAAAAGAGCAAACTCCGCAAAGGGGATATCCTCGGCACCCTCTGCAAAGAGATCGGTATTGACATCCAACACATCGGCAAGATAGAGATCACCGACACCAAGTCCTACATCGCCCTACACCACACCATCATCGAAAAAGTCCTCAAAGCACTCAAAAAAGTCAAGATCAAGAAGCGGAAGTATATCGCATGGGTGTTAGGGTAAAGAGAAGTTATAGGCAGTCACAAAAACTGAAATTGGTAATATTAAATTCGAAATAGGAAGTTTATTAAGTGGTTATCAAACAATAGCTCAAATACCAAATGATATTGATATAAAGGAAAAAAATGATCTATTTCATAGGGGCAGGTTCGGGTGATCCTGACCTCATTACTATTAAAGCTCAAAAGATACTACAGCAAGCCGATGTGGTGCTTTATACGGGGTCGTTGGTGCCTCGTGAGGTGTTGGGGTGGTGTCGGGAGGATACTCTGATCGTGGACTCTCAGGGGATGAAGTATCCTGAGATCTTTGCGTTTTTGTTGTCGCATCGTGATCAGTGTGTTGCGAGAGTCCATACGGGGGATCCGTCACTCTACTCTACCATCGCCAAGCAGATCGACTTCTTGACCCAACAGGGGATAGCCTATGAGGTGATACCTGGGATCACGGCGGCGTTTGGGGCGGCGGCGGCGTTGGGGATAGAGTATACCATCCCTGGGGTGTCGCAGACGATTATCCTCACGCGTGTGGAGGGGAAGACCCCCAACCCTGAGAGCCTAGAGCATATCTTGGCATGTCGCAACTCCTCGTTGGTCTTCTATCTCTCTATCTTGCTCCTCAAAAAGCTCAAAGCCCAAGCCCTTGAGATGGGTTATACCCCTGATACACCGTGCTGGGTGGTGGAGAAGGCGACTTGGGAGGAGGAGGCGATCTACAAAGGTACGCTTGTCACCATCGAGGAGCAGGTGGGGCATATCCGTGGGGTAGCACTCATTTTGCTTGGGGAGTTTCTCCATCAAGAGGAGCGTACCGAGTCACACCTCTACGCCAAACCCCTCCTCAAACAGTGTGATGCAAAGGATCGCTAGTGAAGATAGCTATTGTAACCATCAACCAACCTAGTCTCAACAGTGCGTGTCGGCTCTCTGCCTACCTGAGTGACCACAAGGTCAATATCTACGGCAAGGAAGGACTCACCCACACCCTACCACACCTCCACATCTATGCCAAGCTCGATGATATCCTCCCCTCTGCGTGGAGGCATTATGACGCGATCCTCTGTATCTTGGCGATGGGGGCGGTGGTGCGTAAAATCGCACCGCTCTTGGAGGATAAGTCTACCGACCCTGCGGTACTGGTCATCAACCTCGCCCTAGACAAGGTCGTACCGCTACTGAGTGGGCATCTAGGGGGTGCCAATGCCCTAGCTGATACCCTTGCATCACGACTACCCAACTGTCTCAACTTCATCTCCACCGCGACCGATCAGACCCAGAGTCTCGCCTTTGAGATGCTCGCCCAACACAACGGCTGGCGTATCACCAACCTCAAAGCCCTCGCCCGTATCTCCAACCGCCTTATCAACCAACAGCCCGTCAAGGTCGCCACCACTGAGCGGGTCTTTGAGGCGATCCCCAACCGTGCCAATCTCACCCGTGTGGGATTTGAGCATATCGATGAGGATACGGTGGTCATCGCTCCCCATATCCCAAGCCCCTCCCTCACCCTCAAGCCCAAGCTCACCCTCGGGATAGGGTGCAACCGTGGCACCTCATTTGAGGTGATGAGAGAGGCGTTTGAGGCGTTCTTGACCACCTATCATCTGGAGTACGCAGATATTCAAAACATCACCTCCTTTGAAGCCAAACAAGATGAAGAGGGGCTACTGGCATTGGCATCACACTACGATCTGCCCATTACCTTTTATGACACAGAGGCGATCAATACCCTAGAGCAGGAGTTTAGCCCCTCTGCCTCTACGAAGTTCTTCGGACTCAAAGGGGTCGCCGAACCCTCCGCGGTGCTAGGCTCACACTACAAGGAGCTTGTTATCAAAAAAGCGGTATATAACAAGGCAATAACTATCGCAGGAGCAATCTAATGGCACATAAACTCTATATCCTCAGCAGTGGTGCGGGGGGTACCAAATATATGACAACCGAAGCACTCGATGCCCTAGAGGCGTGTGAAGTAGTCGTGGGCTACCGCAACTATGTCAAGGAGCTTAAACCGCTCATCGGGGATAAGCCCATCTTTATGTCGGGAATGACCAAGGAGATACAGCGGTGTCAAGAGGCGATCAACTACGCCAAAGAGGGCAAAACCACCTGTATCATCTCCAATGGAGATGTCAATGTCTTTGGGATGGCAACACTGGTTACGGAGCTGATGGATGAGCAGGGGTTGTGGGACAGGATAGAGGTGGAGTCTATCGCAGGGGTGACCTCCTTTTTGGCGACGGCAAGCCGTATAGGGGCTCCCATTAGCCAAGACTTTGCCGTAATCTCCCTCTCTGACAAGCTCACCGATATCGACATCATCGACAAGCGGGTACGCAACTGCTTTGAGGCGGATATGATTTTGGGAATCTACAACCCCAAGTCCAAAAAGCGTATCCTCCCCTATCAGAACTTCCTCCAAGCGATGCGTGAGGGGGAGGAGCGTATCGCGATCATCGCCTCTCATGTAGGGCGTGACAATGAGAAGATCAGCGTGACAACCACGACGGACTTGATCGCACAAGATATCGAACACCCTGAGATCACCATGTCGACGCTAATCATTGTCGGGAACTCTCAAACACGCCACACCACAAACGGACAGGTACTCACCCCACGAGGCTACCTCAACAAGTATGAGATGAGTGGAACACTCAAAGCCTAGTGCAAGCCTTCTGTATCTCTGCTGTTGCCTCCAACCAAGGCAAGACTATCCTCACCACCGCCTTGCTGTGGCATTTTCGCGACTCGGTGCGTCCCTTCAAGATAGGACCTGACTTCATCGACCCGCAGTTTCACACACAGGTATGTGGTACCCCCTCGGTCAATCTCGATAGCTTTATCATGAGTGAGGAGCAGATGGGGTGGGTGTTTGCCCACTATGCAGATAAGAGAGTCGCCATACTCGAAGGAGTCATGGGCTTCTACGATGGAGAGAACAAAGGGTGTTCGGCATATAGCGTGAGCCGATACCTAGCCATCCCCACTATCGTGGTACTCGATGGGAGTGGGAGCTACATCACCATCTCCGCAGTACTCCAAGGGCTACTAGGCTACAAAGAGGGCAACACCATACAAGCCATCGTCCTCAACAAACTCTCCTCACCCATGCACTACGCACTCATCAAGAGCCAAATCGAACACGACCACCCCCACATCATCGTGCTAGGGTGGATAGCCAAAAATCTCCCCTCACTCAGCGATACTCACCTAGGCTTGGATCTCGATGACCTAGACAAGATCGCCCAGATCAGCCAAGAGGTACTAGAGCATATTGAGTTAGCGTCACTCGAAACCCTCACACCACCCCTCTCACGCCCCACTCCCTCCCACTACCCCTTTGCCCCTACCCCCAAGCTAGAAAAAACCCTAGCCATTGTAAATGATGTCAACTTCTCCTTTCTCTACCATGACAATCTCAAGTTTTTGGAAGCGGTGTTTGAGGAGGTCATCCGCATCGATGCCACCCAAGACCACCCCATCCCTAACCACTGTGATGTGGTCTATATCGTCGGGGGGTATGTCGAGAGTCACGAAGCCTATGCACGCATCGCCCACGCGACACGCTTTAGAGAGAGCCTCATCGCCCATGCCCAGACCAAGCCCATCTACGCAGAGTGTGCGGGGCTACTCTACCTCGCCAAGAGCGTAGATGACAAGACCATGAGCGGTATCCTACCCCTACACTTCACCCTAGAGCCACGCTTCACCCGTCTAGGCTACTACCAAAATGAAGCAGGTATCAAAGGTCACGCCTTTCACTACACCAAGCCCACCCCAGAGAGCCTAGAGCGGGGCTTTGATATCCTCAGCAAAACCCCCAACGGCAGAGGAGAGGTAGGGAGCTGGAGAGAGGGCAAAGTATTTGGCACCTATCTCCATACGATGTTTCGAGTCTATCCTCAGCTATGGTGTGATAGTGTCAAAGGGGTGAGATCCTTCTCCACCCGTATCTGAAACAGCTGTCTCTCAGGCTCTATCAAGTCCAAGGCTCCTTTGTAGGTGGTGAGTGAGAGGGAGATTACCTTGTAGGCTATCTTGGCTTCATTTAATACGCTGATCATCTGGGTGAGGTTTTTGAGGGTGATAGCGTTGATGAGGAGTATACCCTCTGCCTTGAGACGCTCGTAGAGGTAGGGGAGTCGGGCGATGACTTGGGTGCCTCCACCCCCTACAAAGATACGATCAGGATCCTCCTCCAAGCTCTCAAAAAGCTCCTCCGCACTCCCCTCTAGCAGGGTGGTATCACAGACGAAGTGGCTCGTGAGATTTTGGCGGATGTAGTCACAGCGTTGGGACTGTTTCTCTAGGAGGATAGTGCGGACACTGTAGCGTTTGTAGGCCTCTATCGCACAGCTTCCACTCCCTGCTCCCACATCCCAAAGTAGTTGATTGGGGGCGAGGTCGAGGTGTTGGAGGGAGAGATGGCGTTTATACTGCTTGGTGATCATCCCCCGCTCCGTAGCAAACGCACTATCCTCACTCACCGCAGAGGGTGGGGTGAAGCGTCGCTCAATGAGTAGGACATAGGGTTGGGTGAGGTCAAATGCTCGCCACGAATAGTCAAAAAGATTGATCTGCTCAATCACCTCATCAGGGTAGCCTAGCTTGTAACCTATCGTGACAGCAATATCCTCTGCCTTGAGATAGCGTGTCGCCTCTTTGAGCTTGAAAATACTCTCTTTGTCACAGAGTACAAAGGTGTAGCGATTGGTTAAAAAACGCTCCAGATCAAGATGCGTTCTACCATGTAAGGAGAGTGTCTCTACTTCTGTATCACCAATGAGTAGTTTGGTCAAGAGATAGGCCTTGGAGGAGGTATTGTCAATGAGTGTCACCTCATCCTGAGGTAGTTGCTTCGCGATGAGTATCCCCGCCGAGTAAAAAAGTGGACTCCCCGTCACCACATAGAGGATATCCTCCCGCTGATACTGCTCTATGATATAGGATTTTGCCTCTTTGTAACTTAGTTTGAGGAGGTTTACCCCCTCCTCTTTGAAGTTCGTATCACAAATCACACGATCAAATCGCTCTATCTCAATGGTCAGATTATCAAAAGTATAATCCCCCATTCCGTTGCCTGTTATGGTTAACATACTGTCCTCACTGTACGATATGGGTGGTGACCTGAAGCGTCGGGTACCACTGTTGGATCTGTTGGGTGCTTTGGTGAGTGATAAGCGTATAAAAATCCCCTACCCGCTCACCTAACTGTACCGTAATCCCCTTGACCGTTTTGGTCATCTCTGTGTCTACTTCGATGCCTAGATGCGTGGCGATGTCGTGTTTGAGTCGTGCAAAGTCGATACTCCCAAAGCGGTTGTGGGTATTTTGGTACCCTTGGGCGACTTTGACCGCTTTACCTATCCCACAGATGAAGACCACCTCAGCTATCCCCTGCTTCTGTGCGATGGAGAGAGCATCATAGACAAAGTTGCCTATCTCTACGATCTGCTCCTTTGCATAGTGGCTCTGACCCTCTGCCAAAGAGCGGTTGCCAAGGGTGAGGATAATCTTCGTGTAGCCGTTTGCCTTGGCAAAGGCGATCTCTGTGGCGATGGAGTCGAGGTAGGCAGTGCTTGAGATGGGTTTGACCCAGCCTGTCGTCCCGAGGATAGAGAGTCCACCCATCACCCCCACCTTGGCATTGGCAGTCTGCTTGGCGAGTGCTTCCCCTTCTGTGATGGCGATCGTCGCGTAGAGTCGTCGCTGGCTGACTCCCCACCGTCTATAGCACGCTTCGATGGCCGTCAGGGGGGTGGGGTTGATGGCGGGATAGCCCTTGGGGGGTTTAAGTCCTGCTTTGGTCACCACACCGACCCCCTCCCCTGCATAGAGCATAAGAGTGCCTAGGGTGTAGGGGGTGTGTGAGAGAGGGTTGAGGGTGAGGTCGGAGCGGTGGTAGGAGAGGGTCACGACGATCTCACACCCTTTGGTGACATCGAGATCATCATTGGGCATCTTGTGGGTGGTGACGCGACAGCACAACCCCGTAGCCATCACCCCTTCGAGTGCCTTCTCAAATGCCACGACCGCATGGACTCCTGTGGTGTAGCCTCGACGGAGTTTAGCCATAGACCCGCATCGGGATATACGCCTCTTCATCTACCACTTCACTCAGAGGAGTATCGTCTCGAAGTGCCTCAAAGAGCCTCTCCCACTGAGCCTCACTCCACTGGTGTGTCTGGCGAAACCACAAGGCGTTGTTGGCAACATTGCCATTGGCTTGGGTGTTAGCGACACACTGTGCCACCTGCCGAAAGCGACACGCCCCAAAACAGCCCGTACGGGAGATCTTGATACGGTGTTGCCCTTGGTTGAGTCCCATACGCTTGAGGATCGCCCTAAGCTGGGCAGACTTATCGACCTTGCCCGCTTTGGCACACCGCTCCCCCTCACAGATATAGAGCTGATACTTGAAGTGCATAATGGGACGGGTAGCATCAAAATCCTTGGGCTTGCACGCATACCCCTCCACGACCTCCTGCCCCATCTCATTGATCTTGGGTGGGGTCGGCTTACGCGATACCAAATCCATCGCCCCTATCACTGTCTTGTACGGCACCTCTAGCGTGATCTCTCGCTCATTGGCGAGATAGACGATACGCATCCTCTTACTTGACTTGATATGCTTGGCTTCTAGGATAGTTATCTCTCGTGTGAGATAGCGTGCCGTATCCCCCTGCTTGATCTTCTCTGTTCCATTCTCATAGTATGCACACACTGTCGACTCCTTATGCTACTGAGGCTTTGAGTGCCTCTATCATCTGAAAATACCCTATCAGCATCTCAAAACAGACTCTCCAGACGATCTCCATCGCCACAAATACCCCCAGAAGCAGGAGGAGTATCCCCCCTTTTTGCGTGAGGGTAAGCTCCCGCCACATCAACCCTAGAGGCTCACTAAGCCTACGCATCCACGGTACCCTGCGTCGCAACACCCCACGAGCCAACCAGATCACAAGCGGTATCAGTACCGCCCCAAAGTAGTAGCCTATCAGCAGTACCTCGATGGCGATAAAGCGTCTAAAGGTTAAAAACTCTATCATTTGCCATTATAGTGTGTCGTCCCATCATAATCTTTGATGAGTTTGTAGGTGGCGTGGAGGGTGGCGACTCCCATGGTGGAGCTACCAAACCGCCCCTCCATAATGACTGCGGGGAGATCAAAGTGTTCGCTGAAGCGTCTGCCGTACTCCTTGGACTCTAGGACATTGACAAATCCCACAGGGAAGAGGAGCAGTGCGACTTGGCTGAGGTCTACCCCCTCATCGAGCAGGGTATTAATCGCTGCATAGATAAAGGTGGGGGCGTTTCCACACACCAGTACCATCGGCTCTCCTTTGTGGCGTTTGATCGCCTCAACCACCGCGGCGTAGCTTCGGGTTGTCTGATGTGCTTTGGCGTGTTCGTAGGTGAAGGGTTCATTGATATAGCAGACCACCTCATTGCCGTAGGTATCGAGATAGAACTGGCTCAACCCCACCTTAATCATATTGACATCGACGATAATCTTAGCGTGGTTAAGCAAGAGGTCTTTGATACGGTGTAGGGCATTGGGGGAGAAGTAGATGTTGTCAAGTATCTGCTCAAAGCAGGTGGTGGTGTGAATCAGCCGTGCAATCACCGCACGCTCTTCGGTGTTGAACTGGACGACTTGTGGATAGCGTTCCAACTCCTCCTCTATCATCTCAAAGGACTTCACAGAGATATCTGCTCCAATATTGATGGGAGGTTGTTCTTGGGTAAATGCCATTAGGTATCCTTCTGAAAAAAGTCGATAAAGAGTGTCATATACTTGGTGACTTTAGGTATCTTGTGTGGGGTGATCTGCTCCCCTTGATAGTTCATATTCTCAAAGCTATAGAGGCTTCCAGAGTGGGTAATCTTATCGGTATCCATCCCAATCTTTGGACGCATATAGATGGTCGTAGTCGGCACAGCTTTATCGAGTAGTGGGATGATCTCAAAGCGACTATCCCCCACACACAGAGGCTTCTTGACCTTTGCGGAAGCTTGTGAGAAGGAGGTGACCCCTGCGATCACTTCGGTGTTGGCATAGAGGGAGGGGCGTTGGGCTTGGATCAGATCAAGGAGGTAGTAGACGGTACTATAGACCGCACTATCACCCAGCGTCACAAAACTCAGGCTCTCATACTGCTCAAACCCTTGGTAGAGTCGATCGACTTGATACTGCCAATCCTCCACTTTGAAGTGCATCGGGGTGTAGATGGGAAGCAGTGGCTTGGTGAAGCCATGCTCTTCCATTAGGCGTGTGACGATTGTGTGTGTGAGGGATTTGGTGAAGCTCTTGTCGGGGCTTTTGGTCGGGATACAGATCGCATCACACTGCTGTAGGGCTTTGAGGGCTTTGAGGGTGACAAGTTCGCTATCGCCTGGCCCCAAGGAGACCATATAGAGTTGCTTATCCAAGCTTGACAATCTCCTCGGTGATGTTTTGCATAATAATCGCACGGATACGCTCAAGCTCGATGAGGTTAAACCGCTCCGATTGTGTCTGGGTCGGGACGATCTGCGTCTCAAACTCCTCACCAAGCTCCTGCGTGATCTCGATCATATCTTTGCGGTAGTGGTTGCCACTGACAAGGAGGAGTGGGACGATCTGTAGCCTCTTAACCCCCTCTCGTTTCATCTGCTCGATGAGTCGCTCTTTGATCGCATAGTAGGGGAATGCCCCCTCTAGTGAACAGGTGTAGTTTTGCACACCCACACGCGACAAGAAGGCTTCGGTATACTCCACCGCACTCAACCCTGCCAAATCCAATACAGGCACCCCATGAATGACATAGAGATTGGCTACGCCCTCTTGAGTAACCGCATCATCGAGGGCTTTGAGAGCGAGAGAGGACTCTTTGGTCTTGTGGAGGATCGCCTTAGTTGCACGGATATTGGCAAGGGAGAAGTGGCTAAAGCCTGAGACGATACGCCCCAACACCATATGCTCATCGGTAGGGAAGAGGTTGATAGAGGCAACAACGATATTGCGGTATCCCAACATATCGACATCCGCAAGAACCTGAGGGAGGTTCTTGTAGGGGAGTCCTCGCTGTTGGAGGTTTTTGAGTACCATCCGTGAGGAGAAGGAGAGGAAGACATCTACCCCCTCAAACTTCGCCTCCACCTCTGCTTTGAGGTCAAGGTACATCTGCTGTTCGATCACAGAACCAAAACACGCAAGGACAATCGCCTTATCTCTAGTGTGGTGTCGGTAGCGTTTCATAACGACTAGGCTCTACAGTTTGTGAGACGCTTATCAAATAGCATCGAACACTTATCACTCTTGTAGAAGGCTTTGACCCCTGCTAGGACGGCCATATCAATAAAGGGTTCCAAGAGGACTACGAGCATATAGGCACTTCCAAAGCTTGCTATCTCAGAGAGGTTCTCCACGCCAAACCCTTGACCATACAACGCCCAAAACGCAACCCAACTCACAATCGCACCCTCCCAGACAAGTGACATCTTGAGCATCTGCGTATAGCTGATATCTTTGTAGGCAATACCTGAGGGGATGATCTTCTGTGTGGCATAGTGGAGGATGAGCATACTTGCCAATAGTGTGGTGACATTGATCCCATACTGTGGAAGGTCAAACTGTGCTACGGTAACCCCTTGGAGCAGTAGCCCCAATGAGAGTCCCACCATCGTCGGTGCTACCCCAAAGACCAGTAGCAGAGTCGTCCCCAAAATCAGGTGGACTTCACTCACCCCCACAGGGTAGTGAGGCAACACCTCAAAGCACATAAAGACCACGAGGATACTCACCATACTTTTGAGAAGAAGGGAGACAACCCCACTCTCTTGGATACTCTCATACGCCAACTTCACCCCTACACCCACAACACTTACGGCTGTAGCATAACTCAATACCATCTTGGCACCCTGTACTACTCCTGCTTCTATATGCATCTTCTATCCTTTGATTAAAAACTGTAGTTGGCGAAAAATCGCACCATGTTGCCATCATCGTACATCTCTGAGTAGATTATATCTAATGTATGATTTTTATTGACTGCGTAGTGGAGGAGATAGTCGGTCTCATCCTCTCCCTTATCGAGAGCCAGATGAGCAACCCCCACCTCAAACGACCCCAACGCATACGCTGCACGGTAGCGGAGTGCCTCTTGGTCACGCACCGCTGCGATGGTGTGATCCTCTGAGGAGGTGAAGAACGCCCCACCACCAAAGCCGTTGGAGACGATACCCTCAGCTTTGTTGTAGGCGACCCCTAAGGTAAAGTCGGAGATCTCTGCCTCTACCAAGGCACCATAGGCGGTGTTGTCATGATCTTGGTCGGCATACTGTACGCCCACGGTCACTCCCGCCATCTCATAGCTCCCCTCTGCATAGAGGATATCTCCCGCATCTATACCGTAGTACCACAGAGCCAAGTTGGTATGGGCAATCCCCTCATACTCAACCCCTGCGACTACGACAGGATCTGCGGAGGGCTGTAGCTTGCTAAAGCGTTGAGCGATAGGAGCATCGACCCCTGCCATCTGTGTGAGGAGTGCGAGAGAGAGCGTAGTATCAGGAAGCTCCTTGCTTACCACACTGAGTGCCTCAAAGGTGTTGGGGATCATCGCGATATCATCACTATCAGCAAAGGGGGTATCGATGAGCTGTCGCCCTACTTTGAGCGTCGTAGCCGACCAGAGGGCTTTGAGATAGGACTCCCCTACAATTGCATAGCCTCGGTTGGTGCTATCGAGGAAAAGCCCCTCCTCATCCTCCCCAAAGAGTGGGGTCGTGGTGAAAAATGTCCCTACCAGACTCACCCCATTGAGAGGCTTAGTCTCCAAGGAGAGTCGCCCCCCTAGTGAGAGTGTCGTAGCCGTTGTGCCTAAGGCATCCTCTGTCCCAATCGCCCCAAAGCGAAGCTCCCCTTGGTGGGTGATACCCGCCATCGCCTCCTCTAGTGGACTCTGTGCCAATAGTGGTGTCGCACTTAACAGTAATATAGTTAGTGGTATTGTGTAGTTCATATAATAACTCCTTTTTTATTTTTATAATGATACTAATCATCAACTTAAATGGTAATGATAACAGTTCTTAAAATAAAAAAGATGGGGGAGAGGTCTTATACTCTTGGTAGGCAAATGCCATCTTATGGTACTGATAGTTGCTATCAATCCATGTGAGTTTGTGTAGTGTCGAGTACATCGCGATCGTTGCCAATGAGAAGTACTGCTTACTATGACCTTTTAAGTATTTCATAGCGGGATTCTATCCAATTAGCGTTTAGATGCTACTTTACCTAAAAATTAGGCAAAAAGAATGCTACAATCCTCCCCTATCACACTAGAGAGTTTTATCGACCAGAAAGCTCAGACAGGGATACCGTGTAGGAACTACACCATTGATATCTCCCTACTCAACGAAGCGATCATCTGAACGCTTCTGAGAGACCTCCGCCTCAGAGGATCGCATCCACCCTGAGCGACTCTCCCCCTCGACCTTGTCAAAGTTGGCGATATAGGGCTTGATATCGATTAGTGGTGTCCCATCAAGGATATCGACCCCCCGTATCGTTACCACACTCCCCTCTACCTTGACTAGCTCCACCACCGAAAGCCCCAAACCATTGGGGTGCATCGGTGTCCGTGTCGCAAAGACCCCACGAGGGGTGTTGGTCTTGTCATTGAAGGGGACAACTTGGAGCTTGGATTGGGTGACTTTGTGGAAGTGGTAGATCAAGTAGAGGTGACTAAACCCCTCTAGATCCTTCAACCCCTCCACATACTCAGGCAAAAACTCAATCCTCGCACAGACCTCTCTCGCCCCTTTGGGCTGTACAGGCATATCGACAAGCTCACAAAATGGTGAACGGATAGTAGCGACTGGGTGTAGGGTTATCTCTTGCATAGGCTTCTCCTCATCTAAGTAGGAGAATACTACCGCCACTTCTCTATCAAATCCCTTATACTATAAGCAAATCGTATGGTTTTTATTTTGTTTGGTTATTTTTGGAGTGAGGGTTGCACTGCTACGCCCCTCAACCCTTCTCTGTGTTAAAACTTATACCCTACTTGCATTATGAGGTTTTGTACCGTTACCCCTTCATTATGGATAGGGACCTCGGTTGCTTCTTGATAGACATACTTTAGATGGACTCCCCCCCACTTAAACACTTTTCCTATGCCACACATATAGGTTTTGTCAAACTCCATAGCATGGTGTTGTACTTTAAACCCATTGTTCATCACAGCAAAGATACGCTTACCCAAAAAAGTACCTACACCCAACTGATAGCCTTGGTGGTGTGCGTGGAGTTTGATCCCTGTCGTAAAGTAATCTGTTTTGGCATTTTTACTAAAGTTATTACTCTCTTTATCTTCTAGGTGGATATACTTCTCTACCAATGTGAGGCTTGTTTTGAACTCTTGGTACTGTTTTTTGATGGTGTATCCCGCTTCACTCTGATAGACATCAAAGTGTTTGTAGTCACTAAAGTACTGCTTGAAGGCAAACGCTTTGTATCGATACCCAAGCCCATAGATATCTCCACCATCGGTCTGCTCCATGAGGTTATCATCAATTGTGGCATAACTTAGGGAGAGGGATTGGTCACTATCGAACTCTCGGGTATAGTTAACATAGTATTTGTCGACCTTTAAATCTCTATCGAGTGGAGGCTGAAAAGTATCCGTATGGGTATGTTCATACGCTACTTGATAGAAGTTTTGCTCCTGTTTCAACTGGAAGCCTACCCCCTCTCTAACTCCGTTATCTTTTTTTCGTGAGTGGTCAAAATCTAAGATTTCATAGCTCACTTGGAGTGTAGGGGTCGTAGCATCGCTCAAGGTAGAGAGGAGTAGTGTACTCCAGAGTATGGTTTTTTTGTGCATAAGATATCCTTTATGTTTCTATCGGTATTTTTTGTAATTGTATGATTTTTTCTCTAAAGGGGTATTATACGGGAGGTGCATGGGCATCAAAGCCTTTATAGAGGGGGGTGCTTACTCGTATCTCATAGCGTGTCATCACAGCATAGGAGACTACTATATTGGTTAGGTGTGGGGTAGCGGGTAAGATATCGTTACCATGAAGGTTTTTTGATACCACACAGACTTTACAGTCACTAGGCTCCATCAAAGGATCATGGTGGATATGGGTCGCCCCCATATAGGTAGAGAAGAGGTAGAAGAAGAGTATAAGAGAGAGACGACGACAAGAGTGTACCATCTTCATACTCTCTCCTATTTTTTAACTCAAATTATAGCCTATTTTTTAGACTCATTTTGAGTTTATGTTAAATACTCAGCTATCAAAAGAGCCGTTCCCCCTACTCTCAATAGACAACCTCTCCTAGCTCTATCACCTCTTTCTCCTCCTCTACCCTAAAGAGTATCTCCTCTCGTTTTTCAGCCTTTGAGGCGTATTTGGTATAGACCTCTGCTCGGATGACGGTGGGGCCTGTGAGTTTTTGTTGGGAGGAGGCGTAGTATTTGACTTTGATGGTGTAGGTACCTCGGGGGGCTTTTTTGAGCATAAACTCCTCAGGACCGTACCCTTGGGTCATATCGTTGGAGATTTTGCCTCCGATGTGGGAGATGCGATTTCCATAGTAGGTCTTCTCCCCTTTGGGGTCAACCACCCAGAGATCCATATCGGTGTTGTCTGTACTCCAGTTGATGACGATACGCATATCCACAGGCATCGGGTAGATGAGTCGGCGGTCTATCTTAGCAGTGTTGAGCTTGTGGGTGGCGATGAGACGGTTAAGTTCGTTGAGGGAGACGATTTTGGCTCCGCTAAAGCGACTATCCCATGGTGTGGTAAGAATCTTGTAGTGGAGGTTGAGGGCTTTTTGGTACTGGTGTGTCCGCTCATATGCCAGTGCTAGATCCCGACTCGCTTGTAGCTCAAAGGGGCGGAGTCGTTTGACTTTTTGGAAGAAGAAGCGTGCCTTACGGTACTGCTTATGCTCTTGGAGCTTAAAGGCAAAGACCCGTATCAACTCACTATTATCATAGTCAAGCTCCAAGAGATTGGAGAGGATAAGCAGTGCCTCTTTGGTGCGTCCTTTGGTATAGAAGTACTCTGCCATATCGACATAGAATGAGGCTTCATCCCGATGGGAGGCTTGAAGCGTAAGGTAGTGTCCCATCAGTCGCTTAGGCGCGATAGCGTCCAGAGCTTTGAGATAGGGAGCATCCGACTGCCACGCCTTGAGCTTGATCTTCATCGAGGAGGCGGTAAGCCGTTTGGATTTGCGTGCTTTGGAGGGTATGCGACGCGAGGGGGCGGCGGCTACCTCCATCACAGGCTCTACAGGAGCGATATCTCCCCCCTCTTCGCTCATAGACTCCTCTTGGGGTTTTGGCTCTTTGCGTGGGTAGCGGGTGTGGTACCAGCTCTTCTGCTCTCTGAGTAGAGCGATCGCCTCATTGATGGCATTGCGTCGTGCCTCTCGCTTGGCTCTCTTTTGCTTTTTGATGCCTTGGTAGTACGCCTTTTGCATCGCTTTGGGTGGGCGTACGGCGTAGCGGATATAGTCCTCAAGCCTATCGAGTACGATGAGTGAAGTCTCTTGGGTGACAATTTTGTAGTGTTTGGCAAGAGCAAGGATTTTGGAGCGGTTGAGTCGATAGCGTTGGGAGAGTTTCTCTATCTTTGCAGTTGCCCAGACCCGTGCGATGAGATCACTCCGCACCCCCTCACTGATCTCTAGGGTATGATCCCACCCACCAAGGGTGTAGGAGAGTCTGCCCCGACTACCACGGATACGACCAAGCAGGAGGAGTTGCTCCCCTTGCTCTTGGACAAGCAGATCACTGATACCCCGACTCACACGCGACAGAGCAAATACCTTGCCCCGAGAGAGCCTCTCATACGCCTCTTGGCTACTCATCCCCAGTAGGTCGAGATAGACACCCCCTGAGACCTCTGCGATATAGCGTAGGGTTGGGACATCTGCCCCGATGCTACTGTTGAGCGTCACGATAGGCACCCCCTGCTTGACACGGACACGGTCACTAAAGCTATTGATACCATTGCTAAAGAGTAGTACCCGTGAGACGCGTCTATCTATGCGTAAGACAGAGAGATCCTTCGCCCCGTGATACTTCAAGCTCTCAATCTTGGCTCTCAGACGCTTCCACTCACCCTTGACGACGCTGTAGCTCCCTTGGTCGTGGAGTGCGATATCAAGACTCTTGAGCTTGACACGGTAACGCGTATTTATCTCAGAGGCAAAAAGCGTAGAGAGAAAGGCAAAGGATTTGGCTCGATCACTCTGCTTGGCTCCAAGTGAGGTGTCCCAGATGATCTCAATCGTCTCCTCTTGAGCCTTGGGGGCTTTGGGTGTGGTGGGAGTCCACGGCTTGGGGAGTAGCACCATAAACCAGTTTTTGGATCCATAGCGATTTTTTTGGAAAAAAATGCTCTCAGTTGAGGGGGCTTTAAGTGCTACGACGATGGGGTGTTTAAGTCGGATATTGGATCGTTTGATATCGAAGTAGTAGCCTGATTGCGATTGCTCAAAATTAGGCACAGGGGCAAGCCCAAAGAGCTTGGCGACCACAGGAGTCGGCGTAGTAATCTCCAGATGAAATGCAAATTTTGAGAGCTTCTGCTTAGAAACAAATGGGATGGTGTAGCGGTAGTTACCACGATGGGTCGTCAACAACTCCTCGATGGTCACCTTGACCCGTTTGACCCCGTGAGAAGGGATAGGATAGAGACGCAGGGTGTAGTGATTGCCTAGACGCTTCTCTACGATCGCAGGATCGACGGCTTGGCGGATAGTATGCTCAAACGCTTGTTTGGCTTTGACTTTCTCCACTACAGAGCTTTCACGATACTTTCCCCCTATCTGAAGCGCATACCCCACAATATGTTGTCCTCCAAGAAGAGGAAGCTTCAACTCCCCCTCCAAGAGACGCCGATTTGGGTTATAAAACACCATCTCATAGGTCGTCTGAGCGATATTAGCAACGATCTTAGTATCAACGAAAAGACTCTGAAGCTCAATAGGCTTCAACCCTTTAGCCAGTGTCACCTGCGGGAGAGGCTCCCGCAAGACCCCATCAGTGATCCCCTCAAAGTGTGTAGTCGCATAAGTATACTGTAGCAACAATAGCACCATTACATAGCGTAAAATCCTCTTCATACAATCCCCTTTGTATTGGTATCCTTAAGTATAGCACGAAGTGTGTGTTAAAAGTGTGTCAGAGTCATGATGATCTCTAACGACGCTTCTGATAGTAGAGATAGAGAAGTGTACTCCCTGCGACAAAGAGAAGTGCGATGAGGGTTGCCTCTTGGAGGTAGGTGGCGATACGCTCCTCTTGAGAGCCAAGGAGGTAGCCTAGTGCGACTAAGACCACCACCCAGATACCTGCACCTAGAGCCGTATAGAGAGCGAAGCGTCCTATAGGCATACGGGCAAGCCCTGCGGGGAGGGAGATGAGCTGACGGATACCAGGGATCAACCGACCGTTGAAGGTGGAGAGTTCACCATGCTTGGTAAAAAACTGCTCTAGCTTCTCTAGGGTTTGGGATGAGATAAAGAGGTATCGCCCATAGCGTAACAGAAAGCTACGCCCAACTGAGCGGGCAAGATAGTAGTTGAAGAGAGCCCCTGCTACAGAGCCTAGTATCCCGATGAGTATCACACCACCAAGGTTCATCTCGCCTTGAAAGGCAAGATACCCCGCAGGTACCATAATAATCTCACTAGGAAAGGGGAAGAAAGTACTCTCAAGAAACATGAGAAGGAAGATACCCCAATAGCCCAAATCACCAATGGCGATAAGAAGGGATTGGACGATGTCATGAATCATTCGTCTAACGCAACCTACTCGCTATAGGCACCAACGGCGGTTAGGCGTTTGTAGCGTTGATCGAGGAGTTCATCTACTGAGAGTGCCTGAAGCGTCTTGAGGTTCTCAAGGAAGTAGCTTTTGAGTACAGTCGCAGCAGTGGCTTTATCACGGTGAGCTCCGATGAGTGGCTCATCGAGAATATCATCGATAAGCTTATGCTCCAAGAGGTCTGTAGGGGTGACTTTGAGTGCTTTGGTCGCTGTCTCGACTTTGGAGGGGTCATTCCACAAGATCGCAGAGCATCCCTCAGGAGAGATAACTGCAAAGACAGAGTAACGCATCATCACAAGCTTATCGGCTACCCCAATCGCCAAGGCACCACCAGAACCACCCTCACCAATCACTACAGAGATCAGTGGAACTTTAACCGCAGCAAACTCAAAGAGGTTTTTGGCGATCGCTTCACTCTGTCCACGCTCCTCTGCTCCAAGTCCAGGGTAGGCACCTGGGGTGTCTATGAGCATCAAGACAGGGATATCAAACTTCTCTGCCATGCGTACAGCACGCAGGGCTTTACGGTACCCCTCAGGGTTTGGCATACCGAAGTTTCGTTTGATTTTGTTCTTCTGTCCACGCCCCTTCTGCTCTCCGATGACCATGGTCTTCTGCCCATCAATCCATCCAAGATAGCAGAGGATCGCAGGATCATCACGGAAGGCACGATCCCCATGGATCTCATAGGCATTCTCCATAATGAGCTTGATATAATCAAGGGCATAAGGTCTATCAGGATGACGCGCAAGCTGAAGCTTCTGATAGTCACTCAGTGAACCAAAAGTCTTCTCAACCTCTTTCTCAAGCTCTGCTTGGTGTTTCTCTACCGCATCTAGGTTGGCGATGGCATGTGCTGATATAATCTCCTCCTGTATCGATTCGATCTTCTTCTCAAAATCTAAGTAAGTTGCCATCTTCTATCCTTATACTTTTTTGAAAATTACGACACCATTGGTACCGCCAAATCCAAAGGAGTTGCTCATCACAACATTAAGTTGGGCTTTGCGTGCCTCATTGGCAACATAGTCAAGATCACAGTTTTCATCAGGATTGGTATAGTTGATGGTGGGAGGAAGAACCCCATCACGCATCGCCATCAACGACACAACCGCTTCAATCGCACCCGCAGCACCAAGACAGTGTCCTATCTGACCCTTTGTTGAGCTGACAGGAGGACAGTTTGCTTTACCACCAAAGAGTTCTTTAAGGGCTGCGGTTTCGTTTTTGTCATTGACAGGTGTGGAGGTACCATGTGCATTGACATAATCAATCTTAGGCTCACCTGCCATCTTGTAGGCACTCTTCATCGCACGGAGAGGCCCATCCATCGTAGGGGTTGTGATATGGTTGGCATCACCACTCTCACCAAATCCAATCAACTCACCATAGATAGTCGCACCTCTCGCCACGGCATCGTCATAGGACTCAAGTACCAAAGCACCTGCCCCCTCACCCATTACAAAGCCATCACGCTCTGCATCAAAAGGTCGTGAGGCTGTTTTGGGATCATCGTTGCGTGTAGAGAGTGCTTTCATCGCAGCAAATCCACCGATACCTACAGGACAGATCGCAGACTCTGCACCCACGACCAACATCTTCTGAGCGGTGCCTACCATGATACATTTTGCCGCTTCACCAATCGCATGGGTACCTGCTGCACACGCGGTGACTGAGGAGAGATTGGGACCTTTGAGATCTTGGTAGATAGAGATAAATCCACCTAGCATATTGACCAGTGACGAGGGGATAAAGAATGGAGAGATTCTTCGAGGTCCTCTATTTTCACAGACAACAGAGTTTTTCTCGATATTGGGGAGTCCGCCAATACCTGAAGCAGAGACCACACCAAAAGAGTCTCTATCAACATCCTCTGGGAGCTTAGCATCTGCCATCGCCTCTGCAGCTGCTTTCAATCCAAGCTGGATAAAACGGTCGGCTTTTTTGGTCTCTTTGGCATCCATTACACTCAAAGGGTCAAAGTCCATAATCTCACCCGCAATCTTGGCAGACTGCTTCTCAATATCGAAAGACTCAACGACTTTAATCCCACATTTACCCGCTACAATCGCACTAAATGCACTCTCTTTCTCAAGCCCTAAAGAATTTATCATTCCTAAACCTGTCACTACTACTCTTTTCACTGGCTCTCCTATCTATACTTTATAAAATATATATCAACACTTCCATAAAAGTACTGATATATACTCTAGCCGTAGCCCCAAGGGGCTACGATTCAAAACTATACAGCTTCGATAAATTTAATTGCATCCGCTACTGTTGCGATTGCTTCTGCTTGATCATCAGGAATTTCGATATCGAACTTCTCTTCAAGAGCCATGACCAACTCAACAACATCAAGACTATCCGCACCTAAATCTTCTACAAACTTAGACTCTTCTTTCACCTCATCTGGGCTCACATTTAGTTGCTCAACTACTACTTCTTTTACATCATCAAATAATGCCATTGATTACTCCTTAATTGTGTTTAAAATACAGGCTAAGTATAGCAAAAAAATATTAAAGCGGCTCTATATTACTCTGAGAGTAGTTGCTTTTTTATAAATGGGTCATGGAGATGTTTCCCTTGTAGCATCAGCAGTCGCATCTCTTCATAAGGGATATCTCCTGCTCGTGGATGCTCCAATGCCCCAAATCCATACCCCATAGGAGAGGGAGCCGTACGGGAGTAGTAGGCTTTATTGACTGCTATCCAGTGATGGGTATCGAGGGTTTGTGTGACAAAGCGTGCGATTTTGGGCTGGTGTGTTTTGAGCCAAAGTACCGCACACCCTATCTCATCAAAGAAGTAGGTATCCCCCTCTTGGGTGATTAGCTCTACACTATACGCCATCGCCTCGATTGGCATATTACACTCCGAACACTGATAGGTGTTGGGAGTGAGCGGGATAATCTTATGCTCAGTGTTGCCTTTGTAGACATAACGCGCCCCCTCTTCGGTACCAAAGGTGAGCAGGAGAACGACGATAATGGCGATCACCACACCAAAGGTCAAGAGATTTAGCAGTAATTTTTTCATAACAAAACTCCATTTTTGAGATAGTAGAGTGCCACAAAAGCACTACAGAGCAGAGTAAAGAGTCCTAGTAGCAGGGTCGAGAGGTGTGTCAACCTCGAAGATGAATGCCCCATCAAGTAGCCCAGTAGTGTACTATTGAGCCTCAAAAACACCCCTACCAAGAGTAGCCCCCAGACTAGATACCCCACATAGAAGTAGTGATCTTGAAGCATACAGAACGGACACTGGTGGGTGGGTAGCTCATAGATGTATGTCCCAAAGAAGTAGACCACCGCGTAGTAGGCAACCGTCGCAAAGAGGAGTGTCGAGACCACGCCAAGCAGAAGCGACTCCATCACCCCACTCAAAACCACCAACGCAAAGAGCAGATAGAAGAGCCACAACACCTTAGGGATATCCAACCCCAACGGCAGACCACTCCCCCCACCCAAAGAGCCAAAGATCACCGAACAACAGCTCACAGGCTGGGTCGTCTCGATATGGGTAAAGTAGAGGATATCGAGTCCAAACTCCAGACTCAACAACCCAAAGAGTCCTACAAAAAACCATGACTTAGCCCGTAGATAGGGGTAGTGTTTGGAGTGAAGATCTAGCCAGTTGAGCGTCAACCATAGCCCACTAAGCAGAAGGATAATGAGTTTGAGAGTCAAGAGTGGATTGCCGTAGCGATTGGCTTTGATCACCCCTGCACCACACATCGCACCAGGGATCAACGAGGCGAGGCTATCGATAGTGTAGACAAAGTAGGGAAGGAGTAGTACCTTGAGCATCATCACAAAGAAGATGATCGTCATCACCAGATAGGAGCGGTTCTCCAACGCAAACTGCTTGGGGGTAAACGCCTCAAAGTCCCATCCACGCAAGAGACTACCTGTCGCAACCACCGCAACAAGAAGCAATGCATAGAGAATCCCCTCACTTAGAAGATAGATAATCACCTCATGGCTTAGTAGTATCTCAGACATTAGACAATCTTCCCATCCTCCATCCCAATGACACGATCTACAAAGTCGAGGGACTCAAAGAGTGGATCATGGGTCGCTACAATAATCGTCTTGCCTTGGGCGTGTAGAGTTTCAAGCATCGCAATAAACTTCAAGGAGTTGGCTCTATCGAGGTTGGCGGTGGGTTCATCACAGAGGATGAGCTTGGGGTCATGTACCAATGCCCGTGCGATGGCACAGCGTTGTTTCTCTCCCCCTGAGAGGGCTTTGACCTGCTGAGTCGCCTTGTGTTCGATCGATGCCATCTGCATACTCTTGGATGCCATCTGTTTGAGTGTAGGGTAGGCAACCCCACTAGGGATAAGTGGGACGATGACATTCTCCTCTACACTCAACGCATCGAGTAGATTGAAGTGCTGAAATATCACCCCTATCGCTTTGGCACGGTAGGCTGAGGCGTGGAGGTCTGGGAGCTTAGAGATCGGCTCTCCTCCAACAACAATCTTGCCAGAGCTTGGCTTGTCAAGGGCTGCGATGAGGGAGAGCAGGGTTGATTTGCCACTTCCACTCACGCCACTCAAGACGACCATCTCCCCTGCCCCAACCTCCAGATCAATCGCACGCAACGCCTCAAACGCTTGGGGTCGCCCCTCATCAAAAATCTTGCTTACCTGCTCTATCTTTACCACTCTCAACTCCTCATCACTACAACATCGCCTCTTTGGGAGGTGTCACGGCTATCTGCCACGCAGGGATCAAGACCGCCCCCAAAAAAGGGATCGCATAGAGCAGAAAGATCGACCCTAATAATCCAAACTCTATTGTGGGGACTAAGACAACATGGTTAGGCAGATTGGCTCCCCCTAAAAATATCTCTATCAGTAGGGGAGCATCCAGCACAAACACATACCCATATGCCACAACCACCCCTAGTATAAAGCTCACCACCACCACGCTCAGTGTCTCATAGAACTTCAGTTTGAGAATATCTTGGATACTCCACCCCACCGCACGCAAGATACCAATCTCGCGTCTCTCGGTTGAGTAGACCATCGCATACCGCTGATAGAGTATCAACATAAAAGTCGCAAGGGTGATAAGGTAGAGTACCAAGAAGAGTCCCCCTTTGTAGTTGTAGAGTCTCTCATAGGATTTAATCACCTCTCGCTTCTCCACCACCCGTACATCATAGAAGAGTAGATGGAGCTTGGAGATGATGGTATCCCACTCCGCATCATTGGGGACATTGAAGGTGATATCTGTCACCTCCTCCTCACCTAATCCAAAGATCTCACGAGCCAGTTCAAGAGGGAGTATCACCATATCATTGGCGATTAAGTTGGTCGTAGATGGGAGTGTCTGAGCGATCTTCACACGCTTAAATGTACCTTTGGGGGTCTTAAAAGAGAAACTATCGTTGTAGTAGTGATCCTCTAAAAACGCCTTGACCCCCTCCCCTACGACCATACTAGGTGTCGCAAAGAATGCCTTGAGATCAATCCCTTCAATCAGCTTCTGTAGCATCACACTACTCTGTGTATCGAAGAAGTCCACCCCCACAACGAGAAAGGACTCCTGTCGTGGACTAAAGAAGTAGCGTCCATAGATACGCGGTGCGACATCTTGTACCCCACTCATCTGAGAGACGGCATCGACCCATGCCAGAGGGGTCGTGGTAGGCTCACCCGCCTGCATGCGTGTGACACTGAAGTCTGACTCTGCCTGTACACTATTTAGAAGGGTGGTCTGTAGAGACGCAGAGAGAAACAGTACCGAACTTAGCAGTGCGATAATCATCACGGAGATCAAGACCGCTCCGATATGTTTACTCTTTTGCTTGAAGAGTAGGAGGGTAACGAAGTAGAGAAAGGGGTTAGTGTGCATAGATAAATCCAACTCTACTAAGAGATTGAAGTTGTGGGTAGGCAGGGTTATTGGGGTTGAGAGCTACGCCTAAACGAGGAGTGCGGGACTCATAGTAGGCGACACTTAACGCCAGAGAAGAGAAGCCAGTGAGTGCGACGACTGAGTCGATCTGCTCTTGGGTAGTGGGGCGATCATACCCTAGATAGTCTCCCACTACACACCCCACTGCCACCAAAACTACTACACCCAAGAGGATAAATGACTTCACCATAGGCTACTGCTCTATCCCATCAAGTCGCATCACCATCGTCGCATCAATCTGATCAAACGATACAATACGCTTACCGTGATGCTCCGCCATAAAGGATTTGGCCTCTTTGGCACGCTTAAAGGCGATAAGTTCGCGTCCCATTGGTCCATAGACATCTGCATCTAGTACATAGAACGCCTCTTTGGCAGGGATCTTCTCAAGGGTGTAGTAGTCACTCACCATCATCTCTGTAATCGCAGTACGGTTGTAGGGGAAATCTCCATCAAAAATATAGTACTTCATCATATCTTTGACCCCATCAAAGTAGTAGTGTTTGTCACCCACGACCAACATCGCTGCCCACTTGGGATACTGCCCAACAAACATCCCACAGACAGGACACTTCGCATCAGCAGGGACATCAAGTGGGGTGCCTGTTCGCTTCGTCGTCCCATGCTGAAGATAGAGGGCGATCGCTTGACGCTTGGATCGGGAGAGTGGAGGACACGCACCCGAGTGGCTAATCTCCTCCATCAATGAGATCGTAGAGCCAGAGGCATGAGGAAGCTTGCTCTTATCACAAAGCATGGTGACGATCCGCTCCCCTTTGGTCGCAAGCTTAGCTAGCTGATCTGCACGCATCTCTCCTGCACTCAGTAGACCTAGTGCTAACACCACACCCCAAATCACTCTCTTCATCCTCTGCACCTCTTTGGCTAACTATCGGCGAGAGAGATAGAGTCCAACCGCTTGCATCTGCTTAGGGTTGAGTCCGCTACAGAGCTTATGGCTCATTACAAAGGCTTTGGCATCGGCCGTCGTCTCAAACTTCTCTTGAGTCGCTTGACACTTCTTAGCGTAGAGCATCGCACCCTTTTTTGCCATCATCGCTTGTTTTTTAGCGATCATCTTAGACTCTTTGGCAAAGCCCTGCTTGGCTACTCCATATGCCCCCTCAAATCGCATCACATCACCACCATACTGTGTTGCAAAGGCTTTGGCATCGACCTCTTTACCAAAAGCGTACTTACTCACCATACTCATCGTACCCTTCTTGCTACTTCCTACAACATAGTACGCCTCTTCTACGGGGATAAACTTCAGCGTAGTGACATCAACCACACGCTTATGCGTTAGCGTTGCACCATGCTCCAAGTCTGCTACCATACAGTGGAGTGAACAGTATTGCTTCTCTTTGCCATCAAGGGTTGCGACATGATTGGTCTTGTAGAACATCGGAAGCATCATCCCACACTCAGGACAGAAGGGTTTGGCTTTGCCCTCTTGGAGAAGCGTCGCTTGTGTCATGGGGACACTCTGAAAAAGCTTCATCATCTTTTTGGGGTGAGCCTCTTGGGCAGTAGTAGAGAGGGTCATCATAGCCAGAGCTATGAGCGTGAGTAGCAATCTTTTCATTCTGTTTCCTTATTATTCTGATAATGTATCATAATCTACTAGTGTTAAATTACTGTTAAACCTAGTAGAAACGGTGAATCTCTTCCATAATAGTCGCAAACTCTATATCTTCACCCTTCTCTTTGAGAAAAGCAACCAGATAGGCTTGAGATGCCTCTACAGACTCTCTCTGCTCTATCTCCAAAAGTGTCGCATAGAGATCAGCGATGATCTCGATGACATGGGTTGAGATCTTTTTGCGTGCGGCGTGGTAGCCGATGATCTTCCCTGTATCATTATCCCTGCGTGACTCAAACTCTGTAAAGATCCAGTAGTAGCGTCCATCTTTGGCAAGGTTTTTTACCACGGCATTGATATTTTTACCCTGTGCAATCGTCTCCCAGAGCAACTTAAAGACCACCTTGGGCATATCGGGGTGGCGTACGATACTATGGGGTTTGCCTATCAGCTCCTCTTGGGTGTAGCCACTCACCTCTAAAAAGTAGTCATTACAAAAGGTGATACGCCCCTTCTCATCAGTCTCACTGACGATATAGCGTTTGGGGTCGAGGTGTATCTCTTCATCTTTGGGGGTTGGTTTGGTCATCTTATATCCTTCCATTTAAAAGTCGTATGAGGGCATCAGACACCTCATCAAAGGTGAGTATCCGTTTGCCGTTGTAGTGGGTCATAAAGGCTTGTGCATCTGCGTGTGTCGCAAAGGGGACGAGATCATCTCCCGCAGGTGAGATAGCACGACTACCATAGACAAAAAAAGCACGCTCTGCATCGATCGCTTTGAGACTCTTATAGTCGGTGACAACAATCTTAGAGAAATCTCTCTCACTCTTCACCCCCACATCAAACCACTTCCCTGGACGATGGTAGAACTCAAAGAGTGACTTAGGTGAGGAGAAGTAGACCGTTTTGCCACCACGCACCTCTATCTTGGCGACCCATTTGGGATCTTTGTAGAGAGGGATATGACGCACAAGGCAGGTGGTGTTTTTGTCATAAGTAATCAGATACTTGACACTAGGGCTAAAGGGCTTGGCGACGGGAGTGGACGCAACAGCCCAAAGGCTCAAGAGGGTAAGTGTAACGAGTAGTTTGTTCATAGAGTTCCTTTAGACTAGATCTTTTTTGGTGAAGACACGATACCCTAAAAAGGCAAACAACACCCCAACTATCACAGGGTAGAGTATCGAAAGCAAGACAAAAACCCCTTGGCTCATCGTGTCGAGTATCGTAAATGCCACAGGTCCCATCACCGTAAGCTCAGGATCAAAGAGGCTAATGGCTGCCACACGGAATATCTCCATGGGGTTGAGCATAGCGATAGAGAGGATCAACTCCTCACTCATACGGTTTTGAAGCATCAAGGAGATGAGCGCAATATCGATAAAAGCCAGAAGAAAGATCCAGACAAAAAAGGAGAGTCCCAATGCCATCTCAGAGGACTTCACACTCGAAGAGATAAAAAAGGCTATCCCCAAAAATGCGGAACTCATCGCAAAGAGAAGCCCTGTATAGAGGAAAAAGATATTCCACGGGATAGATGCTCCCTTAAAGGCTCCATACCCAATCGCAAACACCATCGCCATAAAAACGGGTAAAAATACTGTGATAAAGCGTCCAAAGACCTTACCCCAGTAGTACTGTTTGAGTGAGATAGGAAAGGAGAGCATATACTCCAAGATATGGCTATCTCTATCCCCCGAAATCGAACGCACCGTTGTCACCAAGATAAAGATAGGCAAGATGATAATCGTCACTTGAATATACATCAAAAGCAACCGACTCAATCCCGAAAATCCCATCACCTGCGACTCTGTAATCCCCGCAATAAAAAAGAGGGCGATTAGCCCACCAAAGACGACCGAGTAGATCAAAAACCAGTTGGCACGAATCGACTCTTTGAGGTCGAGATAGGCGATTAAAAGTAGATTTTTCAATAGGCTCTCCTGTTGTTTTTTTCTTCAATGATAAAGATCTGTTGGCTCATCTCTTGAAAACTTACCGTATGAGGAAGCTTCTGCTTATGTGCGGAGAAGCCATACGCCATAGGGGTGAGTGTCCCGCTACTATAGTATGCGTTGCGTGCATCGATCCACTCTCCCGTCTGCACATCCGTGATCCAGATCTTGGCACGAGACGCCCACGGTGTCTTCTCATCATCAAACCACAAGATCACACAACCAATATCATCAAACATATAGCTACGCCCTGTATCGATATTGATCACTTGGACGGCGTGGTGGCGTTCGCTTACGACCATCTTACACCGCATACACATATCTCTATCCCAATGTACCTCTTGAAGGGCTTGGGGGTCACGCTCTTGACACCCACTCCCCCCAAATATCAAGCCAAGAAGTATCAAAAGATAGCTTACACTAACACGCTTCATCACTGGTAATCTCCCCTAGATCCATATAGATTTGACGATTGACAATCCCTTTAACCTCCTCTATACGGTGGGTAACAAAGAGAGAGAGTTTCTCCTGCTCTTTGGATTGAATCAGTCGGTAGAAGTCATCGCGTGCTTTGGGGTCGAGATTGGCAGTGGGTTCATCATAGATCATGATCTCACTCTCTTTCGCCAAAGAGACCGCTATTAGAAACTTCTGCTTCATCCCTCCAGAGAGTGTGAAAAAAGACTTATGTAAGTTGGGCTTGATATCGAGCTTCATCTCATGTGCATAGTGAAAGATAAGCTCTTTATCCACCCCAGAACTCTTACAGATATAGGCGATAAGCTCTGAGAGACTGAGCTTGATCGGAGGGGGGAGCTGTGGCACAAAACTCACCGAATGCAAAATCTCAACACGCTCTGTGATCGGATCTGCTCCCTTGATACGCACCTGCCCCTCAGTCGGATGATAATAGCCCATAATTAATCGAATCAGTGTCGTCTTTCCTGCACCATTGGCACCCATCAATGCGATCGCATCACCCTTGTTAAAAGTCACAGAAACACGCTGTAGTGATACGGTTTTACCAAATTTCTTCGTCAGATTTGTCGTCTCTATCATCATTACTCCAAGGTCTCATATTTCATAGTTATTGTACTCAAACTTTATCCTCTATTTGATGATTTGTATCAAGCAACCTAATCACTTGAAACTTTTGAGATAGAAAACAGTAGATCGAATAGTTTATAGACCACGAGAATAACCCCAAAAGAGCCAATAACGACAACTATTTCTGAAAAATGGGGACTATAAAATATAAACTCTTTGATCTGCTCATACTCTCCATACTTCTCAAATCCCGTACCAAATCGGTCGCTCAACGGGTACGCATTACCACCATAGACGAAGATATATCTCCCTAGATAGGTACCCATAATAGTCGATATCGCTCCTATCTGAATCCATTTTGAATTAAGATGTCTTTTGAACTTCAGCACAAAAGGAAATCCTACCGCCAAGAAGAGGTAGAAGTAGAAATAGAATTTAAACTCTCCAAATAGAATAATCGCACCCCAGTTTCTATCAATAAAGAGATAGGCTATTGCCTCATAGGAGCCAAGCATCGCAATGACATATAAGGCACTCACTCGTAAGAGGTTGATGAGGGTATCAAACTCCGCTTTCAGTGTCTCTTTATAGGTGATAAATGCGTAGAGAATCATAATTGCAATACCTGCGACAAACGCAGAAATAATAAAATAGAGGGTCAAGAATGGATAGGTTGTCCAGAGGTGTCGTGCGGTATTCATATCGAAAAGTTTTGCTTGAATATAGTACTCTATGAGGTCGATGACGATACTTAAGATCAAGATAGGAACTGCGACCTTTCTGACCCATTTTTTATTTTTGGTGATGAGTAGATAGATCTCAAGTATCACAAATGGTATATAGATACTATAGAGGGGTAGCATCAACCACATTCCCGCACCCCAATTGGGGGTTAGAAACATCCAGTGCATATGGAGGATATTTAAATCCACTGCGATCGTAAAAAGCCCTGCAAAGACCATCACCAACCCTAAAGTCATAAATCCTGAGGCTGTTTTTTTGATGATCTCAATATTGAGAAGTTCAGAGAGAGCCACAAAAAAGATAATCGCACTTCCACTATAGATCATATACATATAGTTGACAATATAGAGTGTCCAAGGCTGTTCTCGTATCACCTCACCTCCCGCTCCAAAGATCGCCTCTCTCATCGCTTGAGCTACCTCATGTGAACCGATGTTTAATCCTGCATCATAGGCGTTGGCAGTCAGAAGAAAATATCTCTCATGAAACACTTCAAAGACACCCCAAAAACCAAAAGCCAACAAAAAATACCCGATAATCATCGTTTTATTAAAGAGTAGCTCTTTAATCGTAACACGATTAATCTCAACTCCTGCGATTATATACTTATCCATTGTGACTCCCTTTTTTGTTTTGCTTTTTCGATCAGAGGCTTAAAACTCTCCCATGTATGGATCGTCGTATCATGAGCAATGGAGTTTTCTGCGAAGTGTGTATCATTTTCGGGGAAAAGATAAAAGAGTTTGGGGACTGTCCCCTCTGCCTCTTTTAAGACAAAGAATTTTCTTCGTTTTAGAAGTTTCACCAGCTCACCCTCCTCATCATCTAAATCACCAAATAGACGCACCTTAGTTGGACAAGTCGCTTGGCATGCTGTGGTTGTTTCGCCTTGGGATATCCGTGTATCATAACAGAAGGTACACTTATCTACCGCGACAAACTTATCATCGACAAATCTCGCATCATAGGGACACGCTTCCATACACCCTTTACATAAGATACACTTATCCTTATCTGCCATGACGATCCCACCCTCAGCAAAATAACTCGCACCCGTAGGACAGACATCGACACAAGGGGCATCTTGACAATGGTTACACTGTGAGGGGTAGTAGTTGACAAAAGGGTTGCCAAATATAGACGATTCTCTCTGCCCTACCCAGATTCTCTGTTTATCTGCTCCTAGTTGAACCCCATTCTCCTCTTTACACGCAATTTCACACGCTTTACAGTTAATACAACTTTGATAATCTAATGCCATAGCAAAATTCATAATTAGACCTTTTTTATCTCTATATTGGTCTCATGCATGACCGCACTACCAAACACTCTCTCAATATCATCTGCGATGATCATATTGTCACTCGCTCCATTTCTATAGCCTAGGGTTAGCGCATCACTTGTAGCACCAAATCCATGAACATAAAAGACAACATCCTCAATAATCTTATTGGTGGGATAGGCTTTGATGGTGACGCTACCTGTTGGGCTAGTAATCTCTACTAAATCCCCATGTGCTATCATCAGTTCATCTGCTTGGCGTTTATTGATCCAAACATAATTTTCTCTGACCAAATCCAATAGCATCGCATTGTTTGTCGTAGCATTTTGAGTAAACTGAGCATGTCGTCCCGTGATAAACCTAAACTTCCCTTTGGGAGTATCACGATAGAGTTCCTCTCTCCATGTGGGCATCGCATCGACCCCTTTTTTAGTCAAAAAGGCTAAGTTACACTCTACTTTTCCCGACTTAGTAGCCACTTTTCCCTCCATCGATGCCAACTCTTTCTCATCTACACAATCCCCACTATAGATTTCAGATTTTGGCTTCTCTTTTAAGACACTGTAATATCTCTTATCATCTGGATAGTACTCATACTCATTACTACTGATTTGTTTAAAGTAGCTTTCCATATTGGGGTAGTAGACACCCCCCTCTCTTAGTTTGGAGTATGCCTCTGCACCATACTCCTTGGTAAAGCATTCTTGATTGATTTGTTCTTGTGAGTGAGAGAAGGCATCCGTGAGATCAAATCCATCTTCACGGTAAACAGTAGATTCTCCTCTCTCCTTAATCTCATCAATCACATCTTCATCATACTTTTGGGTGATCTCCCACAAGGGACGCGATAGCTTATGAGACAACCCCTTCAAGATCTCAAATACAGGTCTACTCTCATAGAGTGGGTCTATAACCTTCTGTCTCAGTGCGATAGAGGGTTCTACCCCACCAAAGCTCTTGATAGGGTCTTCTCGCTCCAAGTAGGTACACTCAGGGAGTATCACATCACTCATGATTACCGTATCACTAGGCATGGTATCAATCGTAACGACGAGATCCATCATCTCAAATAGTTTTTTGGTTTTTGCCACATTGGGGACACTCAGCATAGGGTTTTGTTTGTAAGTAAACATCGCTCTAATGGGATAGGGTGACTTTGATTCAATAATCTTATTTCTCCAACCTATCCAGCTCCCATTTGCCCCCACAATAGCAGCAACATCTTGATCTATCCTCCCCAAAGCATTGGCATAGATAGGGGTATTTACGGTGTGAGAGGCTAGCGTCAACTTCTTACCAAATACAATACCACCCTTGACATCAATCCCCGCACCCAACGCGGTAAAAATAGCCGTAGCACGCCTGAGTTGAAAATCTTGAAAACCCCAAGTGGTTCGTCTCCCTTGATAGTAGATAGCCCGTGGAGAGGCGGCCATAAAGTCTCTGGCAATTTTGACAATCTTCTCTGCCCTAATGCCTGTAATACCCTCTGCCCACTCGGGGGTATAGTGGTTTGAGATGATATGCTCTCGATAGGCATCAAACCCATTAACATTTTGGGCTACAAACTTTTTATTGTATAGCCCCTCTTTGATGACAATATAGGTCAATGCCAAAACCAGAGCCAAATCGGTTCCGACTTTGATACCCAGCCACTCATCGGCTAACGCTGCGGTATTGGTATAGCGAGGATCAATAACAATCAAGGTAGTACCTCTACCGCGTGTCCGCTTAAAGATATCCATCGTATCAGGCGTAACAATCGCTTCCGCTCTATTGGCTCCTGCCATAATCACATAGTTTGCATTGGTCAAATCAGCCTGTCCATACGCACCAATCGTTAAGGCGTGTGCTGATACGGTTGTCTGTAGACAGATAGAGGCGTGGTTGACAAAGTTGGTTGAGCCTAGTTTATTGGCCATAAAGCTTTTGAAAGTATGCTCTGCCATACCCTCCCCAGCACAATACCCGATGGTTGAACGGTTATCTCTCTCTTCCTCCAGTATCTGCTTTAAGCCTTTGAACTCTTTTGTACCATGCAAGATCGCATGGTAGGCTTCATCCCAAGTCACGCGTTTAAACTTACCCGCTCCTCGTTTGCCTACTCTAACCAGTGGATACTTCAATCTATCAGGGTCATAGAGTGCGTGAATACCTGCGACACCTCGTGGACAGAGCATATTTCTTGATTTGGGGAAGCGTGGATTGGGATCAAGTTTTTTGACAATACCCTCTTGAATATGGGCGATTGCGGCACACTTATTGACACACATTTCACACAGTGTAGGGACTTTTTTATTGAGCAGTTCTTTTCGATTAAGATCATGATCCCCAAGAAGATTCATACTACTTAAGGTTGATCCTCCAAAAATGGTTAATGCAACACTACCTTGAAGAAATTTTCTTCTTGATACTTCTATTTTCATTCTATTATCCTCTAAAATATCTTATTAAATAAATGCTTATCTATTGTTGCCAACTACTAAAATCATATATCTATAAAATATCAATGGATAATACCAAAACTATAACAAGAGATAGGGGTAAGGCTCACACCCTACCCCTATAAAGCCGATACTTCTTAGTTTTGTGTTACTTTTGGGCTATTAGTCACTGTAGGTTTCATATAAGAAGTTTGAGAGTTGTATAATCTCATCTTCAGACAACACCCCTTCTAGTGATGGCATAAGACCAAACTCTTTAATCGCTCGCTTACCATAGAGAGATTTTCGTTTATTGGGGTTTTGGATATACTCTTTGATAAATTGTGTAAACTTCTCTTTGGTTTGTGTCTCTTCTTTGAGTTTTTTAACCAAGTCCACTACATAAGGAGCAGAGGTAATATAGCTATTATCATACCCTCCCGTATTGACTACACCCAATACCGTAGCATGACATGAGGCACAGTTTTTGGTAAAAAGTTTTTTTCTTGGATCAACTTTTTCTACCTCTTCTACCTTTTTAGGCTCTTTTTTACTATACTTTTCATTATAGAGGTAGTCAATCAACAGTGATTTCTCTTCCTCATTCATTGACCCCTCTAACGCAGGCATCAATCCAAACTTCTTAATCGCTCTCTTACCATAGAGCGTTTTTCTCTTATTAGGGTTTTCAATATAATCTTTGATAAACTTACTGAACGCCTCTTTTGTTTTCGTCTCTTGTTTGAGTTTTTTGACCAAGTCCACCACATACGGCGCAGGTGTAATATAACTATTGTCATACCCTCCATCATTGGTCACCCCCAATATCGTAGCATGACACTGTGAACAGTTAGTCTTAAATACCCCTTCTCCTGTTGGCTGAGAAAAAAGAAGAACAGAACTCAAAGGAAGAACAAACAACATTTTTTTTAATTTCATATCTAAACCCTTTTAAAATAAGTATAGCTTAATTATATCATAAGTTAATCCAAAAAGCATCCATTTAATTCGTAAAATACATTTTCTGCTAGTAGCAGATAAAAATCTCCCTGATGATGTTAAATTTCCGTTAAACTTCCATTTTTATAATACGAAATATCACATTTTAAAGGAGTACAGTATGTTTTATAAAAAAATCTCTACTGTGGCGTTATCCCTGATGGCAAGCCTCTCACTCTATGCCAGTGACCCGTTTGGAGGCATGGTAGTCTCCGATCCATTTGGTGATAGTATCTTCCAAGAGATGCTACAGATGCAACAGCGTATGCACCAGAGCTTTGAGCAGATGCGTCAGGGAAATCAGCTTCCACTAGGACACTACACCCTCTCACACGCTAGCCACTTCAACGACAAAGGGGATCACTATGAGCTTCTCACCTCTATCCCCAAAAACCCAGACAACCAGATAGATATCACGACACACCACGGTATCCTCTCTATCCATGCCAAAGTGATCCAAAAACAAGAGCAAAAAAGTGGACAGAGCTACCAAAAGAGTACCGCAATGCAGATGTACCATCAGCGTATGGCTCTCCCCCTCGATGCCGACACAACCAAACTCAAAGCCGACTACAAAGAGGGGAAACTCCTCATCACCCTAGGCAAAAAGAGATCTCACACACCAGCACACGGAACACAGATCCGCATCAACGGCGTACCACAACCCTCTCACACCCCCGCAGAGCATAACCACTCAAAATAGCATCACACCATACTACATCACAATAGAGCTTAAGGCTCTTGTGGTGGAGGGATATTCAAAGTTTTAATACCATTTTCTGCTCCAATAGGGAGTTGAAGTCTATTTGATATTTTTTTGTTTTTGTTGTGTTAGAGTCGTGGGTTAAATTCAGGAAATAAAAGAAGTAAACCTAATGCCAAGAAGCCCCCCCTAGCTCCTTTTAAGGTCATTCTCTCCCCCAATATGCTAGAATGCAGAGAGTCTTTATAGAGACTATATTTAAACAAAAAGGGGTTATTTATGTCTATGGATATTGGTAAGTTAACAAACGAAGGTACAGAACTATTAAAAAACTTTGTAGATAAAATGGGATTAGAAGGTGCGGTAATAGCAACTTCAGAGGGTCTAGAGATGGCAAGTTACTTCACAACAGATAAAGATGCTGACTTAATTGCTGCAGATACGGCAACTCTACTATCTGTTTTAACTAGTGCATTAGAAAATACAGGTAAAGGAAACTTATCAGAAATGATTATCTCAGCAGATAATGGCTCAATAGCTATTAAAGATCTAGGTGATGATATCGCTTTTGCGACATTGGCATCTAAGGGATACAAGATGGGTGGGCTTGTAGTCGCACTAAAGCAGTTTATGAAAGATATTCAAGCTTTCTAATCAAAAATCAATCTATACTGTGTTCCATGTAAAATAGTGGAATTTTTAATTTTTAACTTAAAATACTAGAGATTATAGGAGAGATATCAATGGGAGATATAACAATGGCAAAAGAGCATTTAGCAACATATATTGATGAGATGAAGAAAGGCGAGATAGAGCCTGCTGAGTTTTATAAAAAACTCATGAGTGTTCTAGCAGGATTAGATGTCACTAATGAAGATTTAAAGGGTGTAACACCTCAGCTATTATCATTCGTAAATGGACTCATTAGAAATATGAGTTAATTAGATATAGGACAAAGATTTTGCTTTGTCCTGTATGCTCTTTAGCATATTAGAAGATTTTACATATATAAACCTTTTAATATACTAATACTGAATAATCCTCAATTTGTATAATGATGGCATCTTTAGAAATCTGATTTGAAGAATATAGACCTTATTAAGACTAACCAAGAAAGGATATAATACTAATGCAATCACTAGATGAAAATATTGATTTGTATCTCAAAAGTGATCTGTCACAACTAAAAGAGCTTGATGCAATATACTTAATTGACCTTAAACTTAAAAAATATAAATCAAGAATATTTATAGATAATCATAAAGAGTTTCAGTCATCTTTCATTTCTACAATGAATAGGGCAGTTTCTGTTTTTACAGATGCTAAAATAGAACAACTAATTATAGAGATGGATACTCATAATATTATCTTCAGAAAATTATCTTCCAACTCCAGCAGAGTACTAATGATACTATCAAGAAAATCATTTTCTATTGGAAAACTTATTATAGTGACAAAAGCAGCGTTACAGAAAGTAGAAAATGATGGAAGATAGTATTTGTATAGCCAATAAAAACTATGTGATAAAAACTATCATAGAATCAAACATATTAAAAAGCACTATTAGCAAAAATGAGAAAGAGCAGTTTCATATAGTTCATGCTATCTTGGAAAATAACAAAGAGACATACTCAGAGGAAAAAATAATGACTTTTCATAAAAAAGCTCTACTTTATCTATTTAATAAACTTCAAAAAAATGAGAAATTGAAAGATATAGAAAAAAAATCTATGAAAGATATATCTACTATTGATAAAAAGTTAAAAGATAAATTTATAGGATATTGTCAAAATAGTATGCCAGAGCAGATACAAGCTTGCTTCTTATTAAGAGCTGATAATCTGTATCATTATACAATATTTGAAAATACCTATGGTGATATATCGAAGTTTATAGAGTTTATTGAACACAACGAATCAATAAAGAGTCTAATAAATGAATGGGAAACTGTGATAGAGATCAAACATAGTCATCAAATATATTATGAGAAAGTTAATACTATGGATATCGTTGTCTGTATTGTCAACAATGATATATCTGTTGGAGTAATGACTAGAATCTCTAAAGTATTTATAGAAAATCTATCTAAATCAGATGTAATTTAGATATAAAGAAGAATATTATGCAAAATATAATTATGCAAAAATCCTCTTTTCAGAATATAATTTCCAAAGCCTCATGTGAGAACTGTATCTTATTTTATAATGATAATGGGATATTTAAATCAAATCACAATCAGAAGTCTCATCAATTTACAAGTAACGATCTACCACCTGCTTCTGCATTGCATGTCACACTAGAGACTAGAGTACCTCTCATTCTAAATCATGTAGAAGACTCTTTTATATACAATAATATTGTTGATAACCCATTTGAATTTAACATACAACATCTAGCTACAATTCCTTGTCTTTTAGATGAGGATACAAGACAGATATGGGGTATAGTTCTACTATCTTTAGATAATAAAAGTGATACTATTTTTCATTTTGATACTATTAGAGCTATCTATCAAGATCTTTCATTACTACCTATGGAACATAAAGAGATACAAGCCTTCCCTATAGAAAGTACTCAAATATTAGAAGATAAGATTGAGTACTCTTATCAATTTTTCTCCTCAATAATACATGATATGCGAACACCTATCAATATAATTATGGGTTTTTTGGATCTACTTAATAAAAAACTTGCTAATGATATCGAAGGTAAAGAGTATATTCATGCTGCTAATAGAAGTGCTGATATGATCTCAGCACTTGTTGATGATGTACTTGACTTCACAAAAGTTGATCTAGGTAAATTAGAATTAAATATGCATTACTTTTCCATCATGGAAGAGTTTGAAAGTATAGTTACTTCTTTTTACTATATTACACAAAAAAAAGAGATTGATTTTAGAGTATATTTTGATCCATTATCTCCTTATATTATCTATTCTGATGCACATAGAATCAAACAAATTATTAATAATTTAATAAGTAATGCACTTAAATTTACTCCAGAAAATGGACAAATAATTTTAGACTTCAACTATAATCAAAAAAATGACATGCTCAATATAGAGGTAACTGATACTGGTATAGGTATGTCAAAAAAAGAGGTAGATAATATTTTCCAACCCTTTAAGCAAGCATCTAAAAAAACATCAAGTCAATATGGTGGTACAGGACTTGGACTAAGTATATCCAAACAGATAGCATCTATTCTAGGTGCAGAACTTAGTGTTAAAAGTATAAAAGGTGAAGGTACGACATTTACTCTACAGTTACCATGTCATAGCATACTAGGAACACCACCTGCAATACAATTACCTCCTACTCTACCAACCATCTATCTACTTGAAGGAGCAATGATAGACGAACTCTACCATCTGCATATTAAACGATATTTAAATAGACTCAATCTCAATTATCTTTATTTAAAACCTGAAGAACTAAAAGAGAAATCTCATACTGAAAATAACATATACATGTATATGCAAAAAGACAAAGATTTATCATTTATAAATGGTTTACATAAAGATATTCAATCCAAACTCATTCTCATAGAAAAGAGTGTGTATTCTGATACACTTGTAGAGTTTGATAATATTATCACTCTCTATCGTCCTGTATTTCCAACTCAATTACTTGAAGCCTTTACTAAAGGAGAAAAGAATGTACCATCAACCAATAAATCGATTACAACTAATAAAAAATTAAAAATACTTATTGCTGATGATAGTATCATAAATTTAAAACTAATGAAAGAGATATTAAAACCTTATGCTTCAAAACTCTATACAGCCAATAATGGAAAAGAAGCTTATGAGGCTTTTTTAGAAAAAGATTTAGATATTATTATCATTGATGAGCATATGCCAAAGATGAAAGGTAGTCAAGTAATTAAAAAAATACGAATTAACAAAGATGGGGGGAAATTATATATTTGTAGCTTAACTGGTGATAGTGATAGTAAAATTATCAAGATGATTGAGAAAGCAGGTGCCAACCTAGTCTTAACCAAACCCATAAGAAATAGTGCTATAGAGAAAATGATAGCGAACTATTAAGTCTACTTCACCATTATTAACTTCTCTCTATCATTCCCTCTAGGAGTGCCAAATAGGATAATAATATACATTATGCTACTTTGAAGGAGACTACCAACTAATAGACTCGTGGTCAATAAAGATAGTGTAAAAAATAAAGTTCGCAATAGATTAGCACAATACTTTTTTGGGAAAATTAAACTTGCTTCAAAGCAACTGCCTGAGCAACTTAAATGGAAAGATTGTATGAAGTGGTGTCAAGAGAGGGACTCGAACCCTCGACCTCCGGCTTATGAGACCAGCGCTCTAACCAGCTGAGCTACCTTGACATCTTTTGTTAAGAGGACAGAATTTTAACTAAAGTTTGACTAATTGTCAAGCGTTTTTAGAAAAAAAGCTAAAAAGTTTTAAATTAATCTTTCTTTAGTCTAAGTGACTCACTTTTATTAAAAAAATATCTGAAACTTATTGACTTTTTGTCAAAAAATGACTAAAATATCCTCCTATTTTAAATCACATAATAAAGGAGCTAAATATGGCATTTGTCCCATTAGCAAACAGAGTTCTAGTTGAGAGAGAAGAGCAGTCTAACACCACTGCATCAGGTATTATCATCCCCGATACTGCCAAAGAGAAGCCTCTACAAGGAAAAGTTGTCGCTGTAGGTCCTGACGCAATTGAAGCGGGTATCAATGAGGGTGACACCGTAGTATTTGCAGACTTCTCTGGTATGGAAATTACGATTGAGGGTACAAAGTACCTTATACTATTAAGCAAAGAGATTTTAGGTCTTATCAAATAAGGAGCAATAACATGGCAAAAGAGATATTTTTTTCAGATACAGCAAGAAATGGTCTATATGAAGGTGTAACAAAACTTGCGAATGCAGTAAAAGTTACTATGGGTCCTAGAGGTAGGAATGTACTTATACAAAAGAGTTTTGGAGCTCCACACATAACTAAAGATGGTGTAAGTGTTGCAAGAGAGATTGAACTAGAAGATAGTTTAGAAAATATGGGTGCTCAACTTGTTAAAGAGGTGGCTTCAAATACTGCTGATGAGGCAGGAGATGGTACCACTACAGCTACAGTACTGGCACACTCCATCTTTAAAGAGGGTCTTAGAAATATTACCGCTGGAGCTAATCCTATAGAGGTCAAAAGAGGTATGGACAAGGCTTCAAATGCTATTATTGAAGAGCTTAAAAAAATCTCAAAAGAGGTAAAAGATAAAAAAGAGATAGCCCAAGTTGCTACAATCTCTGCAAACTCTGATGAGACTATCGGTAATCTTATAGCTGAAGCTATGGAGAGAGTTGGTAAAGATGGCGTTATAACGGTTGAAGAGGCTAAAGGTATCAATGATGATTTAGAAGTTGTTGAAGGTATGCAATTTGATAGAGGTTATCTCTCTCCATATTTTGTAACAAATAGTGAAAAGATGACTTGTGAGATGGAAAACCCTCTTCTTCTTATTACAGATACAAAAATAACATCTTTAAAAGATCTTGTACCAGTCCTTGAACAGATCCAGCAGAGTGGTAGACCACTCCTTATCATCGCTGATGATCTTGAGGGAGAGGCTCTTGCTACACTTGTACTCAATAAACTCAAAGGCGTTCTCAATATCGCAGCGGTCAAAGCACCAGGGTTTGGGGATAGAAAGAAAGAGATGCTCAAAGATATCGCAATCCTTACAGGTGCGACACTCATCACTGATGAGCTTGGACTCTCACTAGACAAAGCAACCGCAACTGATCTAGGTCAAGCCTCACGCGTCGTCGTAGACAAAGACAACACCGTCATCGTCGATGGTAAAGGAGATGCGAGTGCCGTCACTGCACGCGTCGCTGAGATCCGCACACAAGTAGACACAACAACAAGTGAGTATGACAAAGAGAAGCTCCAAGAGCGATTGGCGAAGCTCTCAGGTGGTGTTGCCGTCATCAAAGTAGGAGCGGCTACAGAGACCGAGATGAAAGAGAAAAAAGATAGAGTCGATGATGCACTCTCTGCAACTAAAGCTGCTGTAGATGAAGGGATCGTCATCGGTGGTGGTGCGGCACTTATAAAAGCTTCTCAATCTGTAAATCTTTCACTTAAGGGTGATGAAGCTGTTGGTGCAGATATCATACTTAGAGCTGTATTTGCTCCTATGAAACAGATAGCTCAAAATGCTGGTTTTGATGCGGGTGTTGTTGCATATAAAATTGCAAATACAAATAGACATAAAACAGATGCTAACTTAGGTTTTGATGCGTCTACGGGAGAGTATGTAGATATGCTTGAAGCTGGGATTATTGACCCAGTTAAAGTTGCTCGTGTTGCACTCCAAAATGCCACTTCTGTAGCGAGTCTACTCCTCACCACAGAGGCGACAATCTCAGATATCAAAGAGGCACCAAGTGCTGTCCCTCCTATGCCAGATATGGGTGGCATGGGTGGTATGCCAGGGATGATGTAGTCTCCCCAACCTCTCAAGGACGATACACCCGTATCGTCCTCCTCTTCTCCTCTTTAAATACCTAATTTATATCTCACACTACCAGATTCAATTAAAAGGCAACCTATCGCGTAGTATATACTACGCGTTTAAGGACTTGTGCTTCTAGTTTGAGTTCTCCATCTTCAAGATAAAATCGCTCTCCCTCTTGGAGTGTGGAGAGCGGGACGACTTTGCCCTCTTGGGAGAGTTCTGCCCATCCACTACGGCACTTCAAGAGAGGATCTTGGCTCTTGAGGCATGTCAGGTGATACCCAACCGCTTGGGACTTCTGCTCCAACATAAAGCCCATCTGATCACTCAACTGCTTTTTCAGTGGTATCACTCTCCCCTCTTGGTGCTGTAGTCGCTGTCGCATCACCCGTCGTAGCTCCCTACCAAGCCCATCAAACTGCTCTGATAAGGCATTGAGCCGACGCGTAGGAGAGAGTACCTTAAGACGCTGTGAGAGGTGAGTGAGTCGCTCCTCTACCTGCTGTACCCTCTGAGCGATCGTCTGCTCATAGCGGTGTGCTATCTCTGCGAGGGTATAGCGTACCTCTTGACTATCGGGGAGTATCATCTCGATAGCAGCACTAGGGGTCGGTGCGCGTAGATCTGCGACGAGATCACTCATCATCACATCGACCTCATGCCCCACCGCACTCACCACGGGAGTCTTCATCTCAAAGAGTCTATCGGCTACCACCTCTTCATTGAATGCCCAGAGATCCTCTGTTGAGCCACCTCCACGCCCTACGACAATGACATCAACCCCCAAGCCATCCGCATACGCAAGGCTTTGGGCTATCTGCTGAGAGGCGTGTGACCCCTGTACAAGGGTATCGACAATCGTGACGCTGACCAATGCCCACCGCTTCTCTATCACCTTGAGCATATCGTGGAGTGCGGCACTCTGCTTGGCGGTGACAAGGGCTAGGGTACGGATCTGTTTGGGGATAGGTTTTTTGCCCGCCATCTCAAAGTAGCCCTTTTTTTTGAGCTTCTCTTTGAGTTGTTCATAGGCGAGTGCCAATGCCCCCTGCCCATACGGCTCGATATGTACGGCATAGAACTGATACTCTCCGCGGGGAGTATAGACCCCTAGAGAGCCTTCAATCACGATATGCATCCCCTTTTCGATCTGAAACTTCATCTTCGCGACAGAGGAACGCCACATCACACACTTGATACTACTCTGTCTATCTTTGAGCGTAAAGTAGAGGTGTCCTGAGGTGTGGTAGGTACAAGAGGCGACCTCCCCCTCTACAAGTACATGGATAAAGGTCGCTTCAAGGAGGGATTTGATCTGGGTATTGAGCGTGGAGACGCTCATAAGATCGTGAGACATTATCTCTTTTGGGCGACAAGCAGTGTCGAGATACCCATTGAGAAGGATTTGGTATACTTCATCTCAAAGCCCGCATCCTCTAGCTCTTTGGCGAGCATCTTGGTGGTCAAAAACTCCTCTATAGAGTCGGGGAGATACTTGTAGGCTTCATAGTTTTTGGAGATGAGTCCACCTACGCGTGGTAAGACCTTTTTCATCCCAAAATCAACAATCTTATCGAGTAGACCACTGCGTTCTTGCTTGGTAAACTCCAGTATCATCACGATACCATTGGGCTTAAGTACACGATAGAACTCCTCTAGGGCTTCCACACGATCGACTACATTGCGGATACCATAAGAGATAGAGATCACATCGGTACTCTCATCTTCGAGTGGGAGGGCTTGGGCTTTGCCTTCGATAAACTCCGCAAAATCGACCTTCTTCTTGGCAACCTCTAGCATCCCAACAGAGGGGTCGATCCCTACATACTTCTCAATCTCTATCCCACTCTTTTGGGCTTGCTCTCTCCAGTAGATAAGCAGATCTCCTGTCCCTGTTGCAACATCGGTGACCTGTCCAATACGCTTCGTGCCGAGTATCTCAAAGGCCTTATCACACCCCTTCTTACGCCACTGTATATCGATCCCCATACTCAAGACTCTATTGGCTAAATCATAGGTCGATGCGATATCATCAAACATCCCGACTATCTTATCTTGCTTATCCTGCTTCGCACTCAACTTCTCATTATTCATTGCTTTTTCTACTCCATATCATTAAATCTACATCTTTTCTCTCTTGATGTAGAAAATGTAAATTCATAGCGATATTATAGGTTAAATTATTGGTAGAGAGCTTAGGGGTTTGATAGAGCAAGAGCCAATCAATCTTCTCAGAAAGTGCCTGAAGCATCCCCTCACCCCCCTCCACCATCACCAGTGAAGGGGTATCCAAAAATGCCAAACACTCCGTCACCTCCACCCTGCGGTGCGGTACCCCAAAGAGTGGTATGGTTCGATCAAAGGTATCAGTGTGTGAGTAGATGACAATATCAGGAGCCTCTTGCCCCGTAAAACGACAATCGAGTGTAGGTCTATCCACCCGTACCGTATTGCCCCCAATCAGCACACAATCACTCACGGCTCTAAGCTGATGCACATGAGCAAGCGAGTGAGGAGAACTGAGGTATCCACCCCCTATCCGTCCATTGGAGGTTTGTGCTAGCTTGAAGAGGACAAAGGCACGCGTCTGCCATATCATAAAGGGTTCGATGAGTGTACGACACGCCTCCTCTAGTACCCCAATGCTCACACGCTTGAGACTCTTTGCTCCCCCATCATGCCCCACAATAGGATCACGCATACCAATAATCACACGCAAGAGATTGAGCTGTGAGAGGAGTGAGGCACACGAAGGGGTCTTCCCCTCATGCGAGCAGGGTTCAAGTGTCACATAGATCGCACACTCAGCGAAAAATCCATCTGGTAGTGTACGAAGGAAGTGGTGTGCCATGCTAGCATCAGAGGGGTCAAATGTCACACGCTTACCACTGAGTCGTTGATAGCTCTCAATCAGTGCCAAGACCTCGGCATGTGAACTCCCCGCCTGCTGATGTGCCTCAATAGCAAGGATTGCTCCGTGGTGTGTTACCACTGCCCCTACAGCAGGATTGGGGTAGGTTAAGCCTTGGTACTCCCACGCTTTATCAAGGGCAAGTTGCATATAGAAACTATCTCTCATAGACTCCCCTCTCTACCCATAATCGCGCTTAACTCTCTTTTTCTAACTGGACATCGATAGAGAGTGCCTCAATCTCCCCTACAACCTCTTTGCGTACCTCTACCTTGCGTACGCCCATATACTTCTTGACCACGGCGATAATCTCCGCTTTCATCTCATCCATAAAGGCGTAGTTTTCGGTGTTTTCTCTATCGGACATAATCGCGATAGTCAAGCGATCTTTTGCGATACTCGAACTACTCTTTTTCCTAAATAGTCCAAACATTACTTAAACATCCCCGTAAGCTTCTTAAAGAGTCCGCCACCCTCTGACTCGATATCTACCATCTTGATATCTTCACCACAGAGACGACTAGCGATGCGTTTATACGCAGCCCCTGCGAGAGAGTCTTTATTGAGGATGACAGGTTTTCCTTGGTTAGAAGCATCAATCACCCCTCTATCTTCTGGGACTTTACCTAGTAGTTTGATATCCAAAATATCCAAAATATCTTCACTACGGAGCATCTGTCCACTCCGCACCATCTCAGGGACGATACGATTAATGATAAGGTACTTCCCTACCTCTTTTCCCTCTTTGACCCGTTGAGATTTGGAGTCGAGGATACCGATAGCTCTATCGGAGTCACGGATAGAGGAGACCTCAGGGTTGACCACCACTATCGCCTTATCCGCAAACTCAATCGTATGCTCATACCCACTCTCAATCCCCGCAGGGGCATCGAGTATCACAAAATCAAACTCTTTTTTGAGATTACGCACTAACTTCTCTATCTTCTCTGAGTCGAGTACAGACTTATCTTTGCTCTGTGACGCGGCCAAGAAGTAGAGATTGTTATCGACTTTACTACGGATGAGTGCTTGTTGGAGTGACGCATCACCATCCATCACATGGATCATATCGTAGACTACACGGTTCTCCAACCCCAAAATCATATCAAGGTTACGCTGTCCGATATCAAAATCCAAAACAATACACCGCTTCCCTTGCTGTGCAATCCCCAATCCTACATTGGCAACCGCTGTGGTCTTACCCACTCCACCTTTTCCACTAATGACTGCTATGACTATGCCCAATTGATATCCTTTTTTAATACTGGTGTAATCACCACTTCATTGTTTTTCAACTCAACACGATTGAGTTTATCCTCTAAATAACTGTTATTGATCTCTAATCCATGGAAGATGATATTGGCTTTTGGAGAGGCGGTGAGGAGCATAAACTGTCCGCTACAACGGATAGCCCCCTCAACCACTTGTGTGATGATAAGATTACCTGTAATACTTAGTGTCGCACCACTATTAACACGGTTGAGCAGAAGGAGATCCCCCTCTATGGAGAGTTCTTGTCCACTGCGTATCATCTTATCGAGTACGGTAAGGTTATTCTCTAGTCTGTTAGTGAGTTTGGAGAGTTCACTCTGGAGCATCTTCTCCTTCACCTCTTGCTTTGTCTTCTCTAGGGCTAGCTCTTTGGCTAACTCTCTACGCGGTCGCCCTTCAGGGAGCGTGACATTCTCTAGGAAATGGAGTGATTTGGAGGTAAGATAGGCTCGAATCCTATCACTCACCTCCCCTCTCAATATGATTAGATGGTCTTTAAATAAGATATGGTTGGCTTCAAAAAAAGAGAGAAACTTCTCCTCCTCACCCACCGTTGTCTCATAGACCTTCAAAGAGTACTGTTTACTTTGCAAGAAGACCCCTAAGCGTTCCACTCATAGTAGGTCTTTGCACTACTGAGGTCACCATACCCAAAGGAGATATCCCCTGTGCTAGTCTCAACAACAATACCACTACTATCGGCACTTTTCAAAAGACCTTCACACTTCTCACCACCGATAATTTTGAGTTTGACTCTCTCACCAACGGCATGTTCAAAGTGGCTAGGCTTCTTGAGCTTTCTCTCGATTCCAGGAGAGGAGACTTCTAGACGATACCGCTCACTCATCGGAGGGTATACATCCAAAAAGGGAGAGAGTTCATAAGAGATAGTAGCACATAGATCAAGGGTTACGCCATCTGCTTTGGTCACAAGGACACGAAAAATCGTCTCATTAAACTCTGTCACTATCTCTGTATCATAGAGTGCCGCACCATTGGCTTCTACCATCTTAGCTATCTGTGTCTCAAGATTCATCTTCACCCTCTTCCATCGGATTTTTATTGCGTGTGGCGATCTGCTTAAAGAGATCCTCCATACGACTCTGCTTCTCTAACTGTTCATCAAACTCAAAGGTAAAACGAGGAGCTTTAAACCACCCCTCACTCTGCTTACAGTGATTTTGGAGGTAGCCTGAGACGGCTCGAAGCTGTCGAAGTGCCTCCCCCTGCTCTTTGGCGGTGAGGAAAGATTTGTCAAGATAGACTTTGGCATCAGAGCGTCCTTTGGAGCAGACTACATCCGTTACACAGAGTCCATTGATACGCGTATCATCAAGCGTAGCGAGTGCCTCAGGGAGTATCTCCCGTAGGACAGACTCTACCCTATGTCGTTTGATCTCTTCTTGTGTCATCGGCGATTAGTCCAATACCACTTGCTCTTCGACATCTTTAAAGGCTTCGATTACATCGCCCTCTTTGATATCATTGAAGTTGGCAAGCATGATACCACACTCATACCCATTTTTGACCTCTCTCGCATCTTCATTGAAACGCTTGAGTGAAGAGATCGTACTCTCATAGACCACCACACCATCACGGATAAGCCGTGCTTTTGAGTTGCGTGTGATCGATCCATCAGAGACTTTACACCCTGCAATCGTACCGACTTTACCAACCACAAAGATCTCTCGTACCTCTGCTTGACCTGTCACCTCTTCACTAAAGACAGGACTCATCATCCCACCAAGAAGGGCTTTGACATCATCAAGAAGATCATAGATAATAGAGTAAGAGCGTATCTCGATACCCAACTCTTTGGACTTCTTCTTCACTGCTCCTGTAGGACGGACATTAAACCCAAGAACCACTGCATGCTCACTCGCATCGGCAAGTGTCAAGTCACTCTCAGTTACACCACCCACACCCTCATGAATGATATTGACCTTGACCTCTTCATTACGAAGTTTATCAAGGCTCCCTTTGATCGCTTCAAGTGACCCTTGAACATCGGCTTTGATGATGACTGGAAGTGATTTGAGCTGACCCTCAGCAATCAAGGCAGAGAGATCATCTAGAGAGGCTTTGGTACTCTTAGAGAGCTCTTTTGCTCTATCGTACTCTGCTCTTTTTCCTGCAAGCTCACGCACCTCACGGTCACTCTTCATCACGATAAGCTCTTCACCTGCTGCAGGTACTTCATTGAGTCCAACAATCGCTGCGGGGGTACTAGGTCCAATCTCTTTGACTGAGCTACCATTGTCAAGTTTAATCGCTTTGATACGCCCATAGGTCTTTCCTGCGATGACATTGTCACCTACACGGAGTGTACCATTTTTGATAATGACATCCGCTACAGGTCCAAAGCCTTTCTCAAGTGAACTCTCTACGACAATCGCTTTAGCTTCTCTTGTTGGATCGGCTTGAAGCTCCATCAACTCTGCTTGAAGTAAGATCGTCTCAAGAAGATCATCAATCCCCAATCCTGAGTGTGCAGAGACAGGAACAAACTCATACGCTCCACCCCAATCAGTCGCCATGACATCAATCTCTGCAAGTTGTGACTTGACATTGTCTGGATTGGCACTCTCTTTATCCATTTTGTTGATCGCAACAATCAACGGAACACCCGCTGCCTTAGTGTGTGCAATCGCCTCTTTGGTCTGAGGCATTACCCCATCATCCGCAGCAACTACGATAATCACGATATCGGTTGCTTGCGCCCCACGCGAACGCATCTCGGTAAAAGCTTCGTGACCTGGTGTATCCACAAAAGTGATCTTCTTACCATTCTTGGTCACTTGGTACGCACCCACATGCTGTGTGATACCTCCTGCCTCTTTATCAGCTACGCGTGCCTCTCTAATCTTATCAAGAAGTGAAGTCTTACCGTGGTCGACATGCCCCATAATCGTAATAACAGGCGGTCGCTCTTCAAGGTTCTCATTCTCTACGGCATCATAGACATCCACATAGTCAAGCTCATCGAGTGGGTTAACAGTCGTAACTTCAACCTCAAACTCCTCTGCAAGGATCTCAATCTCATCTTTACTTAAGAAGTCATTTTTGGTGACCATCATACCAAGCGCGAAGAGTACACCAACAACTTCACCGACTTTACGGTTGACCTTCTCAGCAAACTCGTAAACCCTTACATTTTCAGGGATCTCAACAGAAGTTACAACCTCTGCACTCTCCTCTTTTTGGTACTTCTTACGCTTTCCACCGCGTCGAATAGAGCGTCTCTGCTGTGGTCTAAATTGATTCTTAGTCGGTTTACCACCACCCGCTGCCTCGCGTTTTTTGGCTTCCTCTTTACGCTTCTGCTCTTGACGCATCATATCTTCATAGATGTTCTTATCAGAGAAGTCCAAAAGCACCACTTCCTCTTCACCAAATCCACTATCGATATCTCCCCCCATACTGCTATGGTTGAGGATATCAAGCTTCTCACCACTATCTCTAGCTTCTGCTATCTTCTTAGGCTTTTTCTTTGCGACATAAGGAGTCTGATCTCCCATAGAGATCTTGCGTGCCATACGAACAGGTGCAGGTTTTGCCTTACGAACGATCTTGATAGCACTGCGTGAGAGGGTACGCTTCTTGGGTCTATCTTCACCCTCTTTGACGCGTTTAACCTCGACCATATTCTCATTAGACTTCTGTACAACAGAGATCCCTTTACGCTTCTTAGCCACAGGCTTCACGACAGGAGCAGGTGTCTCTTCTACTGCCACCTCTTCCACTTTAGGCTCCGCTTCAGCCTCTACAGCTTCAGTCGGTTGAGACTCCTCAACGACTTCTGGAGAAGGCGTCTCTTCCACTACTTCAGTCACGACAGGGGCTTCAACCTTTTGCACTTTTTTTGTCATAGTAATAGAGCCTTTTCTCACCGTTGCCTTCGCTTTGGGTTTGACTTCTGCTTCTTTGACTTCTGCTTCTTGAGGAGCAGGCTCCTCTTTCACCTCTTCTACAGGCTTCTCCTCTGCGATGACTGGAGTAGGTTGTTTCTTGACTACAGTAATCTTCTTATTGAGCTTACTCCCTGGTTTTTCAAAACTCTTTGGTAGTGTACCATTCAATGCATACTCTACAAGAATACCAGCATTATCAACACTGATTGCACTATTGGCTGCCTTGACATCAAATCCTAATGCTTTGGCCTTTTCTAATAACTCACCATTTGACAATCCTGCCTCTTCTGCTATCTCTTGGATTCTAACTTTATCCATACTTGATTAACTCCTTTATATAGTGCGACGCATCGCATGAGCTGACCTATGCGGTCACATACTCTAATAGCTTAGTAAAGTGCTCTGCATCTTGCTTAAAACGCTTTACCAAGCCTTTGATTCTCTTCTCATCTCTACGGCAACTGTCACAAAGATAGAAGCTTCTGCCTCTACCATCGTATGCCACAACATCTTTACCATCTTGTTTTAGTCGTACTAAACTGTTTTGAGGATATCTGCCACGGCAGGCTATGCACATTCGTATAGGGTGTGAATTTTTCATGCGTATTATACCTTAAAAGAGATTAATTGACTATGACACCATGGTTATCAAGATCGAGTACAAAGACCCTAAAATGCCCAAACCGCTCCCGTAGTACCTTTGCCATTTTCTCTGCATCCTTCTCATAGACAAGGTTGAAAAATGTCGAACCCGAACCTGAGAGTGTACTCATCAACGCCCCATGTTTGAGGGCAAGTTTCTGCACATCAAAAAGCTCAGGGATCATCTTCATGCGTCGGGCTTGGTGGAGCTTATCTTTAGATGCGATACGCAAGAGATCCCATGACTCACTCATAAAGAGTGCGGTCATATAGGCCGCACGAGAGAGAGAGTAGACCGTCTCCTCTTTTTTGTAGACGCGTGGGAGTACGGTACGGGATTTTGCGGTGGAGATGGTACGGTCAGGTACCACAACGACCGCTTTGAGGTAGTCTGGCATTCGGCGTTTTTTGCTATAGACTCTATCTCCCTCAACACACGCCACATTGAATCCACCCATCACTGCAGGGGTGATATTGTCTGGGTGTGGCTCATAGCGTAAGGCACGATTGAGTATCTCTCGCTTATTGACCTTCTTCCCCGCTGCGGCATACGCACCACTGAGTGCGGCGACAATCACCGCAGAGGAGCTACCCAATCCACGAGAGATGGGAATATGGTTAAAAAACTCAAAACGAAAGTTATCCTCTCGACCACTTAGGCGTTTATAGTTTTCATTAAACACATTTAAAAAGAGGGTGTTTTTTTTGATTTTGGGATTGTCTGCCCCCTCACCATGTGTTGAGATACTCAAAAATCGTGATGGCTTAATACTAATCTCATTACGCAGGTCTACTGCAAGTCCTAAGGTATCAAACCCTGGTCCAAGGTTGGCGGAAGTCGCCGGTACTGTTATAAACATCGTTCCTACTCTCTTAATCAATTAGACGGCAGGTAGTCTATACTCAGGCGTTGATGCTTCATCCAATGGAAGATGTTGAAGAGTCTGTGGCAGTATAAAAGAGACCTGAACCGGCTGTTCAAATTTTTTTGTCATTATAGTCTCTTTTTCCTTGATAAAATAGAGATTACCAATGGCTTTAATGGGTTGGTTCCCATTGAGTGCAAAAGCACTACATCCACGGCAGACAATTCCTCGTGTAATCTCTATGGTTTTGAGGATAATATAGGTAAGCTTGATTGCCATATAGGAGCCTGGACCACGGGTATAGATAATCTCCGCTACAGGATACTCCTCTAAAAGCTCCATCAGAAGTGGAAGCAGTACCTCAGAGGTCTTCTGCTCACTGGTGCGTTGTGCTATCAACTCACCCTCGCAATAGACCCCAATCTGAAGCGGTGTAGCCAGAGCGATAATCAGTAGCTGATAGTTAGGCGAAGGATTTTTCAAATGCTCTACTTTGGAGGGACTCAACCGCGACAAATTCGTAATTGTTACTATCGGAGAGGAGTTTGGAGGTGAGTTCAAAGTTGAGTCTATGACTCCCCGCAAAAGACTCATACTTCGCTAAGATATTGGAGCCTGAGACCATCATATCCCCCATCGCATCAAGTATCTTATGGCGTGCAAACTCATTATCAAAACGCAATCCTTCGGGATTGAGTACCTTATGGTCATCGAGTCCTATAGCATTGTGTAGACTTGCTCCAAGGGCAAGGTTTTGACTCTGGAGATACTGAATATCCTTAGCAAAACCAAAAGTCCTTGCCCGTGCAATCTCCTCTACAAAGTTTTGGGTACTAAATACAAACTGCTCAGACTGCTCCCCAATCACAGGGTGTGCAAAATCAATCCTAAAATCAAAGGTCGCACGCTCCGCAGGAAGCAGACGCACAAACTTCTCTCCATCACGCACCTCAAGAGGGCGTTTGACACGAATGATACGCTTAGAAGCCTCCTGCTCTGCTATCCCTGCCTCATCCAACAAGAGACAAAAAGAGATCGCAGAGCCATCCATAATCGGCATCTCATTGCCATCGACAATGACCCGTAGATTGTCAATCCCATATCCATAAATCGCGGAGAGAAAATGCTCAATCGTAGAGATAAACCCCTTCTCACTACCGATGACCGTTGCCATACGGGTATCAATCACCGCCTTAGGAGAGAGGGGAATACTCATCGCCAAATCCTCACGATAGAAGACAATACCCGCATCAACGGATAGTGGTTCAAGTCGTAGTCTAATCGGCTCACCTTTATGCAAGCCTATCCCTACGACCTCAACGGCTTTTTGTATCGTTCGCTGTTGCATGGCTCCCTCCTTTAGACTTTTTTCGTTGTGGCATTATAGTATAATATAGACTTTTTTGCAAAAACAGCCCCTACTCTCCAGCAATAATTCTATCCGCTTCACTGAAGACACTATCGATATTGCTACGGATCCATCCCCCATCAAACCACTCAACAGGTCTCACCTCAACCCCTTGTACCAAGATACCAAAATGGAGGTGATCCCCTAGGGCAAGTCCTGAGACCCCTGTCTTGGCGATTGTCTCCCCTGCTTTGACTCTATCTCCCTCTTTGACCAGTAGTTGAGAGCAGTGTCCATAGAGTGTATAGAGTCCTAATCCGTGGTCAATCATCGGCATATTACCATAGATACCATTCTCCCCTGCGTAGACGACAACCCCACCATTGGAGGCTTTGATCCCTGCCATACGGGTACTCGCCAAATCATACCCCACATGGTACGATCGAGAGACCTCCTGATCTTTGCTCTCATAGTAGTAGTGTCGCTCATCCCCATAGCTAGCAACTTTCATACTATTTTTAAGTGGATAGAATTTTTTAATCTTCCAGTGATTGAGGGTAGTTGTTGCAACGCGTTTACTTAATTCATGGATAAGCTCCTCATTTTTGAGTCGCATCGTCTCATTGACCGCTTTGAGTTTGGCAATGGGGTCATGGATTGAGGCGTAGGCGGGGTTACTCGCTGCGAGTTGAGAGATCTTCCCATTAATAAACTTATCACTCGCACGGATCCATGAGACCTTATAGGTGTGATTTTGGATATAGAAGGGGATAGTAATACGGTGGGTATTGCCCGCCTCATCTGTAGCAACCACCTTAGCACCAAAGTTCGACTGCTGAAATGGCCACGCAATCAGTGCCACATAGAAGCCTGCTTTTTTATAGGGCTGTGCCTTAAATTTCCTACCACCCGCTTCGATATAGACCTCTTTGAGATGCTCATCTTCTGCTTGGAATACCACCAAGGCACTCCCCCCTTGACGAATCCCATTGGAGTGGGCGACAAGATTGACATTGGGGCGTTTATAGTCCACATCGATTGTAATCTGCTTTTGAGTATGATTCCCCTCAAAGAGATTCCAAAGACTACTATCAGTTACAGAGACTTGTAGGGTAAGCTCCTTCGCCTCAACATCGAGTACCTTACTCTTGGGATACTTCACCAACAGTGTCTGCTCCTTAACACTCGTAGTAAAATCCCCCCTCCCGATAATCAACCGCTTCTTCCCATCACTTAAGATAAGCTCAAAGTGCTTCAATCCGATATTGTCAGTGAGTTTAATCTTCAAGGGTTCTTTACGGTTCCAAAGGAGTCGGTCACTACTGTGTATCTGAGGGGCAACCCGCTCAAACTTTGGTGAGGTATAGAGATACCCCGCTCCTATAGCTAGCCCCAAGAGGAGCAGTAGACTCACTATCTTACTGCCACCCTTTTTGCGTGTTCTTGGTCGTCTTCTCATCTTATCTCCTTTGATGTTGTAGAATAGGCTTCTTCTATCTTCTCTAAAACGCGTTGTCTACCACGCTCCAAACTCTCCTGCTGGAGTATCACCTCCGCAGCGACTCGATCTCCACCACCACCCAATTGACTGGCGATGCGTGCGACATCTAGCCCTTTGCTTCGTAGAGAGAGATATACCCCATCGGGAAGCTCAATCGCCAAGAGTGCCACCTCGACACTCACCAAAGCAAGACCATACGCCACAAGTCCCTCCATATCAGCCATAGTAGCCCCTGAAGCGATCCTATCGTTTTGGGTCACCATGAGTGTCGCGACACGCGCTTCTTGGTGTAGTTGTAGACTCCCCAATGCCCGATGCAATAGACGCACCGAAGCCAAAGAGCGTCGCTGTGTTAGCTGGTAGGCGACCTCTGCGGGGTTTACCCCTAGCCTAACAAATGCTTGAGCTACTCCAAAGAGTTTGGCATCAACAAGAGGTGTGGTAAAGTGATCGGTCTCAAGAAACAGTGCCGTATAGAAGCAGATGGCACTCTCTAGCCCTATCGTGTAGTGTGAAGCAACCGCTTCATAGACCTGTTGGGTGGTGGGTGACGCAGTACTCCCCCCCAACCTCACACACGCTCGCCCTTCTAATGATATGCCCCTACTATCAAGCGTTTGACTCCCATAGCAAAATACCACACTCTCCTCATACTCTATCGTAGACTTTAGCTTAGAGAAGTAGGGTAAAAACCCCTGTGATTGGGAGAGCATCTCCGCCCTATTGACCACCTCTACCCTACAGCCACGCACCTGACGAAATACCCCATAGAGTCCTAGTGCAATCCCTATCTGATAGGGGTTGGTATTGAGTATCGTGATCTGCGAGGCGTGTGAGATAGACGCGATGACTTTTGAGGGGCATTGTTCACCATACATAGGCAGAGACTACCCCTCGACTTTCATAGAGAGATCTATCCAGTTGGATTGGTGGATGATTGCCCCAGAGCTAATCGCATCAACCCCTGTCTGTGCCAGTGCTTCGATGGTATCAAGCGTCACATTGCCACTCGCTTCTAACAAAATATGGGGGTAGTTCGCGTTACGGTAGGCTACCACCTCTTGGATCTGCTCTAGTGTCATATTGTCACACATGACGATATCTGCACCCGCTCTCATCGCACGCTCTACCATCTCAAGCGTCTCACACTCTATCTCAACTTTAGAGGTGAAAGGGATCTTCTGACGAACCTCTTGCATAAAGCCATCAAGATCATCAATGGTCTGAAGGTGGGTATCTTTGAGCATTAAGCAGTCATCCAACCCCATACGGTGGTTGATCCCCCCACCACACCGTACCGCATACTTCTCAAACTCCCGCAAGAGTGGTCGGGTCTTGCGTGTATCAAGGAGCTTCACCCCACTTCCTGCCATCGCCTTAACAAAACGATCCGTCTGTGTAGCAATCGAACTCGCATGGAGTGCGATATTGAGTATCGTGCGTTCGAGAGAGAGGAGTGTTGTGGAGTCCCCTGAGATAGACATAAGCCGTTTACCCTTGCCAAACGCCTCACTATCAGAGATCTCCCACACCACCTCAAGCTCATAACTCTTGGCTAACACCTCGATATAGTTGCGTCCACCAAAGACCCCCTCACTCTTGGCGACAATATAGGCATGCACAGGCTTACTCTGAGCGATACGAGAGAAGAGATCTCCTCTGCCTACATCCTCTGAAATCATCGCATCAATAAAGGATTTTTTCAACATCTACTTCACCGCCAACATACGCTCAAGGGCGAGATTAGCATACTTCACGGTATGCTCATCGACTACGATCTCATTAATAGGATTACCCTCTTCAATCGATTTGAGGGTCAAGTAGAGATCCTCAAGGGTTGTCTCGTTCATCGTAGGACACTCAGGCTTCGTAGAGGAGAGGACATAGGTATTTTTCTCTCGCATACGGTTGACAAGATTGTACTCCGTCCCTACGGCTACTTTCTGCTCAGGATCTAGTGCATCGACATAGGCGATGAGCTGTGAAGTAGAGCCTGAAAAGTCCGCAGCTTCGACAATCTTGGGATCACACTCTGGATGTACGGCGATCTTGATATCGGGGTAGCGTTCACGATAGAAGGCGATATCCTCAAGGGTAAAGAGCTGATGAACTGAGCAGAAGCCATTAAAGCAGATGATATCTGCCTCCTTAGGGTCACACTCCCCCTCCCCAATCACACACGACTTAAGCCCCATACTGTTGGCAAAGTTCTGCCCTAGACAACGATCAGGCACAAAGAGTATCTTCTTTCCACTCTCTAATCCTTTTTCGATAATCTTAAAGGCATTCGAGGAGGTACAGACCAATCCACCCATCTCCCCGACTTTCGCCTTCACGGTTGCATCTGAGTTGATATAGGTGATGGGTAAGATATCCTCTTTGGCAATCCCACGCTCCACCATATAGGCAACCGAATCATCAAAGTAGGAAGCATCAATCATCCGTGCCATTGCACAACAAGCAATCTTAGGCATCAAGACGCGTTTTTCAGGGGCAATTACTTTGACACTCTGTCCCATAAACCCTACACCACAAAAGATGATCCATGGGTTACTATCGGCTTTGGATTTGCGTGCAAGCTCTAGGCTATCACCTGTGATATCACCCATCTCAAACACCTCATCACGCTGATAGAAGTGGGCAACTACTGTCACATCTAGTGCTTCTTTTAGCCGTTTAATTTCTGCTCTATAATCAATACTCATTTGATTTATCCTTCATTAAAAAGTAGATATTTTATCAAAATTCAGTTAAAATTGCACCATACTTAACTGAATGGAAAAATAATGGAACTACTCAACCAAAACCTTATGCTCTACCTCTGTGCCTATTTGATTGCAGGGATTCCTTTTGGATACCTCCTTGCCAAAAAATTTGCAGGGGTTGATATCAAAAATGCGGGCAGTGGTAATATCGGTGCGACCAATGTCTTGCGTGTCGTCAAAGCACAAGACCCCTCACTTGCCAAAAAACTCGGTGCGGCGACCCTCTTTTTGGATGCGATCAAAGGGATTGTGATGATTGTAGTGGGGATGATGCTAGGCGTACCTGAGAGTGTCCTCTGGACGCTTGCGGTACTCTCTGTTATTGGTCACTGTTTCTCTGCGTTTCTCTTCTTTGAGGGGGGCAAAGGGGTGGCTACAGGCTTTGGAGTCTTTTTGATTATGATGCCTATCCCTGCACTTATTGCGATTGGTGTCTGGCTAGGGGCGAGCAAAGGACTCAAGATCTCCTCACTCTCCTCACTCATTGGACTCATCGCCTTTATTATCGCTTCCTATCTACTCTACCCTGAGGTTGAGGGGATTGGCTCACACGCTCCGATCTGGATCATTGCGATTATTATCTTCTATAAACATACACCCAATATCGTCCGACTCTTCAATAAAGAGGAGGGGCGGGTCTAGTATGACGATTCATATCCAAGCCCTCACCTTTGAGGTGATTATCGGTCTTCTTGATTTTGAGCGTACCACACCCCAACGCATCATTGTCGATTTAGAGAGCTGTTATGACTATACCCCCGAGGCGTTTGTCAACTATGCAGATATCGTGACCTCCATTCAAGAGGAGCTTCATCAGGCACGCTATGCGCTACTTGAAGAGGCTCTTTTGGGGCTTAAAACCCGCCTACACCATACCTACCCCCAACTCAAAACACTCTCCCTCAAACTCACAAAACCCGACATTCTACCCCAGTGTGCTGTTTCACTAAGTGAGCATTGGGAATTTTAAAAAAACTTTCAGTTACCTCTTTTTTATGTTATAATTTAAAAACAACTTAAATTAAAGGTCACTTATGAGAGTATTAATTATAGAAGATGAAGTAGCACTTGGTAAGACACTTTCACAACTGCTTTCAGAGAATAGTTACCAGTGTGATATCGCAGAGAATCTCAGCGATGCCAAATACTACCTTGATATACGCAACTACGACCTAGTACTCCTTGGATGGGGCGAGACTCAAAATAGTAACGCTACACTCATCAATGACATCAAAAAAGAGGCACACAAGACCTCCGTTATTGTACTCTCAGAGCGTCAAGATAAAGAGCATGAGATAGAGGCTCTCAAATCGGGAGCAGATGACTTTATTCGCAAACCTCTTGATCATGAGATTCTGTTGGTTCGTATTGAGGCGAAGCTTCGTTTTGGTGCCTCAAATATCATCGAGATTGAAGACCTTATCATCAATCCTGAAGAGGAGAAGATCATCTATCAAGGCAACGAGATAGAGCTTAAAGGGAAGCCTTTTGAGGTCTTAACGCACCTTGCAATGCACAATGACCAGATCGTCTCCAAAGAGCAACTCCTTGATGCGATCTGGGAAGAGCCTGAGCTTGTCACCCCCAATGTCATCGAAGTAGCTATCAATCAGATTCGCCAGAAGATGGATAAACCCTTAGACATCACCACCATTGAAACTGTCCGAAGACGCGGGTACCGTTTCTGTTTTCCCAAAAAGATCGGATAAGAGGCAATAAAGGGAGTTTTTAACGAAAGCATAAGCTTTCTTGGGTTATAACTCCTAGTAAATAATTAATACAGAGGTAACAATGGCCCTTTTAATAACGGATGAGTGCATCGCGTGTGATGCGTGTAGAGAAGAGTGTCCCAATGAGGCGATCGAAGAGAACGATCCAATCTATCTTATCGATACAGATCGCTGTACAGAGTGCGTAGGTCACTTTGATGAGCCTCAGTGTATTGCAGTGTGTCCTGTAGACTGTATCGTCTCAGACCCCAATAATGTCGAGAATGCGGAAGAGCTTAAATTTAAGTTTGATAAACTACAAGAGGAGGAGTAGCCTCCACTCTACGGAGCGTGTGACTACTTTTATCTATCTGAAGCGATGCTATCGCTTCATCTTCACTTCTAGAGAGGCAGAGCCAAATCGCTCTCCTCTCCTCCCAACTACCTAAAACTTTGTCCCCATTGAGAACTCAAAAGTAGAGGTTCTGTCTCCATCTTCTGGATCGATCGCCTTAGCAAAGACAAGGTTGATAGGTCCAAATCCAGACTGCCACTCTATCACCGCACCTGCAGAAGAGCGTTCGATCTCATTGAAGCTATCCTCACCAATCATACCGTAGTCATAGAAGAAGGCGAGACGCATCTTAGCTGCTTCAGAGAAGGGGATACTCGCCTCAAAGGTAGCAGAAGCACGCTTCTTACCCCCGATACGGCTACTAGGGTTAGAGGGGTCACTGAGTGGACTAAGTGAGTAGGGATCAAACCCTCTGACTGAACCGATCCCACCCATATAGAGTTTCTCCCCAATAGGAAGCTTCTCCTTATCTCCACTACTAATGAGTGTGGCTCTGGCTTTAAAACGCAAGATAAGGTCATAGTCTATCTGATCATTAAGACCATAGTAGATACCATACTGTGCTTTGGTTTTGACAAAGCTACCATACCCATCCTCTTCACCACTCCCTGCACTTGCATTGTAGTCACTACCATCAAGGCTCGCAAACTCAAAATTGAGCTTAGCGATCATCCCCTCTCGTGGGACATAGTAGTCATCAGTATTGTCATACGAGAAGTTCAAAAAGAGTGAACTCTTCTCATACTTATCATTATAGAAACCATAAGTATCAACAAAGGTGATATTTCCATCGGTAGAGACGACACCATCACCATTCTCCTCGGACTCATTATCCACATACCCTACCCCAATAGAGGCACGGAAGTGTCTCAAGAACTCACGACCCAAGATGATGGAGCCTCCGAGTTGATCTTGGGTATAGTTGTAGTATTCATACTCTTTTTTATAGAGGTTCATACTCAAACTATACATACTATCCCACACCTTAGGATTGGTAAATGAGACATTATAGCTTTTTGAGATCTTAGAGAGTTCAAACCCTACAGTACTATTGATCCCCGATCCAAGGACATTTTTGTCTGAGATAGAGGCGTTGACCATCAACCCCTCATAGCTTCCATACCCTCCCCCCGCAGAGATGGTACCTGTTGAAGCCTCTTTGACTTTGACAAGGAGATTGATCTTGTCGTGTGAGACCTTTTGACTCTTGATCTCAACATGCTCAAAGAACCCTGTACGACCCAATGCACTCTTAGAGTCCTTCAGGTCAGTCGCACTAAAGCGATCACCTGGAGCGAGGTAGATATAGCGTCGGATTACTCTATCTTTGGTGGTATCATTCCCTGAGATAAGAACATCATTGACAATGACAGGCACCCCCTCCTCAATCACATACTGAAGGTTGATCACTTTGCGTTGGGCATCTTTTTGCATACGCGGTGCGACGCGTGCATAGGCATACCCAAGATCCCCTACGGCAGCTTTGAGTAGCTCCATATCTTTACGCATACGGGTGATATTGAAGATGTAGCCCTTTTTGAGTGAGAGCTCGGCGAGTAGCTCAGCACTACTCAACCCCTCTACCTTCTGAACCAAGGTCACATCTCCGACACGGTACTGTACCCCTTCACTCACCTGATAGTCAATCTCTGCGGTGTAGGCACTATAGTCTACACGCATCAATGGCTTGCTCACTTTGGCATCAAGGTACCCATGTTTCATATAGGTATCTTTGACTCTAAAGGCATCATACTCTAGCTGATCAACCTTGACATCTCCACTATGTAAAAATGGCAACCACCCCAAGATATCCTCCTCTTGGTTTGCAAGGTTCATCTCAAGTTCACTCTTACTTAGTGCCGAAGCCCCAATAAAGTTGAGCTTTTTAATCTTGATCTTCTCACCTTTGTTAACCTCAAAGATTACAGAGACGGCACCCTTCCCTACAGGTGTTGTGGTCACCTCGACGACAGAGTCGTAGTTCCCTTTGCTCTCAAGGCGTGCGATTAGTGATCGCTTGACCTGCTTGATGCGTACCTCATCATAGAGATCTCCCTTTTTAAGTCCCACACTCTGAAGTAGTTTTTTACCATCATCTCCTGAGCCATACCCTTTGATCTGGACATGGGCAATAGCGACCTTCTCTTTGAAGTGATAGGTGAGTCTACCTCCATCTCTATCGACCCACACATCTTTAAAGTACCCCTGCTTAAAGAAGTTTTTAATCGATTGGTCTATCTTGGCGATATCCATCTCCTCCCCAACCCGAAGGGAAGCCACCTCTAAGGCAGCGTCTCTAGAGAGGTGTGCTAAGCCTTCAAACTTGATCTGTGTTATCTTCTGTGCGAGGAGTAAGGCACTTAATACTATCCATGAGAGTATGATTTTCTTTATCATTTTCAAACCTAACCTTGATATAATTTGGGATATATTTTATCCTCTTTTCAATAAGAGGTTCATAAGTGGAAAAAGGGAAACGATGTCAACAACAAAAATAGGTATTATCGGTCTTGGGCTTATGGGAGGCTCTCTTAGTCTCGCACTCCAACAGAGTAGCACAGCGTACTATTTTGTCGGTCTTGACCACAATCACACCCATGAAAAGGAGGCTCTTGACCTCGGGATTGTGGACACCATTGCCAATAATTTAGAGGAGATTAGCCAGTGTGATATTATCATCCTCACTATCCCCGTCGATGGGATTATCGCTATCTCCAACGCATTTGGCACCCTTGATCCCAAGACCACTGTCATAGACCTAGGGAGTACCAAGGAGAAGATCTCACAGAGTATTCCCCCTGCTATCAGAGCCAACTTTGTCACCGCACACCCCATGACAGGGACAGAGAAGTTTGGTCCCTCTTCCGCGGTTAGCCATCTATACCAAGAGAAGGTTGTTGTATTGTGTGATATACAAAAGAGTGGTACCTACCAGCAAACAGTGGCCAAAGAGCTTTTTGAGCGTATTGGAATGAAACTGGTTTTTATGGATGCGGTGGAGCATGATAGACACGCAGCATTTATCTCCCATATGCCCCATGCACTCAGCTACGCCCTTGCCAATACGGTGATGAGTCAAGAGGCAGCAGAGAGTATCATCAACCTCGCAGGTGGGGGGTTTAGAGATATGAGCCGTATCGCCAAATCTTCACCCAATATGTGGGAGGATATCTTCAGACAAAATAAACACAACCTACTTGAGGCGATGGAGAGTTTCCAGTCTGAGCTTAAAAAGTGTCAAACAATGATTGAGCAAGAGAAGTGGAAGGAGCTCAATCATTGGATGCAAGATGCCAATAGACTCCATGAGATCTTGTAGGTGCAAGCCTAGCGACGCACACCAGGGAAGCCTCCACCGCCTCCTTGCATCTGTGCGAGCATATCTTCCATCTTCTTCTTACCCCCTTTACCTGACATCTGCTTTGCCATCTTGGCTGCACTCTTAAACTGTTTGAGTACACGATTGACCTGCATCTGTTCGAGTCCTGCCCCTTTGGCCAGTCGTCGTTTACGGGTGTTGTTGAGTAGATCGGGGTTCTCACGCTCTTTGGGGGTCATAGAGGAGACCATCGCTTTAATCATCTTGATCTCAGAGGAGTTCTCCAGATCCATATCCCCAAGCTGTTTTGCCATATTGCCCATACCAGGGATCATCCCCATAATCGACTTCATACTCCCTAGCTTCTTCATCTGCTCCATCTGAGCAAGGAAGTCATTGAAGTTAAACTGCCCCTTCTTGATCTTTTGGGTCATTCGCTTCGCCTCTTTGGGGTCGATAGCCGCAGCAGCTTTCTCTGCGAGTGATTCGACATCCCCCGCACCCATCAGACGGCTCACGATTCTATCGGCGATAAACTGCTCAAGGTCAGGCATCTTCTCACCCGCACCAATAAAGCGAAGTGGGACACCCACCTGTTGGGTCAAGCCTAGTGCCACACCCCCTTTGGAGTCCCCATCAAACTTCGAGAGTACCACCCCTGTGATACCAATCTTCTCTTTGAAGGTCTGTGCGGTGCGTACGGCATCTTGTCCCGTCATCGCATCAGCCACATAGAAGAGTTCATCAGGGTTGGCGACCTTTTTGACCTCAGCTAATTCATCCATCAGCTCCTCATCAATCGCCAAACGACCCGCCGTATCGATTAGGACGACATCATACAACTCACGCTCTGCCTTCTTAAGTCCCTCTTTGACAATCTGCGTAGGGGTTGCCCCCTCATCGGCGACTAAGTCCACCTCGATTCCTGCGGTAATCTGCTTAAGTTGCTCTACCGCTGCAAGTCGCTGGAGGTCAGCAGCGATGATAAGTACCTTTTTCTTCTTCTGCTCTTTGAGGAAGTAGGCAAGTTTTCCTGTCGTCGTGGTCTTACCTGATCCTTGAAGCCCAATCATCAAGACCACAGTAGGAGGCTTAGAGGCAAAAGTAAACCCTTTTGCCGCACCCTCTACCGTAAGGATATTGGTAAGCTCTTTTTGGAGTGCCACAAGGAACTGATCTTTACCGATTCCATTCTGTTTGGTATCACTCTCCACCGCCTTAATCAACTCTTTGACTACTTTGTGGTGGACATCTGCTTTAAGTAGTGATTTTTTGAGTTCTGTTGTCGCTTTTTTGAGTGCTTTATCATCATCATGGAAACGAATTTTCCCAATAGCACTCTTAAAACTATCTGTTAAAGTATCAAACATTTTTACCTCTATACTAGTATAATAATCTTAGGGATTTTATCTAAGATTTGTTACAACTCTACTTATAACGGGCAATCGCTTTAGGCTCCTTCGCCTCAAATGAGTAGCCCAACAGAGAGATCTGTGCTGCATGGAGTAGCATATGTTTGGCTTGTGTACGAGAACCATACTGCTCATCCCCTACAATAGGATAGCCCATATGGGCAAGATGCACACGGATTTGGTGGGTGCGTCCTGTAGTAATCTCGATCTTCACCTTCGACTTCTTCCCTTGTATCTCCTCAGGTGTCACCTTAGTAAAGGCCTTTTTACCACGCAGGGGATCAATTTTTGAGAAGGCTTTGCCCTTTTTGATGGTCAAGATCGGCTCATCAATCTCCATACTCTCATAGACCACCCCCTCGACCCACGCCACATAGCGTTTTTTGACGCGTCGGTTTTTGAACTCTTTGATCGCACGCTCAATAAAGGGGCGGTTTTTACCGAGGAGAAGTACCCCTGAGGTGTCTCGGTCGAGACGATGCAGTAGCTCTGCCCCCTCCATTGCATCTTGTATCTCATAGGCATCGATCTGTGCGGGTTTATTGACTGCGATGATATCATCATCCTCAAAGAGTACCTTAATCTCAGAGGGGTACTCGATACGAAAAAGTGTCTGTGTTGAGATATCTGCTCGGGCGATTTTCACCCGCTTATCTCCGACAAAGACCAATCCTCGATCGATTAGATCTTTGGCTTTTTTGTTAGAGATCTCCTCTTGGTGTGCTAATATTTTATATGCTTTATCTGTAGCCATAGTGTTTCCTTTTTTACTAAATAAGACGATACCCTCATACAAAGGCTAAAGCGTATCGCGTAGACTCTCTACTATTGGGGTAATATCGGTTTGATATTTAATCTTGGTTGCTTTCAATAGATGGTGCTGAGATAAGCGTCTGCTCAGATTTGAAGCTTCAACAATCGCAATCCCCTCAATCGCCAAGAAGATATCTCTTTGGTTGAAATAGTGCTTTCCTGAGAGTATCTTGCATCCAAACTGTGCCGCCTCAGCTGCGTTATGTCCACCAATAGGCTCAAACGCCCCACCCAAAATCACAATATCACTCACCGCGTAGAGGTTGATCAGCTCTCCGAGTCTATCAACCACAACGATATCACTATCGAGTGCTTCACGCTGAGAGTAGCGATGCCATGAGAGACCCGCTTGGGTGGCAAATGCCTCGACTTGCTGTGCGACACGATCAAAGCGTTCGGGGTGACGCGGTACCACAAGGAGTCGTGCGGTCTCATCGTCCCGCTTGAGTGCCAAAAATGCCTCTAGGATCACCCCCTCCTCCCCCTCATGCGTACTCGCTCCACAGATGAGTACTCCTGTGGGTTTTGTGAGGGATTTTGTCGGAGCAGGGAGCTGAGAGAGCTTGATATTGCCCGTCACCCTCACCTGCTTGGCTCCGAGTGTGATGAGTCGCTTGGCATCAAGCTCTGTTTGGGCATAGACCTCATCAATATGCTTAAAGATCTCCCGATAGAGCCATGCGATTTTGAGATAGCGTGGATAGGAGCGATCACTCATACGGGCATTGATTAGGAGTGTCTTGGCTCCACGCTTTTGTGCCAAAACAAAGAGCAGATACCAAAACTCCGCCTCCATTACCACCAGTGCCTTCTGGGGGCGTATCCAGACAAAGAGTAGAGGCTCAAAGGGTAAAAATCGGTGAGCTTTGGTATAGGCTCCACTCGCATCAAAGCCTGTATTGGTTGTAGCTGTGATGCGTAGGGCAGAGTGAGGCAACGCCTCTACCAGTGGAGCAATCGCTTTGACCTCACCAAAACTACAGGCATGAAACCAGATACCACCAGAGGGGAGTGGTGGATTTCTCCACAAAGCAAATCGTGCAGGTATGGCATCTTTATATTTGGATTTCAAAGAGAGGAGCAGTACCAAGGGGAGCGTCAGAAGATAGACGACCCCAAGCAGGAGACTATAGAGCCAAAAAAACCATCGCTCCCTAGTCATCAACAATCACATTCGCTTCACAAAGGAGACTACCCCTCTTGTGAAACACTTTCGATATAGAGGATACGACCACAGTGAGGACAGTTAATGATCTCACTTCCACGAATCACCTCAGAGTAGGTCTTATCATTGAGCTTCATATAGCACCCATAACACGCTTGTTTCTTCACAGGTACTACCGCGGTATTACCTGCCCAGATACGAATCTTTTCATAAAAGGAGAAGACCTTCTGCTCAAGGTTTCGGCTCAACTCTTCACGCTTAACAAAGAGTTTACCCTTCTCTTTTTCGATCTCAGCTCTCTCTACACCAACGGCTTGGTTGACGCTATCGAAGTTTTCTGATGCCTCTTTAACCTTCGCACTCACCTCTTCAAGGAGTGCTTTTTTTGTCTCATTGATCCCTTGAAGTCTTTCGATCTCTTCATTGGCAAAACTCATCTTCTCTTTAGCGATATCCTCTTCTAATGAGAGGGCTTTCATCTCTTTTTCTGTACTGATCTCTTTGAGCTTCTTAGCGTTAGAGCTTAGCTGTTCATTGAGTAGTGTCAACTGCTCTTCAAAGGCTTTGACACGCTCCTCATTATCCGTAATATCTTTTGTCAAGTGATCAAACTCGCTCTGTGCCATATCGATCTTCTTTTTCGCTTTGGCTACTCTCTTGTCTGCTGCTTTGAGTTGTGGTGTATAGCTATCGATTGCCTGATCATTCTTTGCAATCTCAATAAGCTCTTTTAGGTGTGTGTTCAATCTCTGTCCTTTTGGGGTGGGGTGCTGTATCGGCTCAACAGTAGCCCTAACAGGGGGTTAGGTGAATGTGCCAAATACGATTGTAGATACCCTCTACACTGTTTCAATATGAAATGGGTTTTTTGAATTTGAAATTATAGCCAAAAGAGGTAAAACTTTCAACTCTTCTAAGAGAATTTGAGAAAAATAGTGTTCACTCTCATAGTGACCGATATCGACCATCATCAAATTTTCACTCATCGCTTTCATCGCATCGTGATACTTAATATCCCCCGTCAAGAAGCACTCCGCATCGATCTCATCCATCAAAGAGGCACCCGCACCCGTACAGAGTGCGATAGAGGTGATCTGCTCTTTTTTGCCTACGACTTTAAGGGTCGGGAGGTTGAGTCGTGCCTTGAGGTGCTTGAGGAGGCTGTGGTAGTGCCACACACCTTTTGCCACACAGACAAACCCCTCTTGATACGCCACCTCAAACCCCAACACCTGCTCAAAGACATAGCGGTTGAGATGGGTCTTATCAAAGTTGGTATGGAGTGCGATACATGACTGCCCTTTGCGTATCATCTGCTCGATGAGATTGGCAGGGTACTTCGCAAAGTCTAACTGTGTCAACTTCCCAAAGATCAAAGGGTGATGAACGACAAAGAGTGTCCCCTCTTTGGCCTCCTCAATCATCTCACTATCAAGATCAATCGAGAGTACAATCTGTGAGACCTCACGCCCCATCTCCCCAACAATCAACCCTGAGTTGTCCCACTTCTCTTGAAGCTCAAACGCACTCAACTGATCTAAAAACGCATATACCTCTTGAAGTCGCATCTAACCTTTGACCCTCTCATTTCGCTCATCCTCTTGTGCTTTATAGAGTTTGGCACACCCAATAGAGAGTTCTCGTACCTTGAGGATGTAGTTTTGGCGTTGTGCTTGAGAGATGGCTTTTCTAGCATCAAGCACATTAAAAGCGTGTGATGCCACCATACACTGGTCATACGCTGGAAGAGGAAGTCCTTTTTCTAGACACACTTTACACTCATTGGAGGCATCTTCAAAGTGCTGAAAGAGGTTCTCCACATTGGCTACTTCAAAGTGGTATTTAGAGAACTCATACTCTGTCTCTTTGTGTACATCACCATAGGTTGTAACTGTGTCACCCATTTTATTCCACACAAGGTCATAAACCGAGTCCACCCCTTGCAAGTACATTGCCAAACGCTCTGTACCGTAGGTAATCTCTACGGCTACTGGGTCACACGCAATACCGCCAACTTGTTGAAAATAGGTAAATTGAGTCACTTCCATACCATCAAGCCACACTTCCCAGCCAAGCCCCCACGCACCAAGCGTTGGTGACTCCCAGTTGTCCTCTACAAAACGAATGTCATGCTCTTGCAGGTTAAGCCCCAAGTACTCCAATGACTTCAAGTAAAGCTCTTGAATATTGTCAGGACTTGGTTTAATCAGAGCTTGAAACTGATAGTATGCCCCCAAACGGTTAGGGTTCTCCCCATACCGCCCATCGGTAGGACGACGAGAGGGTGCCACATACGCAGCAGACCACGGCTTGGAGTCAAGACTTCGTAGAAGTGTAGCAGGGTGAAATGTACCCGCACCTGATGGAATATCATAAGGCTGTACAATATTACACCCCTGCTCCGCCCAAAATTGTTGTAGTTTTAGTAGTAGTTCGCTAAATGTTAGCATTTTAATTCCTTGTAAAAGTGTTTTGTATATTCGTGGGTAAAAAATTCAATATCATTAGTATAGATTTCATCAAAATCATAAGCCTTTTGTATTTCATCGTTACATAAATATACTTTATTATCTTTATCAAAACTAACTTCTTTTAAAGTAGAACTAGAAGATTTAAATTTTGATAAAAAAATAGATGAAGCATCAGCCATTTTGTAATCTTTTACTATCCATCTCTTCAAATATATCAAAAGGTTCGGATAACTTTTCAAAAATTTTTTCTAATGTTAAAGAATTACTATTCTCTATCTGCTTAATATACCCATCTTCAGCTAAATAAAAATTAGTTTTCTTTTCTATCTCTTCTACTTCAGAATATCTTTTAAGAGCCTCTATCATATAAGGACTATGAGAATTCACAACTACTTTCACACCATTTTTCACGAGTTCAACAATGACTTTAGCCATTTCTAGTTGCCATTTTGGGTGAAGATGAACTTCTGGTTCATCTAAGATTAAAACACTCTTTTGATTTAAGTAGTTATTTTGAGATAAAACTTGAAAGATACCTAAGTATTTTATTCCTGTAGCAGTATATTCTAACTCTATTCTTTGTTTTCTTTTTTCAAAAAAGTATTTTCCCATCTCATCTTTTTTAAATTCACCACCCATTAAAGTAGTCATTCTATCGTTAATATCTAAACCACTAGAAGCATTTTTAAGGAATAGTTTAAAATTTAAATCTTTCATAAATTTTGGATAATCTATTTTAATACTTCTTTGAGACTCTATTAAGGCAACATCTCTAAAGAAATCTGTAAAAAGCCAAATTAATGGTGTCTCAATAAAAATTGGTTGATAGCTTGAAATCTCTTCACTCTCATAAGATGGAATTACACTAAAGCTACTTCCTTCCGTGTCAGCTAATTGAAGCATTTCAGGAAATATAAGAGGAAAATGAAACTCTTTTTCTATATTAGTGCTACTTTTTTTATTTTCTAAAGAGTGATATAAAACTTTAGCAACTGTACTCTTCCCAGTATCATTCTCCCCAGCAATAACCGTCAAACCATCTATCTTGACATTGGCTTCTTTAATCATTCCGATGTTTTTTAGTTGGAGTTCCATGGGTTACCTTTGTTTTATTCACTCTATGCTTTTTTAGAGTATCGTCTCTATTTCACTAGAGTCTAGCTCTACTTTTTTGGCTTTGCTAACTCTATCTTCTTGGAGTTTGACTTTGAGTTCATCATCGGTGAGTGCCATGATTTGGATGGCGAGGTACGCGGCGTTGACTGCTCCTGCTTTACCGATGGCGAGTGTCCCTACGGGCATACCTGCGGGCATCATCACCGTACTGAGTAGGGCATCTTCCCCTTTAAGTGGACCACTCTCCATAGGGATACCAAGGATCGGTTTGGTTGTACTTGCTGCCAAAGCACCTGCGAGGTGAGCTGCCATCCCTGCTGCTGCGATAAAGACTTGTGCCCCTTTGGCTTCTGCCTCTTTGATGTAGCTCTTGGTACGCTCTGGGCTTCGGTGGGCTGAAGAGATGATCAGTTCGTAGGGTACACCAAACTTCTCTAGAGTCGTTGCACACTCTTTGACGATACCATAATCACTTTTACTCCCCATTACAATCGATACAAATTTCATTTCTTTCCTTTTGGTTATTTAGTTTCTTGTTCTAACTTCATGGGTGTTGAGTCACCTCTCAACCCCTTCTTCTCCAACGCCTCTGCAATCTTACGACGCAAAATCGTATAGCTTGGGAGTTGTGTCGGGAGTGCGATCGCATTGACATTGCCACTATGGACACACGGAAGCTCCTTACCCTCAGTGGTGAGAAGCTTCTTGAAAGTAAGCCAGTACTGCCCTGCTATCTCATCGATCTTCCCTATCTCATTGTCTACTAGCTCCACCGTAGCCCCGATAGGGAGGACGATCTCCACCGCATCCCCTACACAGCTCTTATCTTTGCACTTCCAGCTGAGTCCATCTTCACTCACTAGCCCCGCGACTTGGTGTGTCCCATACTGGATAGAGAAGCCATGGGACTCGGTGTCGTTTTTATCAAACGGACGCGAAGTGAGATAGGCATCGGTAAAACCACGGTTTTGTGTGGTGTGAAGCTCTCGTTGGTAGCGTTTGGCATCAAAATCCTCTGCATAGAAGTCATCAATCGCATGACGGTAGGCTTTGGTGACGACCCCTGCGTAGTAGGGTGATTTGGTACGCCCCTCTATCTTGAGGGAGTCTATCACCCCACTCTTTAAAATCTCATCAATATGCGATGCCATATTCATATCTTTGGCATTCATGATATAGGTACCTACCCCCTCCTCCTCATCGAGGCGGAAAGTCGTCCCACTCTCAGGGTTGTGGGCATAGATCTCATACGGGAAACGGCAATCATTCGCACAGCTCCCACGGTTGGGGACGCGTCCCGTCTGCAAGGCAGAGACCAAGCACCGCCCAGAGTAGGCAAAGCACATACTCCCATGGACAAAGACCTCTAACTCCAGATCAGGGAGGTGTGACTTAATCGCTTCACAATCTTTAAGGCTAATCTCTCGTGCCACAATAATACGCTTCACACCAAGATCGTAGTAGACCTCTGCATCCATCGCATTCATCACATTGGCTTGGGTCGAGAGGTGGATAGGGATATCGGGTGCAATACGGTGGGCAATCTTGACAACCCCTGGACTAGAGACGATGAGTGCATCAGGCTTTAGTGCTGCGATCTTGGCGATATGGTTCTCATAGAGCTTCATCTGTGAGTTAAAGGGGAAGGAGTTGACCGTGGCATAGACCTTTTTCTCTCGTGCATGAGCATACGCAATCCCCTCCGCATAAGCGTCCATATCAAACTCCTTGCCCGAACGAATCCGCAATGAGAAGGTACTGGTACTCCCATAGACCGCGTCAGCACCATAGTTGAATGCGACTTTTAACTTCTCAAGATTACCCGCGGGTGCTAAGAGTTCTACTTTTGATTGATTTGCCATAATTTGCCTAATGCTCAATATTTTTGAGGCTTATTCTATCCAAATTATGCTAAAATCACCCCCATGAAAACCACACGCATAGACCTACATAACCACACTACACGCTGTCACCACGCTGAGGGGACTATCGATGAATATATCCAACGAGCCATTGAGCTAGGGATTGATATCTATGGCTTCTCAGAGCATGCTCCCATGGACTTTGACCCCCACTATCGACTCAAATTTGAGGAGATGAAGGGGTATGAGCAGGAGGTCTTAGCTGCCAAGCAGAGCTATCAAGAGCAGATTGATATTCGGCTAGGGTATGAGGTCGATTACCTTGAGGGGCATATCGATAGACGGGTACTAGAGGCACCTGTCGACTATCTTATCGGCTCAGTACACTTCTTGGATAAGTGGAGCTTTGACAACCCTGAGTTTATTGGGGAGTGGAAGAGTCGCAATATCGATGAGATATGGCGTGCGTACTTTGAAGCAATTGAAGCGATGGCAAAGTATGGAAAGTTTAATATCGTCGGACACTTTGACCTCATCAAGGTCTTTAAGTTCCTGCCATCAAAAGATATACGACTCTTAGCCAAAGAGGCTCTGCGTGCGATCAAAAAGAGTGGTATGCCACTAGAGATCAATGGGGCAGGACTACGCAAACCCATTAGGGAACTCTACCCCTCTCAACCACTCCTAGAGGAGGCATATGCCTATGGTATCCCCATCACTTTTGGCTCGGATGCACACAGTATCTCACAGGTGGGATTTGGCTACTCTGAGGCGATAGCACTTGCCAAAGGAGTGGGTTACACCCAAGCTGTTACTTTTAAGCAAAAAGAGCGTCAATTGATGACTTTTTAGTCATAAGAACTTTCCATTCTCACCAATTTATGGGTACAATGGTATGATATTTCAAAACTTAGGAGAAGAAATGGGTAAATTTGTTAACAATACAGATGAGTTTTTCAAGTACTGTGAAGAGAATGAAGTAGAGTTTGTAGACTTTAGATTCACAGATATTAAAGGTGCATGGCACCATATCTCATATAGAATGAGTGCGGTTACCGCAGAGCAACTTGAAGGTGGTCTCCCATTTGATGGATCTTCCATTGACGCATGGCAACCAATTAATGAATCAGATATGATTCTTAAGCCAGATGTTCCAACTACTTTCCTTGATCCTTTTACCGCAGACAGTACAGTCATTGTTATTTGTGATGTTTACGATATCTACAAAAATGAGCTTTATGCTAAATGTCCACGATCTATTGCTAAAAAGACTTTAGAGCATATGGAAGCACAAAACATTGGTGATGAAGCATACTTTGGTCCAGAGAATGAGTTCTTTATCTTTGATGATGTTCAAATCTGGGAGGGTATTAACCAATCTGGTTACAGAGTTGACTCTGAAGAGGGTGCGTGGAACGATGCAACTTCTTATAATGATATAGGAAATATGGGACACAGACCAAGAACAAAAGGTGGATACTTCCCAACAATGCCAATTGATACTATGGTAGATCTTAGAGCTGAGATGATGTTGCTTCTTGAAGAGGTAGGATTGACCGTTATGCTTGGACACCACGAAGTAGCACAGGCACAAGGTGAGATTGGTATCAAATTTGGTGATATGATTGAAGCCGCAGATAATGTACAAAAGTATAAATATGTTGTTAAAATGGTAGCACACCTCAATGGTAAATCTGCAACATTTATGCCTAAGCCACTTTATGGTGACAATGGTAACGGTATGCATGTACACCAATCAATCTGGAAAGATGGTAAAAACCTTTTCTACAAAGAGGGAGCGTATGCAAACCTTTCTGATACAGCATTAAACTACCTTGGTGGTATCTTTAGACACGCTCACGCTGTTGCTGCCTTTACAAACCCAAGTACAAACTCTTACAAAAGACTTATTCCAGGATTTGAAGCACCAAGCATCTTGACTTACTCTAGCCAAAACCGTTCAGCTGCATGTCGTATCCCTTATGGTGCAGGTGAGATGGCTACAAGAATTGAGACTAGATTCCCAGACTCTTCAGCATGTCCTTACCTCTGTTTTGCAGTCCTTATGATGGCTGGACTTGATGGTATCAAAAACAAAGATATCCCAGTAGGACCAATGAACGAAGACTTGTTTGAGCTTTCACTTGATGAGATTAGAGAGAAGAACATTCCTCAAATGCCTCATACACTTAGAGAAGCACTTGAAGGGCTTATTGCAGACAATGATTTCCTTAAACCAGTATTTACGGATGAGTTCATTGACACCTACCAACACTACCAATTTGAGAGACAAGTATGGCCAGATGAAGGAAGACCAACAGCATTTGAATTCCAATCTACTTACTCTTGTTAACCCCCTCCTCTCAGGCACCTGCCTGAGAGGTCTCACTTTACCCCCTATGAAACCTTCTCTCTATCCAATAAATAGTACAATAGTACAAACTCTTCTAAGGATTATCCCATGTCCAAAAATCTAGGCTACAAAGAGCTTATCGCCATTGCGGTAGGTGGTATGGTCGGCGGTGGCATCTTTACCATTCTTGGTATCTCTGTCTCTATTGTCGGATCACTCGCCCCCTTTGCCATTGCTCTGGGTGCGGTGTTGGCTTTTTTTGCTGCCTACTCCTATGTCAAACTGGGGATCTACTACCAAGATGAGGGGGCAACCTACGCCTTCTTTCGACGCACCTACCCCCACTCCGCTCTCGCCTCCTCACTCATTGGGTGGTATACGATCTTTGGGTACATCTCTACACTTGCCCTCTACGCCTACACCTTCTCCGCCTATAGTATTAGTGGCTTTGAGCAAGCAGAGAGTGAACTCCTCCGTAAGGGAGTGGCGATAGCGATTATCTGGCTCTTTACCGCGATCAACCTCTGGAGTGTCAAAGGAATGGGGAAGCTTGAGGATCTGCTGGTCTATAGCAAACTCTTGATCTTACTGCTTATCTCTGTGGTACTCATCTACCATGGATCTGATCACCTCACAGGGTTTAGCCAGATACTTGTAGAGGATTTTCAACACAGTAGCACCTTTGATATCCTGATCGTCTCCTCTGTGACCTTTGTCGCCTATGAGGGGTTTCAGCTGGTTATCAATGCGGTCAATGAGATGGAACACCCACACCAAAATATCCCACGATCGATCTATACGGCATTGATTATCGTTGCACTTATCTACTTCATTATTGCCCTAGGGGTGGTGCTTAGCATTCCTGCCCAAGCACTCATCGACAACAAAGAGTACGCCCTTGCCAGTGGGATGCGAGATATTATGGGCGTTTGGGGACAAAACCTCGTCATCGGCGGGGCGATACTGGCTACCGCATCTGCGATAAACGGGACGATGTTTGGCTCATCGCGTCAGATGGCACGCATCGCAGAGGATGGCTACCTCCCCTCACAACTCGCCCACCGCAACGCAGGGATCCCCACCTACGCTATCCTTAGTATGGCAACTATCGCATCACTTCTGCTACTGATTGGTGGGCTACGGCTCATCTTGGAGTTTGGGAGTATCACCTTTCTACTCGTCTCCCTTCTCATGGCGATTGCCAACTTCACCATCCGAGCCAAGACCCATGCCTCCACCCTCCTCACCCTCCTTGCGATGGGGGGGCTACTGCTAGGGACAGGGATGATTTTGTACTATGAGTTCCAGACCCAACCTCTCCAGCTCCTCTTTATCCTGATACTCTATCTTCTGCTAAGTCTTGGGGCGTGGGGCTATAGCTACTTTCACCCCTCCAAAGAGGCGTAGCCTCTTTAACCTCACTATCAATAACTCTACTCTATACTTCTCTTTGAAAAAATTTATCAAGGAAATCTATGAAAAACAATCTAACCCTATCGCTCCTCCTCTTGGGGGGACTACTCGCTACAGGCTGTGAGAGCGAGAGTGGCTCTAGCCTCCCAATCAACGAACAACTCAAGCAAAAAGATCATATTTTGATTATCCACCAGACCAAATCCTCTGCGTGTGCCCTCTTTGCAGATGAGTTTCGTGATCGTGATATTGCAGAAGATATTATTTTTGATACGCCTAGTGAGCCACTCACCTGTAAGCAGTATGATAGAGAGGCAGGAGATATCGAAGCAGATGATACCCCGTGTGCCGAGGTACTCCTCTCCGATATTGAGCTAGAGGATGAGGCGGATATCTCGGTGCTAGAAGATGAGAATACTGCGTGTGTCCTCGCAGGCAATGACTAGCCTTTGGAAGAGAAGAGTTGCTTACTTTGTGAGGGCTTAAAGAAGGTGAAGTAGACCCATAGGGTGGTAGCATAGAAGACCATTGAGAGTAGCACCAGACTCACGATCGTAATGAAGACGATTTCAGAGGTGAAGCTATCTATAGAGATCCTTTAGAAGAGTGTGCCACTATCGTTGGATACGGGTCGTTTGGGGACATTGCGTTCGGGGTGGAGGGCATCCTCTTCTTGTTTTTGCTTCTGTTCTGGGGTGAGAGGCTCCTCATCGATCTTGAGTGTGGGAGCCAAGTCACTCTCCTCCTCAGGATCGACATCCTCCGCTTCATAGGAGGCATCAAGGGCAAGCATCCGTGCAAAAGCATCCTCTGCCACACTCGTATGGTCTTCGATCGGTGCGGTGGTGTTGGTGGGGAGTGGAGATTGGGTGGTGTAGAGTTCACTTCGCCCCTCATAGGTTCCACGCTTCACCCCCTCAGGGCGTTCAAAGGTACGCGGGGTATCAGGGTAGAGCTTGATTAGCTCTCTAAAGTAGTAGGCAAACGCAGGACCCGCAAGCTTCCCACCTGTCGCCCCTCTGCGTCCGATAGGCTTGTTGTCATCTCGTCCAAACCATGAGATCACCTCAATCGTAGGAGAGTAGCCACAAAACCACGCATCGACACTGCTATTGGTCGTCCCTGTCTTCCCTGCGACCTCAATCCCCTTGACATTCGCCCTGCGTCCTGTCCCTCGCTTGACCACATCTTGGAGGATACTTGTCATCAGATACGCCTGCTCTGGTGTGGTAAAGTCTGCGATCTCTTTGGGGCGTGTCTCATAGATCACCGCCCCCTCATTGGAGACGATTTTGCTCACGATACGAGGCTCTATCATATGCCCTCCATTGGCAAAGACCGAGAAGATCTGTGCCATCTTGAGTGGGCTAAGCCCTAGGTTACCCAATGCGATAGACATATCTCTAGGGATATGTGGCACATCCAAAAACGCCAACCGCTTGCGTATCGTCCCCACCCCGATATCGGCGACAAGGTTAATCGTCGAGAGGTTTTTGGAGTGGACAAGGGACTCACGCAGAGAGATAAATCCCTTAAAGGTACGGTTGGAGTTACGCGGTGCCCAGATCTTCCGTTTGCCGTTGTGGTAGTATTGAAAGGTACGCGCAAGGTCGGTGAGAGGACTGGCGGGATTGTAGCCCATATCTAGGGCTGTCTGGTAGATAAAGGGCTTAAACGCAGAGCCTGGCTGTCGCTCCGCTTGGGTCACACGGTTGAAGGCAGAGCGGTGGTAGTCTGCTCCCCCAACCATCGCCAAGATATCCCCCGTCTTACTCTCCACCGCGACAAAGGCGGTGTTGAGTGTCGAGGTCTCAGGCTTTTCTTTGTACTGCTTGAGGAGACGGTTGTAGGCGTAGGCTACTGCGTCACGGGCGATACGCTGTTGCTTCATATCGATAGTGGTGTAGATCTTGTACCCTCCTGTCCGCACATCCCCAAACCGCCCCTTGAAGCGTCTGAGTACCTCATCGACCACATAGGGGGCGATATTTTGTGCGAGGGCGGTCTTGTAGACTTTGGGGGACTCCTTGACCGCTTTGAGGTAGTCTGCTTTGGTGATCCATCCGATACTTCGCATACGGTAGAGGACATTGTTGGCACGATTCAAAGCTCGTTCGTAGTGTCGTAGTGGGTTGTAGTAGCTTGGGGCATTGGGTAGCCCGATCAGGATCGCTGCCTCTTTGAGGGTCAACTCCCCTAGCTCTTTGTGGAAGTAGCCATCAGCTGCGGTCTTGACCCCAAAGTAGTTGTTCCCATACGAGATCTCATTGAGGTAGCGTTCGATAATATCCTCTTTACTCAGCTCATCTTCGATTTTGAGGGCGAGGATCGCCTCTTTGATCTTCCGTGCAAGCTTCTTCTCATTGGTGAGGATCTTGTTTTTGATGAGCTGTTGGGTGAGAGTACTCCCCCCCTCCACAAAACTTCCTGCTTGGATATCCTTCATAATCGCACGCAAAATTGCATCAGGATTGACCCCATTGTGTTCAAAAAACTTGGTATCCTCCATCGCAATCAGGGCTTCGACGAGAAAGCTAGGTAGTTCATTGTATGGAGCGTAGAGTCGGTGCTGTTTTTTGAAGACATAGGCGAGTTTATTGCCGTTTCTATCGAGAATGACCGAAGAGATTTCAGGTTTGTAGTCGATGAGTTTATCTGCGTCCAAGGAGACCTCCTCATAGGCGTAGATAAAGGCAGCCGTCAACGCCACCACAAACATCATTGCAAGAATAATCGAACCTTTTACTAAACTATTAAACACTGATTTCCCTTAAGTTGAGATACTACACCCACCCGACCCCATAGATATAGGGTGTGGCGTACTCTAAAAGGGATATTATACCGAAATATTGTGTTTGATCAGTGCGAGGAGGTGGTGGAGCTTGGGCTTGGAGAGCTTGGTATTGAGGATGACCCGTAGGATCGGGTGGCGCACCGTGGGCTGACGAATCGCCCCGACAAGATACCCCTGCTCCATCAACCCCTGTTGCATAAAGAGTGCCGTGGCGTTGTCGGGCATGGAGATGGGGAGGATAAGACTCTCACACACTATCCCTAGATGCTCCATGACGATCGCTTGTCGTTTGGCTATCTTTTTGCGGTAGCGTTTGGCGTGGTGTTGGATATACTCCAGATTGACCAGTGCAAGGGCGGTATCAAAGACCGATGGGGCGGTGGAGTAGATGATAGGCTTACCACGGTTGAGTAGAAAGGAGATAATCTCCTCAGACCCCAAGATATACGCCCCATAAGAGCCATACGCCTTGCCCAGTGTCCCCATCTTGATATGCCTCTCATGAGGGGTGATACCATACTGCTCAAAGATCCCCAATAACTGCCCACCTAACACCCCAGAGGAGTGTGCCTCATCGACGATCATCAACGCCTCATACCTATCACACAGCTCAAAAATCTCCCGAGGAGAGAGATCACCCCCCATCGAGTAGACCCCCTCGATGGCTACGATTTGGCGTTTGGCGGGGTACGCTGCCAACTTCTGCTCAAGGTCTGCAACATCATTATGGGCAAAAATCGTGACCCGTTCGCGTATCGCCTCAGTCGCCATCACCCCACTCGCATGGTACGCCTCATCGATAAAGAGTCTATCCCCCTTACGCACCAACGCCTCAATGAGAGCAAGATTGGCAAGGAAGCCTGAGCCGACGACGATCCCCTCCGCAAAGCCATTCTGCTCTGCCATCGCCACCTCAAACATACGGTGGATAGGGTGGTAGCCATTGACTAGCATACTCGCTTTGGGGCTACGGGTCTTGTAGGAACGGACAAGCTTGACGGCTCTATCAAACTGCTTGGTATGGGTGGAGAGTCCCAAGTAGTCATTGGAGGCAAAATCATCAAGCCGATCATCAAAGAGCTTCCGCTCTCGCAGTCGCCCTGCACGCGTGAGGGCGTTGAGTTCGTTCTCATACATCTAACGCTCCAACCACGGCAACACTACCTCCATCTGAAGCCCCATCGCTGTACTCTCATACCCCTCAACGGAGCGGATATACCGCTTACAAAATCCCTCGACCATACACCCCCCCACTTTGCCCTCCCAGAGTCCACTCTCCAAGTAGGCTTCAAGGTCTGCCTCCTCAAATGGAGCAAAGTGATAGTGGGTAGCGGAGAGGTTGCTTAGGTAGCGGTGGGAGGTCTGGTAGACGAGTGCGGAGAGGATAGAGAGCCTACTGCCACTCTGCATCTGAAGGATCGCTCTAGCCTCTGCTAGGGTTTTGGGTTTGCGGAGGATCTTCCCATCGGCTAGGGCGATGACACTATCGGCACAGAGGAGCGGACGGCTCAAGCCAAATGCTCGTACCGCGGACTCCATCTTGCCTTGACTTGCGATGGTCACAAACGCCTTGGCATCATCGGTGCGTATCTGCTCCTCATCATACACAGGAGCCTCTTGGACAAACGACACACCAAACTGACGCAACAGCCCTGCACGGCTTGTGGAGTTGGAGGCGAGGTGTAGGGTCTTAGTTGCCACCCTCAAGCACCTCACTACAGTAGACTTTTGCCTCCTCTAGTGCGGTGGTCACCGCAGAGGGGTTCTTCCCACCTGCTTGGGCGAAATCGGGACGACCGCCACCCCCACCCCCGACGATTGGAGCGATCGATTTGATCCAGTTACCCGCCTTGATGGGGCTGTTTTTGGAGCCTGCTGCAAGGAGTACCTTGCCCTCTTTTTTCATGAAGAGCATCACCGAGACCGACTCATAGCGGTTTTTGACCTCATCGATCATCGCTTTGATATCCCCCTGAGCGACCTCTTCGATGATGAGGGTCACACCATTGACCTCAACTCCCGTTAGCTCCTGCTTACTACTGCTCAATGCACTACTCAACTCCCCTTTGAGCGTCTTGATCTGCTCTTTGAGCTTGGCGATCCCTGCGAGGGGGTTGGGGTTTTTGAGTTCGGTTTTGATCTGTGTCAACGCCTCACGCACCGCACCGACTGCCTCAACCGCTGAGCGACCACAGACCGCTTCGATACGGCGTACCCCTGCACTCACCCCTGACTCTCTGGTGATCATAAAGAGTCCTATCTGAGCGGTGTTGGTGACATGTGTCCCCCCACACAGCTCTACAGACTCCTGATCAAAACGCACCACACGCACCTCATCTCCATACTTCTCCCCAAAGAGTGCCATCGCACCAGAGGCTTTTGCCTCATCGACAGACATCACCTCAGTCTGAGCGGGGATCGCTTGGGCGATTCGCTCATTGACCCACGCCTCTACGGTGGTAAGCTCCTCTGCGGTGAGGGCTTGAGGGTGAGAGAAGTCAAACCGTAGACGCGTCGCGTCATTGAGTGATCCTGCTTGACTGATATGCTCTCCGAGTATCGCTCGAAGCCCTGCATGGAGGAGGTGCGTCGCGGAGTGGTGCTTCTCGATCTCGATACGACGGCTATCCACGACCGCTTCGACCCGCTCACCTACCGCCAGTGACCCCTCGACCTCAGAGAGGTTCATATCGAGGAACTTCTTGGTATCGTGGACTTGGCAACTACCGATGTGTCCGCTATCGCCCCGCTGTCCTCCCGACTCTGCATAGAATGGAGTCTGCTCTAGCATCACCCATCCTCTCCCCTCCAGACGCTCCACTTCGCTAAATCTCTCATCGAGTAGGGCGAGGACTTGGGTAGTGGTCTGTGTGGTGGTGTAGCCCACAAAGGTGTTGAGTCCGTGTTGCTCCTTGAGTGATTTGAAGTCACCTGTCGCGGTGGCCTCTCCTGTCCCTTTCCAACCCGCTTTGGACTGGGCGCGTTGTGCTTCCATTTTGGCATCAAACGCCTCTTTGTCTAGGGCGATCCCCTTCTCACGGAGCATATCCTCTGTCAAATCCAGTGGGAAGCCATAGGTATCGTAGAGCTTGAAGGCGACCGCTCCATTGAAGCTCCCCTCTGTCTGCTCTAGCTCTTTGTTAAAGAGCTTGATCCCCGCCTCTATCGTATCAAAGAATCGCTCCTCTTCACGCTTCATCGAGGTCTTAATCGCCTCAGACTTACTCACAAGGTAGGGGTACTGCTCTCCCATCACCTCCGTGAGGGCATCAACGAGTTGATGCATAAAGGGCTTACGAAGCCCCAGTAGGTAGCCGTGACGAATCGCACGACGCATTATGCGTCGTAGGACATAGCCCCGCCCCTCTTTGTCGAAGTTGACCCCTTGTGCCAACAAAAATGCTGTCGAACGCAGGTGGTCAGCGATGACACGGTAACTCGCAGAGTCCTCCGCCTCATAGCGGTAGTCTCGCCCTACGATACGCTCAATCGCATCAAGCAGTGGCTTGAAGAGTGAGGAGTGGTAGTTGTTCTGTACGCCCTCTTTGATCGCGACGACACGCTCTAGCCCCATTCCTGTATCGATGCTTGGCTTAGGGAGTGGGTGAAGTCTCCCCTCTGCATCTCGCTCATACTGCATAAAAACGAGGTTCCAGATCTCCAAGAAGCGATCTCCCTCGCCCCCCATCACATCTTCAGGTGAGTTAAAATGCTCCGCCCCTTGGTCGTAGAAGATCTCACTACAAGGACCACACGCTCCCGTGTCCCCCATCGACCAGAAGTTATCTGCATCCCCAAAGCGGACAATCCGTGACTTGTCGATATGCTTTTGCCACAGCTCAAACGCCTCATCATCACGCTCATGCACGGTGACCCAGAGCTTTTCGATAGGGAGATTGAGATACTCAGGAGAGGTGATAAACTCCCATGCATACGCCATCACTTCTGCTTTGAAGTAGTCCCCAAAGGAGAAGTTCCCTAGCATCTCAAAGAGTGTGTGGTGGCGTGCGGTGTAGCCGACATTGTCAAGGTCGTTGTGCTTGCCCCCTGCTCTAAGGCAGGTCTGTGAGGAGGTGGCACGCGGAGGCGTGGGGATAGGTGCCTCTCCTGTAAAGATATTTTTGAAGGGTACCATCCCTGCATTGACAAACAGAAGGGATCCATCATCATCGATCGGGATCAGTGGTGCCGAAGGCATAACCGTATGCCCCTTCTCTTGAAAGTAGTCTAAAAAAGATTGTCTAATATCCATCATAAATATCCTGCTGTAAGTTGGTGATATTTTATCTAAAATGAGGTTAAGACTCCTCCATCAACCTTTTTGTGCTACAATCGCAGATAGATTTGATACACAAAGAGACCCCCCATGAAACAGCCCCTCCTTAGCGTCCAAAACCTTAGCCTCTCTACTGCCCAACACCCCCTACTTCACCGTGTGAGTTTTGAGATAGCCAAGGGGGAGATCTTTGCGTTGGTGGGGGAGTCGGGGAGTGGCAAATCCCTCACCTCACTAGCGATACTACGACTACTTCCTGAGGCGATCCATCTCGATGGGGGGCGTGTCAGTTTCAAGGGGGAGTCACTCTTTGGGCTGAGTGAACGGGCGATGCAGTCACTTCGTGGTCGCCAGATCGCCATGATCTTCCAAGAGCCAATGAGTGCCCTCAACCCTGTGATGCGTATCGGGGAGCAGGTCGCCGAGGTGCTACGCCTCCACCTCAACCTCCCCTCAACCCAGCTCAAAGCACGGGTCATCGCCCTCTTGGAGGAGGTGGCACTCGACTCCCCCTACGAACGCTACCGATGGTACCCCCACCAGCTCTCAGGCGGACAGAAACAGCGACTCCTCATCGCCATCGCCCTTGCGTGTGAGCCGACCCTACTCATCGCCGATGAACCCACCACCGCACTCGATGTCACGATACAAGCACAGATACTCACCCTACTCCAGACGATCCAGTCGCGTCGGAAACTCTCGATACTCTTTATCACCCATGACTTGGGGGTGGTCGCACAGATCGCTGATCGTGTCGCAGTGATGCGAGAGGGGCGGGTGGTGGAGATCACCACTAAGGAGGCGTTTTTTAGCCAGCCTCAGCACCCCTACACCCAACAGCTCCTCAGCGATGCCACCCCTCCCGCACCCCTCCCCCAGACCACGCAGACCCCATCACCACTCCTAGAGCTTACCGATCTGCGTGTCTCTTTTGCCATCAAAAAGGGGCTACTCCAACGCACCGTAGGCTACCTCCATGCCGTCGATGGGGTGAGCCTCTCTATCCCCAAGGGCAAGACCCTCGCACTCGTAGGAGAGTCGGGCAGTGGCAAGAGTACCTTAGGGCGGGCGATCCTCTCACTCGTCCCACTCTCAGCAGGTCGTCTCTGGTTTGCGGGGGAGGATATCACCCACCTCACCCCGACCCAACGCCACTCCTACCGACGCAAAATACAGGTGATCTTCCAAGACCCCTTCTCTGCCCTCAACCCCCGTATGACGATCGGGGAGAGTATCTTGGAGGGGATGATCAGTCTCGATGTAGCCCCCACCAAACCCCACGCACAACAGGCACAGATCGCCTCTCTCTTGCGTCTTGTCGAGCTAGACCCCTCCCATGCCCACCGCTATCCACATGAGTTTTCAGGGGGACAACGCCAACGCATCGGTATCGCCAGAGCCTTGGCACTCGACCCCGAACTCATCATCTGCGACGAACCCACCTCCGCCCTCGATGTCACCGTACGCACCCAGATACTCACCCTACTCAAGAGACTCCAAGCCGATCGCGGACTCTCCTACCTCTTCATCACCCACGACCTCTCCATCATCGACTCCATCGCCCACGATGTCGCCGTGATGCAACACGGCAAGATCGTCGAACACGGAAGCGTCACCACTCTCATGCACCACCCCAAACACCCCTACACCCAAAGCCTGTTGGCTTCGGTGCCTCGCAGGGGTTGATAGCTCATCTCTAGAGACTACTTATCACTGGTGAGACTCTACCACAATAGATCCTCTCACAACCAATAAATACTCCTCCCCACCTAAATCGTAGGGAATCTACACCACACTACAAAATATCTCCTCTCCACCCAAGCCTCCGCGGGTCGCGATGCTCCACCGCTCTGGTTCTGTCACTACAAACGACAAACTCTTGTCGTTTGCTTCACGCTCCTCATCTCCCCACCGATAGGTAGGGATACACCCACTCTTACGAGGTTTGAGAGTGGGGTGTGTGTAGTTGGAGAGAGGTATAAAAAGCGTAACAATACGATATGATAGAGCTTTTTACACCTTTTCCAAAAAAAGTTCGCAAAAGGGGTAAGCCAAAATTTCATCAAGGGGGGTTTCCGTACTTTAAGTGATTGTTAAGTTTACAAATACCCATACCAAGGGGGTCTGAGACTTAAAGCAACCTAAAAGTTCGCAAATCGTTTGGAGGCGTTTGGTCTTGCTAGACTAGAAGAAGTAGACCCCTTCACCATCAAAAGGAGCAGGCTCTTCTCCTAGACTCCACGATTTTTTGACACAGTTTTGGCAGAGGTGATAAAAACGCAATGAGTCTACATGGGGTTCAATCTCCTCTAGGAGCTGATTCTCTAGTTGATGCTTTTGTCACGCACCGAAGCTAGGGCGATGGGTCTAAACTCCTTATCATTCCATCAGCTCAGCATACAGTTCATCTATATTTTGCTTGGCATCTTTTTTAAACTCATCCAAAGCCTCTTTGTCTAGCCCTGAGCCTTTAGATTTGATAAGTTTTAATGCCTCTTCAAGAGAAGCTTGAGAGAAGATAGTTTGGTAGGGGATTTTTAGCATGATGACCTCTATTTTCTATTTTTTAACAGCCTCTTTCATCTGCTTTCCAAACGCTTTATCTATATATTTGTCGAGCTTAATGGCTTTTAGAAACTTATTTTGTTCTTTCTCATCTAAAGTAACACAAATTCGTAAAACATGCTTTTCTATCAGCTCTCTATTTGCTTTTGCCACTCCTTTGTTATCGTGTAAAATCTTTTTAAATGCATCAGCATCATTTTCAATGTCACTCAAGCCCTCTATACCTATTTTTTCAGAAGAATCACCTTTTTCTTTATGAAGTTTATTCATAAACTCTTTTGCATCAGGGTTATCTTGATATTTTTTCCTAAAAGAGTCAACATGATTTTTATTAGACTTATTAAGATTATCAAATGCTTTTTCAATATCAGCAATTTTATTTTTATGCTTTATCTTAGCTATCTCACCCTCTACATCTCTAGTAGAGTTAGGAAAATTACATTGAAACTGCTCTAGTTTCTCTAACGCATTGCTTTTGATTGCCTCGTTAAAAGCCTCCTCCTCACGCTCTAACTTCTCTAACTCTCTCTCTTCCTCTGTCTGCTCTTTTCTAAAATTATCAAATTTTCCATAGCCTACATTGGTTTTTGCACCCAAGCCTAAATCAGCTAAAATCTCTTGAAAAAGTTTTGCTTTTTCACTCTTGTTTATAAGCCCTGAACTTAACTCAAAATCAAACCTAAAAGTCACATTGGGCAAGACCTTTATAAAACGCAAAGGGATAGGGTTTTTCAACGCATCACCATGAGGGGTAATGTAGTCATCTCCTAAGAGTTTGCCACTCGTAATCACCACAGCATCAAAGAAAACATCACCATTATCAAAGATTTCTGTTTCTAATGCTTTCACATCTATTTCACTATTGTCTAAAAGCTCTTGAATATACTCAGGGTGCTTAAATGCACTATGAAGCACCCCTTTGACCGATGAGCCTGCAATCACAGGCAGACCACTGGTGTAGTCAAAACTAAAGCCTAAAATCGCTTGACCTTTGACATCGGGTAGTTCATGGGCATTACCTGAACCCAAAATAAGCCCAGGGTAAGTGGTGGTAGCTTTAAAATGGGTATTTCCTAGCATTTCATCTTCGTCTAAGGTTACGGTTTGATTCAGAAGCGTGTTAAGCTTTTCTTGAATTATATGTTCATTATGCTCATTTTCTAAATGGGCATAATCTACTCCTCTAAAGTAATCTTTATAAAAGAGCCATCCTAAATTACTCATTTTTTTCTCCTTTATCCAGCTTAAAGGTTCTAATGCAAAGTTTTATAGCGACTGCAATATCAATAATTTTTGGTTTTAAAAGGGCTTCATTGTTTTGTAGAACATACTCTAAAAGTGAGATATCATTACGCTCTCCTGTTAAAACCTGAATAATAAGATAAGATAAATATTCTCTATTCTCTCTAGTAGAGGCATTTGTATTTTCAAAAAGAGCCAAAGTAGGTAACAAGCCACTTTGCATCACACTTGCTCCAAAAGAGGAGATGTAGCCATTATATGCTGAGGGAATACTCCCTTCAGGAAACGCCTCTTTTAACACTTTCATCACCTCTGGAATATACTTCTCTACGCTCTGCTTACTCATAATGACACCTTCTCTACTTTTGAATACCCATACCCTATCGATTTATTTGCACCAAACTGCACATGAGTGCTACTGTTAAAACGCTTCTTTTTTTTGTCTGCTTCATCAAGATTGGTAAGCTTGGCAATCTCATCATCTGAAGCGTAAGCTCGATCGTAAATACCTTCATCAAGATTTGTAGGTTTTGCAATAGCAAAATAGAACTTGGATTTTTTTGGCACAACCTCTTCATACCATAGGTTTTTACTTACCCCATCTTCTAGGTAATTTCTTGCCAAAACGGGTAGGCTGAGGGCTTTAAAATCTGCATCGGCAAAAAGAGCCAAGTTTTTCCCTAAAAATGGTTCTAGTGCTGAAACAGTTAAACCATTGACACCTGCTTCAAAATCTTCTAAAATGACATTATCTAGCGTTTCAAAAATAAGAGGTTTCCCCTCTTGGACTTTTACTTTACTGAGTGCTTCAAGTGCTGATTTGAGCTTCTCATCTATACTTATCTTAAAATCTTCTAAAAAGGTAAGAAAGTTTTCAATAACTCCTACCGATGTTGCCATAAAATAGGGTTTCTTATTGCTTCGTACTGGTCTTGCCAACAAAGAGGCTTCAAAGAAGTGAAATGCTCCTGCTTGTGCCTCTTTGGCTTTGTTGTCTGCCCCAAAAATATAATTGATATAGTTACTCTCTTCTGAAGCCTCTCTCAATGCCCCTTTAAGACTAGAGCTGTGAATGGTTGGTAACCCTGTGATGGCATCTCTTTGTACTTGATTGTCAATGATATCAAAGTTAATGTCTCCACTTCCGACATGAAGGTTGCTTAGTGTGGTTATGGTGTATAAATCGTTTCTCATGATTTCTCTCCTATGGTATAAATATTTAATCCTACTTTTTGTAGGTTTTGGTTGTTTAAGTTATCAATTAGCTCTTGTGTTGGATCAATAAAAACGGAACCCTTTTCATATAAAAAGATATTTTTTGACTTTTTAAATTTTCTATGTTGTCCCTTAAATTCGTTTTCTAAATAGCGAAAAGGTATCTCACTCGTAATGGCAAAAGTACAATGCTCTTTAATGGGAACATCAATATAGGCATCACTTAAAAGTGTCACATAGCCATTGCTATCAACATACTCAAGCTTCTCCTTAGTTGGGATTACCTGCATCTTAAAAGTAGAAGTCTCTGCACCCAACATCACATAAGAGGAGGTAAGCTCAAAATCACTCTCTACATATAAGGCAAAAGAGAAATCATCTTTTAAAAGATAAGAGGTTTTTTTAAAAAAAGCGTTATCTCCTCCACCTTTTTTTATGCCTATTTGCTCCACAGGGTTGAAGATATCATCAAACCTTAATGTGCCACTTCCATCAAGTGAGACAAAGTTATCATAAATATCCTCTTTGGGATTGTAGTTTTCTAAAACACCCTCTTTATAGGGGTATCTATCGATATTGACCTTTTTCATAAACTTCTCACCCTTTTTCATTAAAAAAACAGCAGAGATATTGTTTAAAACACCAAAATCTTGCTCTTGGTTAAACATAAACTTGGTATCACCTACTAACGCTTTGGCTTTCTCTTTTTTATCTTCATCTATCCACTCACCTCTTCTTTTTTTGGTAAGCAGTCCACTCTGCATTAACATCTCTTTGCGTATCATGCCCAAGAGTGCTGTCTGTTGGGGAAATGGTCGAGAGTGAACCAAGTAGTTACTACCATCCTCTCCTAATGCTCCAAATGTTCTATCACCTCCAAAGAAAAATGGCTCCAATGGTGTGAGTATGATTAAATATCTCATGATTTATCTCCTTGGACAAATTTAATAAAACGAAGCGTTGCATAGACTTTGTCAAGTGGGTTCTCCCCCTCTTTTGCCACACGGTACGACTCATAAATAAACGCTACCAACTGTTCAAAAAAGGCTCTATACTCGTTATGCACCTCTTCATTAAAGTAGTTATCAAAAAAGTTTTGTAACTGCTCTTTGCTTTGGGCTATCTCTTTGAGCAGAGGCTTATTACTCTCTATCTTATGGTGAATAGAGTGTAAGAAGTTATCTATATCCTCTCCACCCTTTAGATTAGAACTAAAGAGTCTAAAATTCTCATATAGCTCTCCATTTTTGTGAATAATCGCTTGAAAGGTCTGTCCACTATGCTTAGTTACACTAAAAGCAATATTGTCTTTTTCTCCACTCTTTGCATCACGAAAAAGTAGCCCTCTACTCTTCTCTAAGGCTTCATACAGAGGAAACTTGTAGTACTGCATAGCAATACCAAATGAGAGTGTCGCCTCTGTGCCTTTGAATGCCTCATTAAAGCCTTGGCTTATCTCATCACAAAGTTCAAAAATCGTTTTCTCTCCACTCACCACTGGAGCAAAAAAGAGCAAATCATCTCCCCCTGCAAAGATGGTCTCTCCACCAAAGGCTTTTATGAGTTTATGAGACTCTTGTCCATACTCAAAAAGTTTTTTAGAAAATTTTTGAAAATCATCTCTATTTTTAAGTGAAGAGACCACTTTTCCCATACTATCACCATCAGCATGAACAATGGCATAGTATTTATGATACGGTTTTAGATAGGGTTTAAGTTCCCTATTGTCATAGACCTCCAACTCATCATCTTTCAGCAGTGCTTTGACATTGACCTCCTCTATATCACTCATAGCAATCTCAGGTAAAGAGGGGAATGACTTCTTCTCTCCAAACGCCTCTTTGGTTAAAAAGCTATTGTTCCCTTTGAGCATCTTGGTCAATTTATTCTCTTGGTATTGAGCCACTTCTATAAAAAGTTCTGCCGTATCAAGGTAAGGGGTCATCTCCACAATAGGGTTTGCCCCCTCTTTTAGCTCTTTTTCGACAATACTTATCTGAAAATATTTTTTTAAAAAGTCATAATCTACTTTGGTATCTTCTGAAAGATAATGCAATACTTCATCAACTCTAGTTTCAAGTTTATCTCTATCCCCCTCTTGGGCTTCAAAAATAAATCTATCATGAAAGAGTCCTATCTCTTTGCCAGACTCAAACATACTTTTATCTTTGATATATGGCACAACAAATTCACGCTCTTGAAACTGTGCGATTATCTGCTTCATCATATAAGAGAAGATATAACTCCCCCCCCAAAGCTCACGCGTTTTTTTAGCATCTTTTAGGGTTTTATAGATTGGTCCTATGGTTAGGGCTAGATAGGTCATTAGTTTACCTCACTTATTAATTTTCCTTGTTTTTCAACAAATTTTAAAAACTCATACATATCAAACTCTTTAGGTGTTTTTATTGTCTTAGATACTCTGTTTAATGAAAAACTAAACTCTTTATCCAAAATTTTCTTATAACTATTATCGTGTAAGATATATATCTTTCCATTAAGAATTTTAAAAGTAAGTGGAGATTTAAATCTATCTATACCATCAAGACTTTTGATTTTTACCTGTCTTTTACCCCCATTAGGTCGAAACTCATTATGTTCTGCCAAACCTAATACTGCTCGAATATAGTTAAATTCTCTATCATCAGGTTCTGTACAAACTATTGGTTTATGGGTTCCATGTATTACTTGTGGAAATTCGTTTTTAATAAACTTTTTTTCCCAACCAACTTTTTTATGTGAACACATATATCTAAATATCAATGACTTATAATAAGGTTTAGTTATTCCCATTTTTAATTTTTTATAAAATATATCTATTGAGGATAATGCTTTATCATATTCTGCATCTCTATATGTTCCAAGTAAAAAAACTTTATTACTCTGTTTTTTGATTATTTTTTTTATCTCATCATCTGTAATATGACTTCGTAAAAATGAACCAAACCCTTTCGACTGTCTTGTTCCAAAATTTGTTACAAACATAAATTCATCAAAATATTTTTCTATTAAACTTTTAATTTCTTTGTTGAAAGTAAAAAATTCTACTTTGATAGCGGTATGTGTAATTAAACTTTTAATTTTATCATTATCATTTGATATTGGATTATTTGCAAAATATAAAGATTTATTAGGTAATGCTCTTGTTCCCTGTCCACTAATTATCTTCACCTTATAATCCAAAGACTTAGCCCCATTTGCATTTTTAACAAACGGAATCCCTTCTACCTGTTCCAACAGAAACCTATCAAACTTAGGTTTCAACTCTGTAGCCCGAAGCGTTGCACCACTTTGGTCACTTTGAAAGTGAATGATAGGGGTGTGTTGCTTTAGGGTAAACACTACTTTAAATTTGCTCATTTTTTCTCCTTATCCATAAAATACTTCACAATAAAAGGTGAACTAATAGTACAGAATATAGCTATACCTAACCATATCTCATTATCAATTTTTATACTATCAGCTCCAAATACATTCATTCCAAAGAAACCTGCTACCAATGTTGGAGGAATCAAGAATGTACCAAGCCGTGTAAGTTGATTCATTTGATTCTTCTCTTCTCGCTCTTGCTCTAAAAAGGCATAGCTATTGAGTGAAGCTATCTCTTGACGCAAATCCTCTATGTCACGCTTTATATTCATAATATCTATCGCCTTATCATAAAGCTCTATCCCTTGATCTTGGGCTGTCACCTCTTTGAAGTAGAGTTTATTGACAAAACGGAGATAATTTTTGTAGAGGATAGAGATATTTTCAACTGAAGGAGTCTCCTCTCCTCGTACATCTGAAATAGCTGTTATCTCATCTGAGAAGCGTAAAATAGAGGCTCTTTGTACCAATAGGAGCGAGAGCATTTGGAAATACATGGTTTTTACATGATTTAATAAAATCTCTTCTCCAAAATAACCCCTATTACTCAAAACCATAAAGGAATAACGAGTAATTCCATAGAAAGTTCCATAATTATTCCATCTTTTATAGGTAGCTTTTTCAATAAATTCTTGATGCATACCTTTATCTTGAACGGTAATATCATTGCCATCTACAAAAACATACTTATACCAGTTTTTATTCTCTATATTATTTTGAGTACATGTTACAAAAGCATCATTCCCATACCAAGAGAGGACAAACATACGATCATCTATAATAGGTTGAACATAATTTTTCTCTTTTTGACTTTTATCTATAGTAAAACTATCTCCAAGTATATCTGTAATGTATTTAGCAATTTTTATCTCTTTATAGAGGTCACAAAAACGCTCTTCTATACCATTTACTTTAATATACTCTGGTAGGAATGCTCCTTTTGTTGCTTCTGTACTAAAACCATCACCTAAAAATTGAGGATAGACCCTACGACCATAATCATTGATTTTTAAAATATCTTCTACTTGATGGTAGTTATAATTTTCAACTTCAAAAGAGAGAATCCCCACTCCTGTATCAAAAAGTCGTAAATTAACACCCTCTAACTTCAAGAGATAAGGCTCTTTATCTTTTATTTTAAGTTCAAAACTATCATCATCAAGTTTTTTTTCAAAATAGTAAGAGGTCGCACTCTTATCAAAATCTTGTGTATTAAAAAGTGAATCTTTTACAAAATCATGAAAATAGACTATCTCATTATAATCGAGACTATTTTTAACCTCAAACTTTTGGTACTCCCAATTATCTTGCTCTAAACTTATTTTGAAATCATCATCTATTTTGACCCGCTCATCAAAACTATGCTCTCGATAGAACGCATGTTTATCTTTTATCTTATCAATAATCTTATCAAACCGAAACGGAAACATAAAATTGTGATAACTTATCATCTTTTTCTTTTTACTCATTTCTATAATTTCTCCTGCTAATCTATCAGCCAAACCTGAAGTAAGATACCCACTATCAAACCCAAAAAATCCACGACCATGATAGGCTTGTTTTTGTGCTATCTGCTGTTGGTACTTCTCTGTTAAAAATGC
>JAMOSB010000023.1 GCA_027068485.1 Sulfurovum sp.
GCTATAGGTGATCTTCACATCTCCTATCTCTGGTCTATCAGGAGCATACCCGATATACAAAAAGCTATGGTAGTTTCTCGCCACACCAATCTCCTCAGGGAGAGAGGCGAGTCCTGTATAGGTCTGTGAGGTACTAATCTGCCCCACCATACTTCTATCGAGATAGTACCCACCAAGCTGTGCATCTGTCACATAGGTCTGACTCTTGTGGTGCATCGCAGGGTTGTGGTGTCCCTCAGGGTGTTTAAAGGAGGAGGAGTCCGTCGCAAAAGAGGACCACTCTTTGACATAATCATAGGTCGTAGTCGTCTCTGTTGCTCCCCCTAGCTTCTCCTCTGTCTTGGTAGAGGTGTTCTCTTTCCACTGGTACATCTGGACATTTTTTCGGAGTACCAGTGCATCTGTCTGCACCCCAAACTCAGGGTCGACCACCGCATTGAGTGGGGTGACAAGCCCTTGGACCAAGACTGCTTTACCCTCATACTTCGCATCATACTTACTATCAGGAAGGGTGACAATCTGTTGTTGCATCTCTCCGAGTGCTTCGGTCATCTCGACACTGCGTCCTTCGTTCCACCACAGTAGGATAATCGACCCAATGATGAGTAGAAACCCTATAAAAATCCCCTTAAAGGAGTTACCTATATTCTCTCCGTAACTGGTACGACTCGTCTCTGTAAAATGATCCATCTTCTTCTCCTATTAACTAAATCTGTCACCCATAGCCAAATCACCAAGGATTCCTAATGCTGAGCCTTCACCCTTATCACTACCACCATGCTGTGGTGCGGCTGCAAGCATCCGCCCTGCCAAGCGTGAAAATGGCAACGACTGTATCCATATCTTACCAGGACCTCGAAGTTTGGCAAAGAAGAACCCCTCTCCCCCAAACAGACCCGTCTTGATACCTCCTGCTTGCTCTATCTCCATCTGGATATGTGGCTCCATCGCAACCAGGCACCCTGTATCGAGGTGGAGTGTCTGCCCCTCTACAAGGTCGATCTCTTTGAGCATCCCCCCTGCATGGATAAAGGCCATCCCATCCCCTTCGAGTTTCTGCATGATAAACCCCTCTCCACCAAACAGACCCGTAAGGATCTTCTTCTGGAGGTGAATCCCCACAGAGACCCCCTTAGCCGCACACAAAAAGCAATCTTTTTGACAGATAAGTGTCCCACCAAACGCCTCTAGATCTACAGGGATAATCCGCCCAGGGTAGGGAGCAGCAAACGCCACAGTGGCTTTGCCCTCACCTGTGTGGGTGAAGACCGTCGTAAAGAGACTCTCTCCAGTGATAAGGCGTTTACCCGCTCCTAGCATCTTATCCATAAAGCCACCCGTATCCTCTTTGGAGCCTGATCCATCCCCAAAGACCGTATCCATAACGATATGGCTATCCTTGTACATCATCGCACCCGCCTCAGAGATAGCACTCTCATAAGGGTCTAGCTCGATCTCTACATACTGAATATCCTCACCAAAGATCTCATAATCAATCTCATCTGCCTTATTGGTCTTGCCTAAGGTCACCCGTGAAGGGGGTGCGGTATGGGCAAGGTGTTGGGCTTTGAGACTACTGAGCTCTGCGACATCGCCCATAGGCTTCCAGTCGGCAAACCCCTCTGTCCACGCATACCCTTGGGTATCCTCCCCCACTAGCCGTACCGCCTCTTCGGTACTGATAGGACCATACTTTACACCATTATCATACTCTAAAAACCACTGTGTTGCCATCTTCTACCTCCTAAAATTGATCTATGCAAATTATACTCTCTTAATTATAGTCACAAAGTGTGCCAAAAATGTGTCAAACTCCCTCAAGTATCAATTTTTTGTCACTAAGCCGATAGGTCTGGTCACACCGCTGTGCCATCTGCATATCGTGGGTGACCAGTACCAACCCCGCCTGATGCTCTTGGGTATAGGCGAGTAGGACATCCATCACCAGTGTAGCGGTCTCTTTATCAAGGTTGCCCGTAGGCTCATCGGCAAAGATAATACGAGGGGACTTGCTCAGTACCCGTGCGATAGAGACACGCTGTTGCTCTCCACCCGAAAGCTCTGAGGTCTTATGCTCCATAAGGTGGGCGATCTCTAGCCTCTCTAGGAGTTTGGGGTCGATAACAGAGCCTGAGAGCATCGTAGCAACACGGATATTCTCCATCGCTCGCATCCCTTTGAAGAGGTAGTGAAACTGAAAGATAATCCCCACATCATACCGTCGCAGTGCCTCGATCTGCTCTAGGGGTAGGCGGTAGAGATCCTCCCCCAATAGCGTCACACGCCCTGCATCGGGAGGGAGAAAAGTAGAGAGAATATGAAGAAGCGTAGACTTCCCACTCCCACTGCGTCCTACGATTGCGACACTCTCTCCTGCCATAACGGAGAGATCCACTGTGTCAAAGAGTCGATAGTCAAATGCCTGTGTAAGTCCTGTAGCGTCTAAAAGAGGGGGTAACATAGCGAGAGCCTTGTAAGTATTTTAGGCGTATTTTAACATAAAAAAGGAGAGGTAGTATAGAAAAAAAGGGAGAGAGAAGGGGGTGCATACCCCAAGGGTACACACCTCAAAAGTGTTGAGGGACTATGCCATCTGTGCAGCAACTTCAGCAGCAAAATCCTCTTCTGCTACTTCGATACCTTCACCCACTTCAAGTCTTGTAAAGCTTACAATCTCTGCGGTACCACCCGCAGCTTTTGCTTGCTCTTGGATATACTGAGCAACTGTTTTGCTGTCATCCATTACAAAGTTTTGATCAAGGAGGCACTGCTCTTTGTCAAGTGTTGTGTTGTCAGAGATAAATCGAGCAATTTTACCTGGGAGGATTTTATCCCAAATTTTCTCTGGTTTACCCTCTGCTTTAAGCTCCTCTTTGAGTCGCTCTTCTGCTTGTGCAAGTACCTCATCAGTCAATTGACTCATAGAGATATACTGAGGGATGTTTTTGAGTGGTTTACCTAGACGGCTAAGCTCTTCATTCTCTTTTTCGATAGCGATGATTCTACCTTGAGTCTCTTCTGCGACATAGTTCGCATCAAAGTCTTTGTAAGAGAGTGTAGAAGGACTCATCGCCGCTGCGTGCATCGCCACAGATCTAAGTGCTTCACCCATCGCTTCTGCTGTCTTAGCAGAGTCACATTTTGCTTCAATGATGACACCATTTTGTCCGTTTGAGTGGACATATCCACTGACCGTTGTTGTCTCATCTGCATTGATCAACGCTGCGCGTCTTACAACAAGTTTCTCACCGATTGTTGCAATCTGCTGAGAGAGGTAATCAGCAAATGGCTCGCCATTGATAGTAGAAGCATTGATCGCCTCAGCATTGGCAAGGTTGTTATCAAATGCGTGATTCACTACATCTGAAAGGAGTGCTTTAAACTTATCATTTTGTGCCACAAAGTCAGTCTGAGAGTTGATCTCTACGATGACAGCTTTGTTCCCCTCTACCTTAAGAGCGATCGCTCCCTCAGCAGCTACTTTGTTGGCTTTTTTCGCCGCAGCACCCATACCTTGGTCACGCAACCACTCAACGGCTTTGTCCATATCACCATCAGACTCAGCCAATGCCTTCTTACAGTCCATCATCCCTGCATCTGTCATCTCTCTGAGTTTTTTGATATCTTTAGGTCCGAAATTTGCCATACTTACGCCTCCTCAGTTGTCGCTGCTTTCTCTTCAGCAGGTGTCTCAGTTGTCTCTTCTTTTGCACTCTCTTCTACGACTGCTGCCATCTCTTCACTAGAGACAACCTCTTCGACTACTTCACCATTTGCTTCTGCATACGCTGCTTTACCTTCGATGATCGCTTCTGCCATCTCTTTACAGAAAAGGTTGATAGAACGGATTGCATCATCGTTTCCTGGGATTGGGTAGTCGATGACATCTGGGTCACAGTTTGTATCGAGTGGTGCAACGACTTTCATACCAAGTCTTCTTGCCTCTTTGACTGCGATATGCTCTTTAACTGCATCGACAACAAACATCATCTCAGGCAATTTTTTCATATGTCTGAAACCTTCGAGGTAAGAGCTTAGTTTCTCTTTTTTTCTCAAAAGCATCAATGCCTCTTTTTTTGTCAACATATCAAGTTGACCATTCTCTTCCATCTGCTCGATGATTTCGAGTTTTCTGATTGATTTTTTCATGGTTGGGTAGTTTGTCAACATTCCGCCCAACCATCTTGTCGCTACATAAGGCATACCACATCTCTCAGCATGCTCTTTGACTGCTGATCGTGCTTGTTTTTTAGTCCCTACGAAGAGTACAGTTTGACCCTCAGCCGCAGCATCTCTTACGACATTGTAAGTATATTTGAAGTATCTAAGTGTTTTTTGAAGATCGATAATATAGATATTTTTTCTAGCACCGAAAATGAATTTTTTCATTTTTGGATTCCATCTTCTTGTTTGGTGTCCGAAGTGTACACCACATTCGAGTAAGTCTTTCATTGTTACCATTTTGTCTCCTTGGTATAAATATAATTGTTTGGAAGCATCTGCTTCAAGTTAGGTTTGAACCCACTACAGTCATCAACGCACACTGCGCAACCGTTCAAGGAATAACCATAGCTGTATTTCCACAACTCCAGAGAGTAGAGGAACGCGATTATACCCAAAATGACTTAAACTAGCTCTGAAGCTCTTGGAGCTTTGCTTTGACCGCCTCAATATGCCCCTTGACCTTGACCTTCTCCCACACCGCGACGATAGTACCCTCAGGGTCGATGATATAGGTGCTTCGTACCACACCCATATACTCCTTACCCATAAACTTCTTGAGTTGCCACACCCCATAGCGACTACAGAGGCTCTTCTCCTCATCGGACAGTAGTGTAATCTCCAGTGATTTTTTGGTGATAAAGTTACGATGTTTTTGAGGACTATCAGGACTCACCCCCAAGATATAGGCATCAAGTGCCTCAAACGCTGGTAACGCCTCCGTAAACCCACACGCCTGTGTCGTACACCCTGGCGTGTTGTCCTTAGGATAAAAATAGAGTACAATCCAACGCCCCCGTATATCCCTAAGACAGATCTCCTCCTCATCCTGATTTGGCAGACAAAAAAGCGGTGCTGGTGTTCCTACTTCTAACATAGTGTATCCTTTGAGAGTTTTTTTGGTAGTATAACAGAATGCAAACCAAAAATGAACCCACCAAAGAGACCCTCCTTACGGAGATTGAGACACTCATCGCGTATGGACGGAGTGAGCCAACTATCCATCCTGATCTACTTGCCTACCTAGAGATAGCGGAGCTTCAGAGTATCAAGCAGAGCCTCACACAAAAAGTAAACACACTCTCCTCTGAGGAGTCGGCGTGGCTAGAGCAGTTTAAAAAATATGAGTAGTATGAGAAGAGGGTGTAATGTTGCCTAAGAGTATCTATATCGCTTCACTTCAGCCCCGTGCAGGGAGTCTTATCATCTCTATCGGATTTATGGAGATGCTTAAAGGACGCTACCAACGGGTTGCGTTTTTTCGTCCGATTATCCCTGATGGAGAGATGCGGGAGGGAGATATCGACTTTATGCTTCAGCACTTTGGGCTAGATATCCCCTATGCGGAGTGTTGTGGGTTTCCCGTGAGTGACTACGCCAAAGCCTACGCAGAGGAGAGCCAAGAGGAGCTCTATGAAGCCCTCATCCACAAGGTCGACCAGCTCCACAAACACTACGACTTTGTACTGATTGAGGGGTACCCCCGCAACCTCTTCGCCTCGGTCTTTGACTTCGATATCAATCTCAAGATCGCACGCAACCTCGGCACCGTCTTCATCCCCGTCCTCAATGCCAAAGGCAAATCCTCCTCCAAGCTCATCCATGAGATACAGATCATCTCAGAGACGGTACACACAGAGGGGTGTACACTGCTTGCGACCTTTGTCAACCAGTGCGATAGCACCGTCATTGGTACGATCAAAGCCTATCTTGATGCCCAGACGACAGAGGAGCAGGTCTATCTACTCCCAACCCTAGAGGAGCTAGAGACTCCCACCCTCGCCCAAGTCATCACCGTACTCCAAGCCAAGATGCTCATTGGCAATCCTAAACAGTTAGAGCATCTCGTCTACGGTAACAAGATCGCCGCGATGGGGGTGGAGAACTACCTCACCCGTATCAAGACAGGTGATCTCATCATTGTCCCAGGTGATCGTATCGATATTATCCTCGCATCACTCTTTGCCTTTCATGCCAAGAACCACCCCAATATCTCAGGGATGATACTCAGTGGTGGTATCACCCCTAGTCCACAGATCATCACCCTTCTTGAGGACTTCCATACCATCCCCGTACCTATACTGAGTGTTGAGAGTGACAGCTACCAGACCGCTATCGCCCTAGAGCATGTCACTGCCGAGATTACCCCTGAGAGTACCCGCAAAATCACCCTCGCCAAAGGACTTTTTGATGCCTCAGTCGACAAGCTCAAGATCACCCAACGCTTCCAGCACTCCCCCCAAGAGATGGTCACTCCGATGATGTTCCAGTATCGGCTCTTTGAGCAGGCACGCTCTCAGCGTGTGCGGATTGTCCTCCCAGAGAGTAGTGATGTGCGTATCTTGCGTGCCACAGAGATACTCATCCATCGTGATATCGTCGAGGTGATCTTGCTAGGTGATCCCCTCGAGATCGAACACCAAAGCGTCCTACTCGGACTCAACCTCTCCCAAACTACCATCATCAACCCCCATGACAAAGCCCTCCAAGAGCAGTTTGCACGCCGTTTTTATGCAATACGACGCGACAAAGGGCTGACACTCGATGTGGCAAGAGATGCGATGACTCACCTCAACTACTTTGCGACGATGATGGTCTATGAGGGGATGGCAGAGGGGATGGTCTCAGGAGCGATACACACCACCACCGATACCGTGCGTCCCGCCCTCCAGATCATCAAGACCACACCCGATATCTCCATCGTCTCTAGCCTCTTTTTTATGTGTCTAGCCGATCGGGTACTCGTCTACGCTGATTGTGCGATCAACCTTGACCCCTCCGCAGAGGAGCTAGCTCAAATCGCCCTCTCCTCCGCAGAGACCGCCTCTCAGTTTGGTATCACCCCCAAAGTGGCGATGCTCTCCTACTCCACAGGGAGTTCAGGGAGTGGCCCTGAGGTGGAGAAGGTACGCCGTGCCACCCAACTTGCCCAGACCGCACGCCCCGATCTGCTCATCGAAGGCCCTATCCAGTATGACGCAGCAATCGACCCCAAAGTCGCACAGCAGAAACTCCCTCAGAGCAAAGTAGCAGGAGAGGCGACGGTCTTTATCTTCCCCAATCTCAATACAGGGAACAACACCTACAAAGCCGTACAACGCGCCACCCATGCTCTCGCCATTGGACCCATACTCCAAGGGCTTCGCCTCCCCATCAATGACCTCAGCCGTGGGTGTCTTGTAGAGGATATCGTCAACACCGTCGCCATCACCGCCATCCAAGCACAGCAGGAGGTACAATCATGAAGATCCTAGTCCTCAACGCAGGAAGCTCCTCTCTCAAATCCCAATACTTCATCGACCAAGTCGCCATCGCTTCGGTGAGTATCGGACGGATTGGGGAGGCTCAGAGTGAGACTACTATCAGCTATGAGGAGGTCACACACCACGACACCACCCCCATAGCCAACCACGCCCATGCTCTGAAGCAGCTCTTGGAGCATCTACACCATACCCTACCTGATTTCTCTATCACACAGCTTGACGGGGTAGGACACCGTGTCGTCCATGGGGGGAGTACCTTTAGTCACTCTGTACGCATCGATGGGCAGGTCATAGAGACTATTAAGAATCTCATCCCACTCGCCCCCCTACACAACCCCGCCAACCTCGAAGGGATCACCTACCTCTCTCACACCTACCCCAATCTCCCCCAAGTAGCCCTCTTTGATACCGCCTTTCATCAGACCCTACCACCCCATACTGCCCACTATCCACTCCCCCTCAACCTCTATGAGGAGTCGGGGGTTCGCCGTTATGGGTTTCATGGTATCTCTCACGCCTATGTTGCCCATCAGAGTACCATCTACCTCAAAAAACCACTCCATCAGCTCAACCTCATCACCCTACACCTTGGCAATGGTGCTAGTGCCACGGCGATTAGGGCGGGGAGGAGTGTGGATACCTCTATGGGGTTTAGTCCGCTAGAGGGGTTGATGATGGGGACACGCTCGGGCGATATCGACCCTGCGATTATCCCCTTTCTCTCTCGTACCCTTGCGATGTCTCTGGAGGAGATCGACACCCTCCTCAACACCCAAAGCGGACTCAAAGGCATCTGTGGTACCAATGAGATGCGAGAGATCCTCTCCCAAGCAGAAGATAACGACCGCCATGCCCTTCTCGCACTAGAGATGTTCACCTACCGAATCCAGAAGTATATCGGTGCCTACTGGGCGATCTTGGGGCGAGTGGATGCGATCATCTTCACAGGAGGCATCGGAGAGCATGCCCCCCAAGTGCGTGAGCAGATCATCCATGGACTAGAGGAGTCCATAGGACTCCGACTCAACCCCTCTAACAACCAACACAACACCCCAACCATACACCACCCCCAAAGTACCATCCCCCTCCTCATCATCCCCACCAACGAAGAGCAAGCTATTGCCCTAGAGACTGAGGTACTACTCCAACACAACTAACTTAAAGCCTCTTCAGATAGGGCAAACTGCTCCGCATCAATCGTAGGGATACCATACGCCTCCGCCTTCTCTGCCATCACCCCCCTGCCCTGCGTAGAGCGTAGGGTTTTGGAGGAGTCATAGACTTTGGCACTCTTCACTCCACAGCTTGGGCTACGATCTTTACCAATAAAGAGTTCGATATCGGGGTGTTGCTCAAAAAATGCTTGGGCGTAGTGACGCAAGGGGGCGGAGAGGTTCTCCCCTGTGGCATTGGAGTACGCCTCAATCCCCTCAGCTGTCTCGATGAGATCCATCGAGGGGCGGGGGGTACCGTAGCAGTAGTCCTCAGGGCAAAAGGGAACAAGCTCCAGACCATCGAGCATCTCTATGAGCCTATCATCGCGTTTGATCTCACCATTGTAGCGACAGTTGGTACCTAGTAGGCACGCAGAGATAGCAATCTCTCTCATCTACAACACAAAGAGGAACAGATAGACCCCAATCCCGCTCAAGGAGGTGAGAACAATCCCCATAAAGGTACGCCGTCCCGCTCTTTTGTGAAGTTGACTGTAGAGTCCAGGGAGCGTACCGCGTCGGTAGTCGGCACGGGCGTGTAGGAGAGTATAGCTCCAAATCCCCAGTGTCACCACAGCGATTAGGATATGAAGGAGCAGTACCCCTTGAATGTAAAGCAACGAGACACCACTCCCCTCAGAGAGTCTCTCATAGCCTCCAATCAGACGCACCCCATACTCAAAGTACCCGACCACCAATACCGAGACCCAAAAGATAAGTATCTGTAGTAGCCGATGGGTTGCGTAGCGTCGTTTGCGGGCAAACCCTACAGCAATCCCCACAAGCAGAGGGAGTAGCCCCACAATCAGTGTCACAAAATCCATAAAAAATGGGGCGCGTGTCCCCAAAAATCCTACCTCAAACATATACCCCATACGCTCCTCCTAGCAGATTACGATTGATTTGACCTCGGTAAACTCCTCCAATGCCCACTTGGGTCCCTCACGCCCGACTCCTGAGAGCTTAGAGCCTCCATAGGGTTGCACATCAAAACGCAGTGTAGGGATGTCGTTGATGACTACCCCACCACACTGAGCATCATCGATAAACGCCTGCGTCATACGCAAATCATTGGTAAAGATCGAAAACTGCAACCCATACGGGGAGTCATTCATCTTGGCTATGGCACTCTCATACCCCTCAACAGATACCAAGCTCACAATTGGAGCAAAGACCTCTTCACAGACAATCTTCATCTCATCGGTTACCTCTGCCATCACTGTAGGAGGGAAGATACCCTCAATCACCTCACCCCCTGCTACCACCTTGGCACCCTCTGCTTGGGCAGAGGCGATCCAACTACTCGCTCGCTCATTGGCTTCACCATCGACGAGGGGTCCCATAAAGGTCTCCTCCTCATACGGAGAGCCGACCTTCAGACTCTGGGTCTCTGATGCCATCAACGCTGTAAACGCCTCATAGACCGCATGGTGGACATAGATACGCTGAAGCGAGATACAGACCTGTCCAGAGTTGACAAACGCACCAAAGGCACACCGCTTGGCAGCTAGTGCCAAATCCGCACTGCTATCGATATAGGTCGCGGCATTGCCCCCAAGCTCTAGGCTCACCTTCTTGATCCCTGCTTGTTTGGTGATGATATTGCCCACGGGGACAGAGCCTGTGAAGCTAATCACCCGTGGGATAGGACTCTGCACCAAAGCAGACCCCACCTCTGCGTCCCCATAGACTACACTGAGGGCATCTGCTATGGCATACTCCGACTCGATAAAGAGTTTGGCAAGGAGATAGGCGGTCATAGGTGCTTCAGGGGTGGGCTTGAGTACGACCGCATTTCCCGCACCAAGAGCAGGAGCGATCTTATGGGCGACAAGGTTGAGAGGGAAGTTAAACGGGGTGATACACGCCACCACCCCAACAGGCTCACGGCGGTAGTAGGCGAGGGTTTTTTTGCCACTAGGCATAATATCTGTAGGGATCGTCTCCCCGTGGAGGTTGGCAAGCTCCATCGCAGTGAGCTTGATCGTCTCGATACAGCGATCGACCTCAATACGCGAAAAGGTGATCGGCTTGGCGACCTCTTTGGTCAACATCAATGCGATAGACTCACGCGTCTCTTGGAGTCGTATGGCGACATCTTCAAGCCACGAGATACGCTGAGAGAGGGGGACGCTTCGGCTCTCTTGTGAGGCACGCTGGGCGATACGCAACGCCTTGTGGGTATCCTCTGCGTTACAGACAGGAGCGACACTCACCACACTCCCATCAAAAGGGCTTTTGCGTTGTGTCACCTGCTCTCGACCCTCTTGGGTCGAACCAAAAAATATCTTCGCTTCAGAGACCTCTACCATACTATCAAATAACTCTAACATATCACGCACCTTATGATGTAAAATTAGATGATTATAGCAGATTGAGGGTTAAAAGAGTTATGGGAGAGGGGACTTTAGGGCGTGCTACTTGGACTTGGGCTTCACTTGACACGCACCACTCTCACAGTAACGCTTCTTGAAGACAAACTTCATAATGAGATCTTTGGTCATGAGTGCAAGGGAGTAGACCCAGAGTAGATCCATAATAAGATTGGGTTTATACTCCAACCCATAGAGCAAGATAGGCCACCCAATGAGGATAAAGTACTTACTATAGTAGAAGAAGAGTATCCCCGTACCATATAGCTCTTTGAGTATCTTGCTCACACCTTAGCCTTGGAAGTTGGGGGTACCATCAGGCTGATGGGTGGTGTTTTGGTCAGGGGAGATACCACTCTCTTTGAGTGCCTCTTGCTCCGCCTCATACGCCATCATCTGCTGGCGTACCTCATTGATCTGGATAGGGGTTACCCCCTCATCACTCGACCATGCGATCTCAATCTCACCATTGTACTCCTCTCCCATCATCTCGATCTTTTGAGCATACTCATGGATATCCAAACAGATCTCCATACTCTCATCTTTCATTGTATCGCTCAATTCGATATACCAACGCCCCACGGGATTTGTCTTGATGACTGATTCTATAATAGTTGACATACTAACTCCTAAAAGCGTTTTCTAAGATCGCCATTGTAGACGATTTTTCTTGGGTCTGTGTTGCCATCATTGAGCATCGCAGGGACAGGATCTTCTGCTTCTAGTTTACGCACCTCTTCATCGAGTTGATCCTCTTGGTAGGTCATCATCATATCCGCAGCGATGACATAGTCAAAACATTGTATATCGACTAGCTTATTCACCTCTTCTTCGACATCTTTCCCCTCTACGGTGACGATAATCTTCCCTTTGGGGTCATGGAGATGATACTCACATATCTCAGGGTTTTCCTTGATGATCTCGATCACCTTCTCTACATTTTGGGGTAATGTCTGTATTACAATACTGGAAATATTCACGCTACTGCTCCTTGAAATTTATGATTTGGTTGATATCTTCTGCGAGAATTATACCCTCTTTCTGATAGAGAATGGTTTGATCTTTGTCATAGATCACCAGTGTAGGAAGTGTAAAGATATCATACTCCTCTGCCAACTCTGGGGACTCATCAGTATCAATAGAGAAGATTGTAAACTCCTCTTGGGAGTCGGCTAACTCCTCTAGCTCCATATCCAACGCCTGACACCCACTACAGTACTCCGATCCAAACTTCAAGATCACTGGCATCTCTCTCTCAAATGCCTTGGTCAACGCTTGGGAGAAGCTCTCCTCATCGACTTCTATTATCGCCATCTTAGGGAAGCTCCCAGTAGTTGATCTCACGGCTATCCGTGGAGGTAAAGAGTCGCTTTTCATCTAAGAAGACAATCGCACTCAGTGTTGCCTTGTGGGAGCCTAGGGTATAGAGATCTGCCTTGGTTGTGGTATCAAATAGGGTGACTTGGTTGTTCTCATCTGAGGCGTAGGCTCCAAGCTTAGCACTCGGACTCAACCCTGCACTATAGATCAAAAATGAGGCATCTTTGTAGTAGGCGGTGCGTCCATCACGCGAGTAGAGTGCCGCTCTACGATCCTGTCCTGCGGTGAGGATATAGCCATGTTTGTAATCTACCTGAAAAATATTATCGACATTTTGCCCTTTGAGTATCTTGAGGACTTTCCCCTCTTTGACGGAGACGAGTTTCAGCTCCCCACTCTCATCTGCGATGACGACCTCATCGTGTGCCTCATTGAGTGCAAAGCTCGAAAACTTAGACGCAGAGATCTGCTGACGATAGAGTGCTTTTTTCTGAGCGATATCAAAGAGTATCAGCTCATTACTTAGCAGTGCGATGAGTAGGTGGTTACTATCGACAAACTTTGATTTGGCAATGGTGTAGGATTGAGCGATGGAGATCACTTCGGTGAGTTTGCCTTGCTCATAGAGGTGTACCCGACGGTAGCCCATCTTCCCTTGAGAGGTGATCATCACACGCCCTGCTATCTCATCAACAGAGTAGAGCTTGGAGGGGACTTTATCACCGATAAAATCAGTGATATCAGGAACCTTAATCATCTCAACACGCTTCTGTGTCGTGGTATCGTAGATATCGACTATCCCCTCCGCGGTTGCGACATAGAGTCTGCTATCGTGGTAGACCATATCGGTCACCCCCCCACTCCCCGTGTAGACAGTGGTGGGTTTTAGTAGTGAAGCGTTAAGGAGGACAAGACTCCATAGCATAAGGATAAAAATACGCATAATTCTCTCTTTTTAAGTAGTTTTGGGGGTAATGGTGATCGCCTGTGTGGGACATCGATAGAGACAGTATCCACACGCAGTACACTTCTGCTGATCAATGGTGGGTCTAAACATACCTAGAAATTCAATGGCGTTATCAATACACGGCTCTTTACACGAAAAACACATGGTTTGATTCCACGCTAAACATTTAAGTATATCTATCTCGATAGTTGCATCGATAGTACGCATCTTCTCCACTTGAAGCACATCCGCTTCACACACTTCCGCACACGCATCACAAAAGGTACACCCCGTAGGGGTTGTCAAGTCGAGTCGCGGGGTACCATCATCTTGGATAAGGATAATCTCCTCTTCACACGCAGTAGCACACGCTTTATCCGCACACTCACCACACTGCTCAAATGCTTCAAGCGACACATAGTAAGGGGGTCGGATAGGACTCTCCTTGACCTCCTCTTGCGTGTCACCACGCAAGGAGGTACCAAGAGAACGAAAGAGTTCTCTTCTTTGCATCTTAGTGACCTGAATCCATATGACCCGCAGCAGAGTGCTCATTGGCAAGGTCTTTTGCAGTCACTACAGAGTCTTTCTCTCCTACTGTAGCCAAGTCATCATTCATATGATCATACCAGGTAGAAGCACTCTTACCATTGGCTTCAGAGAATCCACCCTCAAATGTGTTAGAGACAGCAAGATCCCCTTGAGATTGTGGTGCGTGACACTGAGAACAGTTAAAGCGCGCTTGAACCAATGTATCTTTAGGTTTAGAGATCGCTGTCTCATTTCTCAAGTTATCAATACTCTTCTGAAACTTCCCATCAATCACTTTATGCTTAGGTCTAAAGTCTGTGAAGTGAGACTTTGGAATTGGTGTAGCACCTACCCCTTTAGCAACCTCAGGCATGTGACATCCGATACACTGGTTATTACCTCTTTTGATAGGAAGAAGCCCTTCAACAGAGTGAGGGATCATTGGAGGAGCATCTTGGAACGCTCTCTCCAATCTTTTTGAAGTACCAGGTGCTGCTGAGATGTAGTTAGTCTTCATCCCTGTTGTATCATCTGTTTCACTATAGAGGTCTGTTTTTCTAAGTCCAAGCACCTCTTCAGTAACCACTTTTTTATTACCAAGATCATCTTGAGAGAGTCTCTCTTTTGTGATCACCTTTGCATTGATATTGACAACAGTAACCGCTTTGGCTTCCGTTGCTACAGGAGCAGCAGCACTCGCACCCCCTTTGATACTCGCAGCAAGTGCTTCCATATCTGCATCACTCAACGCAGCTACTTGCCCCTTCATCATCGCTTTCATTGCACCACCATAGGTACCTGCTTTATAGCCTTTGAGTGCCGCCACGATATCAGCTTTACTCATCTCTTGAACAACCTTTGATTTACCCATTGCTTTCTTCTCAAAGCTAGCACCATGACATCCTATACATGCTGCTGTACTCGCACCATATAGTGTTGGTACAATCAGTGAAGCCAAAGCTGCTACTTTTATCACTTTTTTCATCATCTTCTCCTTTTTGATCTCTTATAAACTCTCTTAGATACTACTGCTCTTTTTTGAGATAGTTTCTAATACTAAATTTTAATGCATCGTCCCCACAAACATCGATACAGCGTCCACAGTTTGTACACTCTCCATCGGTCACCATAATACTCTCTTTGTTGACCATATGGAGGACATGACTCTCAGGACACACTACCTTACACTTCATACAGTTGGTACACGCTTCATGGTCATGATCGACCCGAATCAGACTCGCTTTTCCGATGAGAGAGTAGCTCGCCCCTAGAGGACAGAGGTGTCCACACCATCCATTTTTGACCCCAAAGAGATCAAAAAGGAAGATCGCAATCACCACAGAGACTCCCGCACCAAAACCAAAGATAATCCCCCGTTGCATGATGGTAATCGGACTCAATACCTCAAATGCAGCGATACCCACAACTGCGGATACAATGAGTCCTAAAACCATAATCCAGTAGCGTGCCTTGCGTTTCAAAAAACGGTGTGTCGTCTGCTCTTTATCTAGCTGAAGCTTGCGTCTTAGCCAGTTGGCAAGGTCAGTGACCATATTGATAGGGCAGATCCATGAACAGAAAGCCCGTCCCCCTACCACAAAGTAGAACAGCGTAATAATCGCTGCCCCTAAGAGTACATCACTCCCCAAGACAAACCCTGTCGCCAACACTTGTAGTGTGGTATAGGGGTCTGCTAATGGGACACTCCCAAAGAGTAGTGAGGAGCCAAATGTACCAGAGAGGATACTCCAACCATACGCATTGGCACCAAAATAGAGCAGTAAGATACCAATCTGTGTCACCCGTCTAAGCAGTAAATATTTTATATTTTTCATCAATACAAATCTCCTGAGTTAAGGTAACCCGCAGCCGTTCCCTCTTTTGAGAGTTCGGTGACGGTCTCTTCTGCTTTGGCATTTTCGATACGCGCTTCATCCGCTTTATCCCATCCTTTGACATAGTGATCCCCCGCGACTCCTTTGGCTATCTCATTGGGTAGTACAAAGATCGCTGGTTTCTCTGTCACACAGGCTGCCTCACACAATCCACACCCCGTACAGACTGTATCATGTACGATAGGCAACATAAAAGTGTGTTTACCTGTCCGCTCATTGCGGTGCATCTCAATCGTAATCGCCTCACCAAGAAGCGGACACGCACGGTAGCACGCATCACACTGAATCCCCCAAAAGGCGATACAGGACTCTTTATGCACGACAGCCAATCCCATACGGGACTTATTGATATCTAGCTCTCCCGCCTCATTGGAGACAGAGAGCTGATCGAGTGCTCCCGAGGGACAGACAGGAACACACGGGATATCCTCACACATATAACACGGCACCTCAGTAGGGACAAAGAAAGGGGTACCAATCAACTGATGATCCCCCCCCTTTGCCATCTGAAGGGTTCCTGCTTTGGAAAGTCCTGTATGTCTATCGATATTTGTTTCTCGGTTTTGACACGCCTCGGCACACAACCCACACTTGATACAGGCTTTGAGGAAATCCTCCTCTTTGATAGCCCCAGGGGGTCGTAGTACCAGTGCTGAGGCTTTCACCTCATCACTATAACCACTCCACAACAATCCACCAAGTGCCGTCAAGCCAACGCTTTGAAGGGTCGTTGCTATAAACTTTCGTCTGTTGTTGTCGGAGGTAGCCATCTAGTTATACCTTGGTAATCTTAACTGCACACTTCTTGTAATCTGTCTGTTTAGACATTGGACAAGTAGCATCAAGGCATACTTTATTGATAAAGACTTTCTCATCAAACCAAGGTACAAATACCAATCCTCTAGCAGGTCTATTTCGCCCTCTAGTCTCAACTCTGGCTTTGACTTTTCCTCTTCGTGACTCTATCCAACAGAGACCACCTTGTTTGAGTCCTTTAGCTTTTGCATCTTTAGGGTGCATATAGCAGAGTGCTTCAGGTACAGCACGGAAGAGCTCTGGAACTCTCATTGTCATCGTACCTGAGTGCCAATGCTCAAGAACACGCCCTGTACACAACCAAGTATCATACTCAGTATCTGGCATCTCTGGAGGATCCATATACGGTCTAGCAAAGATCTTCGCTTTGTTTGGCAACGCTTTTTTACCCAACTTCTTATCTGGAGCGGTTAGGCTACCTTGGAGAAGTTTTTTTGCCAACTTACCATAGAATGCGTGAGAAGAACCATTACCTGAATCTTTAACCGCCTTCGCTGCATACGGGTCATACTTGACATTAAATCTCCATTGTGTCTCTTTACCATCAACAACTGGCCACTTAAGTCCACGCACTTTGTGGTACATATCAAATGGAGCAAGGTCATGTCCATGCCCTCTACCAAATGCTGCATACTCTTCAAAGAGGTACTTATGGATAAAGAATCCATACCCTTTAAACTCTTTACCATCAGAACCGATAACTTTTCTGCTATCTCCATATCCTTCAGTATTATCATACCCTTTTTGGATTGGATCATTTTGGTCAAGTTTATAGCTTCGTGCTATCTCATTACCAAAGAGGATATCAAACATGGTTGTATCTTCTGAGTATCCCATCTTTTTCGCTTCTTCGATAACACTTGGAAGTGCTTTCTTTCTTGGTCCACTTGGTGCTTGCTCACCCCAAAGATCTTTGACGGTAAATCTCTTAGAGAACTCTACCCACTGCCATGTATCACTCATCGCATCCCCTACAGGAAGGACTTGTTGTCTCCAGTGTTGTGTACGACGCTCAGCGTTTCCATACGCACCCCACTTCTCATAAATCATCGCAGAAGGAAGAACAAGGTCAGAAACTTTTGCTGAGATACCAGGGTATCCATCAGAAGTTACGATGAAGTTATCCATCTCTCTAGCTGCTTTGATCCAGTGTGTTGCACTTGCACTATCTTGGTAGGCATTACAGACATTAACCCATGCAAACTTCACAAGACCATCTTCGATATCTCTATGGATCTTCATGATGTGTTGTTTACCTACACCATTGAGTGTCCCTTGTGGGATCATCCATTTTTTCTCTGTAATCGCTCTGTGTTTAGGGTTTTTGACCATCATATCTGCTGGGAGTCTATGGGTAAATGTACCAACCTCTCTAGCCGTACCACATGCTGATGGTTGACCTGTAAGTGAGAATGCTCCAGAACCAGGAACGGCTTGTTTGTTAAGCATAAAGTGAACATTGTAGCTTAGTGTATTGACCCAAGTACCTCTTGTGTGTTGGTTCATACCCATTGTCCAGAATGATACGACTTTTCTACCTTTTTCAATATAGAGTTCTGCGAGTGCTTGAAGCTTCTTCTTGAACGCTTCGATATCCTCATCTGGATCACCCTTCACGATTTTTGCAGTATAGTCAAGTGTATACGGCTCTAGTGATTTTTTGTAATCCTCAAAAGAGATATGCCAGTGCTTGAGTGTACCAGCGGTATTCTCCATCACATCACCCTCTTTGTATCCAAATGGTGCGAGTGCAGGTGCCTCTTTAGCAGAGACAACTTTTTTCATCTCTTTGTTGATGATCTCCATCTCTTTAGCATTATATTTACCCTCTTTGAGTGACTTCTCACCCGCTCGTCTCATACCATAACCGATATTGACTGGACCTGCTGCAAAAATCATATTTTGATTGACAAAATCCCAATCAATAATGTCCTCTTTACCGCCACCTTTTTTGTCTCTCATGACAATCTCACGCGCAACATAGTTCCAAAGAGCCAAGTCAGTGTTTGGTGAGAAGAGGATTTCGATATCTGCGATATCTGAAGTTCTGTGTGTATAGGTCTGGATTGAGACAACTTTTACTCTATCTGGATCAGAGAGTTTTCTGTCTGTTACACGAGACCAAAGGATTGGGTGCATCTCTGCCATGTTTGATCCCCAAGAGATAACGGTATCTGTTAACTCAATATCATCATAACATCCACTTGGCTCATCGATACCAAATGTTTGGTAGAATCCAACAACCGCAGATGCCATACAGTGTCTAGCATTTGGATCGATCGCATTTGAACGGAATCCTGCTTTCATCATCTTCTGAGCAGCATACCCTTCCATAACAGTATATTGACCCGAAGCAAAGACCGCTACACCTTCAGGACCAGATGCCTTGAGTGCTTTCTTCGCATGTTTTTCCATCTCATCAAAGGCTCGTTGCCATGAGACAGGTTTGAAGTTACCTTTTTTATCAAACTCACCTTTATCATTCATTCTAAGAAGTGGTTGCTTCAATCTATCCGCACCATACATAATCTTAGCGTTGAAGTACCCTTTGATACAGTTAAGCCCTCTGTTGACTGGTGCTGCTGGATCACCTTTGACTGCAACAATCTTACCACCCTTAGTTGCCATCATGATACCACAACCCGTACCACAGAATCTACATGCTGCCTTATCCCATCTCCAATCTTTTTGCGCCTCATTTGATGACGCTTCAAGTGTTGATGGAACAGCAATCCCTACTGCAGAAGCTGCTGACGCTGCTGCTGCACTTTTTAGAAACTCTCTTCTATCTAAAGCCATACTATTTCCTCCATAGTTTAATTTTTCTATACACCACAAATCGATAAAACTGATTTATACTATAAAGATACCTAATCATTATAGCTATCGAAAACTATGGAAATGTTGATTTATATCAAAAAAAGAGGATTTAATAGATGGAGTTTAAGGAGAGATACAAAAGGGTACACTTTTTTGAAAGAGACCCCTAATCTCAATCAAAAGATAATCATTCTAAGGGTCAAACTAGGAGAAAAATTCTCCTAGTGTACCACTACGCACCACCGAGAGCCTGCTTGACATTCTCATCTGCCATAGAGATATTCCATGCGGGTTTCCACACGACTTCGACCTCAACCGTACCCACACCTTCGAGCTTCTCAACTGCCTCTTGTACCCACTGCTTAATCATCTGATGGAGTGGACACCCTTGGGTTGAGAGTGTCATTACAACATGGACATTACACGCCTCATCAACGATAACATCATAGATCAATCCCATCTCTACGAGATTAAATCCTACTTCAGGATCGATTACCGTACTGATGGCTTCAAATGCCGTCTCTTTGGTTATATTACACATACTACTTTCTCCTATTATTATTATTGACCATAGGCCAACATCTTTTTGGTCGTGATATAGAGGAAGATTGCCCCCGCAAAGAGGAAGCTCCCCCCTGCCTTAAAGAGGATATCACACTCAAAGAGTAGACCCAATCCACCCAACACAACACCTGACGCAGTAAACCCAAACATCACAGAGGCACCCTCTTTAGAGTACATCTCATGCAACATGGGAACCTTCTCCTTACCGACAAGCGGGGCATAGCGTTCAAACCATACCAAAAAGGGGATGATTTTGTAGAGGTGTCCGATAATCATCAACGAGACAAACCCCAAGAGGAAAAACCACACCGCAGTATGGAGCATACTTTCCGCATCGGTCAAGAGATAGACCATCCCTGCCATCATCGCAAAGATCAATGAGCCAAAAGCAAAGATCATCGATTTTGCCCAAACATCCACCTCTTTACGCACGGTGAGCATCGCGATGATATAGATCTGCCAAATATAGAAGAGTGTACCCGCAAAGCTAAGGAGATAGCCTAGTAGCATCCCCCACTCTGTACCCAAAAGGGCTCCAATAAAGACTGTACCCACGCCCAAGACAACAAGCTTAAACGCTTGACGAATCGGCATCTCATCAAACCCATGTGCGAGTGAGAACATCGGAATAAGGGTCAAAGAGAGTCCCATAATCGTCAAGAGTACATACCCTCCAAGCACCGCGTAGACATGGGCTTTGAGCATCAGTGCTACATCGATACTCACACTCCCCGCAAAACCTAATGCGATAGAGAAGCCTGTCAAGATACCCAATAGAAGATAACCATTACTCCACTTCACCGTATCTACCGTGAGGTTACGCAGTGCACTCTTTTTGAGTGTGGCGATATTTTCAAAGGCGAAGATAACCATCCCTGTAAGGACAAGGAGTCCCCCATAGGAGAGGAGTGGAGGCACAAGCCAAAACCCCGCAATCATCATCGTCGTCCCCACACCTAGAAGCGGAAGTATCACATAGTAGACATCGACAACCACATGCCCCACCTCAAGTACCACAGGGATCAGCTGTGCCATCGCACCGAAGATCACCATCATCACAAAGCCCAATAAAAAGAGGTGCAACCACCCCGCTACCTCCATCTGCTGATAGCTAAATGATGGATCAAAAAAGAGTAGTGCCATCATGGAGAGAAGATAGAAGATCACCCCATAACGAAAAAATGGGGCGATGAGTTTGAGAGGGGGTGCAAAATCACTAGAGATTGCATTCATGGTCGATTAACCATCACAACTGTTTTTGGTCAAATCAGCCTTTTCACTCTCTCCCACCTTGTAAGAAAAGGTAAGCTTTACCGTACCATCTTCAAGGTTCTCTGTAGCGATATCATAGTTCTCTCCAATCTTAGCAATCAACCCTCCAGGGTTTTTATGGTTGATCATCACCACTTTTTTGGTCGCACTATCGATAAGTTTAAGTCCTGCCATCGCATTGACCATTGGATCTGGTGGTCCACACTTAGAGGTATCAAACTCAAAATATTGATCCTCACCCATAGTATAGGTAAAAAATGGAACCGTTGCTCCTGCTACTTCTATTACTTCTTTTGTTATCTCAGACATATTTACTCCTGTTTTAATTTTTTGTATTATATTAACTTCTAATTAATATAAGCTTGACCTATGTCAATAGCGTTTAACTTACCGAAAGTGCTTCTGAAAGTACCCCTTAACCAGTCCATCAAAGTAACGCATACGCGATTTACCTTTGGGCATTGTAGCACGCAAAGACTTCATCTGTTGCAAAAAATCTCCGATAGAGTCGGGAAGTGCCTGCTCAAAGTAGCGTCGTATCTGCTTGGCAAATGCGGGAGAGGCTCCCCCTGTAGAAAATGCCACAGTCAAGTCCCCTTTTTGGACATAAGAGGGGAAGATAAAGTCACAATAGGCGGTGTTATCTACGGAGTTGACCAAGATACGACTCCCTCGTGACTCCTTATAGATAGCGTGGTGAAGCGTGGGGGTATCAGTCGCAACAATCACCATATCAAACCCCTCAATATCTCCATGTTGGTAGGCTCGTGTATGGAAAGTGAGCTGATGGGCATCAATGAGCTTCTGGGTAGAAGGGACGACGGCTAACGCAATCACCGTAATCTCTTGGGTAAAGTCCAAAAGTTTTACCAACTTCTCGGAGGCGATCACCCCACCACCTACAACCAAGACACGACATGCGTTCATATCCATATACATCGGGAAAAATGCCATCTGCTACCTTTGTGTCAAAACGCTCCGATACTATAACAAAAGTTGCCCTCTGTTACTTTGATATGTGTCAATCTTAGGTAGACTATGATTGACTATAATCCCAAACGATTTATGATGGAGTACAACACAATGAAAAACGAACTACTTTACGAGATGCAAAATGCCTTTCCCCTTATAGAGAGACCCTTTGAGGCGGTCGCACATAAACTCAATACTACTGAGGAGGAGGTACTCTCCTTGGTCTCACAGCTTAAAGAGGAGCGAATCATCCGACAGACCTCTGCGATCTTCGATACCAAGCGGTTGGGCTATCGCTCCTCCTTGGTCGCGTTCAAGGTTGACCCCTCTCAGATAGACCATGCAGTATCACTAATCAATGCCCACCCCGGAGTGAGCCACAACTACCTTCGTAACCACGACTACAATATCTGGTTTACGATGGCTGTCGCTCCCGACTCCATACTAGGACTAGAGCAGACCATCGCCATACTCCAAGAGCAGAGTGGTGCGAGTGATGCGATCATCCTCCCAACACTCAAGATGTTTAAGATCTCTGTCAAGATGGATACCACAGGCAAACGAGCCAAAAAAGAGAAGGTCAAACGCGTCACACACAAACCTCTAGCGCTAACCCCTAAGTATATCGCTGTCATCAAAGAGCTACAACAAGATATCAGTGTAACACCTGAGCCATTCAAAGAGGCTATCGAGCGATTGGGGATGGGGTATGAAGAGTTTTTTACCATCGCCACAACGCTCAAAGAAGCGGGGGTAATGCGTCGTTTTGCCACTATCCTCAACCACCGCAAAGCAGGCTTTGGTGCCAATGCGATGAGTGTCTGGGCTGTCCCTGAAGCAGAAGGAGAGCGTATCGGACGAGAGATGGCAGAGTTCTCAGCGGTAAGCCACTGCTACCTCCGCCCGAGCTACCCCAACTGGCCCTACAACCTCTTTGCGATGGTACACGCCAAGACCCAAGAGGCGTGTGATGCCCTCATTGATGAGATGGCAAAAGAGAGTGGACTCAGTGAGTATAGTAAACTCTACTCTACCCAAGAGTTCAAAAAACAGCGGTTGGTCTACTTCGATGAGAGCTTTGAGGCGTGGGAGAGAGCCAATAGCTAATGAGACAAGCGGGGGTTGTCACGACCCCTTGTAGCCTATCTTCTGCTTAAACCCTGCTAGGCAGTTGGTACAATCTTTAAGCGTATTGGTCTCTACTATCATATTGAGTGCGGTGGGGTTTAGAATCTCTATCTGATGCTTCTGCACCGTGACAATCCCCTCTTTTTTAAACTTGGTCATAATACGAGAGAAGGTCTCAGGCGTAAGGTTAAGGATCGAAGCGATCTCATTATTTTTGAGACGGTTGAAGATATCGACCTTTTTAATCATCAAGTCTGCCACCTTCGCTTCAGAGGAGAGGATCGTCTCTTTGTGTACCAGTGCGGAGAGGAGTACCACCTTCCCTGTCAAGGACTTGATAAGCTCCAAGGAGAACTCAGGCTGACTAAGATACTCATAGAGTTTACTAAAAGGCAAAAGTCCAATACTCCCATCGGTCACAAACTCACAAGTGGCAGGAAAGCTCTCCTGCTCAAAACAGGCAAACTCAGCGATGAGTGCGGGAGCAGTAAGGCGATTGATCTGGACTTGTGAACCTTTGGGAGAGGTCTTATAGAGCTTGGTACTCCCTTTAATCAAGATATGTAGATACTCACTCTTATCCCCCTCATAGAAGACGATACTATTTTTAGTAAAATGTTTGATATGGGTATAGTCTTGAAGCTCTTTGATATAGGATTTATCTAGAGCAGAGAAGAGTGGTAGATCATCTAGTTTCAACATCTATACTCCTCATTTGATTGCATTATTATATAACTTTGCTATATAGAAATCGTACTATACACCACAAAGGATAAATATCTACTAATCTCTATGCGTTTTGCCCCTCAAACCAGCTGAGTTGTTGGCGTAGTTTGACCACCTCTCCTACCACAATCAATGCAGGTGTAGGCAACTCTTTTGCCTTCTCATGGATATCGGCTAGCGTCCCTACCACGGTCTGCTGATCGATACGCGTTCCACGGCTAATGACCGCAATCGGGTGAGAGGCAGGTTTGCCTATCTCCATAAGTTTTTTGGTAATCCTCTCTAGACGGTGAAGCCCCATCAAAAAGATAATCGTATCGTCTGTTTTGTAGTTCTCCCAAGGGATTTGAGAGTGATCTTTGCCACTCGATTCATGCCCTGTCACTACACGAAAGGAGACTGTCACCCCACGGTGGGTCACAGGGATCCCCGCATACTCAGGTACGGCTATCGCCGAGGTGATCCCTGGAATAAACTCAAACGACACCCCACGCTCTTGGAGATAGATCCCCTCCTCTCCTCCGCGTCCAAAAACAAAGGGATCCCCCCCCTTAAGACGCACCACCGTTGTATGTTTACAAGCATTTTGGTAGATGACCTCATTGATCTCCTCTTGGGGGAGGATATGGTGTGAATCCTCTTTGCCCACATAGACAAACTCACAGCCATCTTTTGCCTCTTTGAGTATCTCAGGGTTTGCCAATCTATCATAGATAATCACATCGGCCTCTTGTACGACACGCAGTGCCTTGACAGTCAAGAGTTCAATATCTCCTGGTCCAGCTCCTGTTAAATAGACTTTTCCCATTATTGTTTTCCTTTAATCTCTTCTTCGGTAAGGTAACATGAGGGATCTTCTGCCCACATATCACCATAGATAGCGTAGGCACGACTGCGTGAGCCTCCATTACAAATACTCAGATATTGGCATGTGTTACATCGCCCCTCTAGCGCTCTAGGGTGCACTCTCAGTTTTTCAAGTAACTGAGTTGGTTGATTTGTCCAGATATCTGAGAAATCTTGGTGGAGGATATTGCCTATCTTGACAGGGAAGAAGGGGTCAGGCTTGACAAACCCTTCACTGTCGATATTGAGCAGTTTGCGTCCTGCGGAGTTACCACCCCATGCGAGTAGTCGAGACTCCATCTCATCGGCTAACGCAGGGTACTGTTGGCTAAATCGCTTCAAGAAGCGTATCGCATCCATCTCCATATTGCCCGTGACAATCTCAATATCTCTACCACTCTCATGGTACTCAAAGGCTTTATCAAGGATATAGTCCACCGCAGTGAGGCGTTGGGTTTTGCTCAAATCCATCTCCAAGTTCTCTAATCCTCGTCCACTATAGACAAGGTGGGAGATATAGACTTTGGGGATATTGTGTCGTTCGGCAAGCTCAAAGATAAACGCCAAATCATCATAGGTATCTTTGGTAATCGTAAAGCGGATACCTACCTTGGTTTGACCATAACTATTGAGGAGATCGACCGCCTCCATCGACGCATCAAATGAGCCTTTGAGTCCACGAAACGCATCATGTACCTCAGGACTTCCATCGATACTAATCCCAATATAGTCAAAGGTATCCAAAATCTTCTGAGCATTGCTCTTCTTGACATAGAGTCCATTGGTAGAGAGGTAGGTGACAATCCCTAGCGCTCTACAGCGTGTGGCAATCTCAAAGAGATCTTTGCGTGTGAGAGGCTCTCCCCCTGAGAAGATCAAAAATTTTACTCCATTGGCTTTGAGCTTGGGGAGGGTTGAGAGGATATCCTCTGTGGAGAGGGTATCGATAGCATCAAGATCTGCTTTGGAGTAGCAGTGTAGACACGAGAGGTTACAGCGATTGGTAAAGTTCCAGATGGCAATACTCCCATTGAGTACCCGTGCGGGCTTACCCTCTGTGACACTTTTGAGTAGATTTGAGAGTCTGAACATGGTTAATTCTCCTTGGTGAGTGCGACGGTGGAGTAGCTCTCGTGTAGGGTGATGGTGGGCTTGGGTCTAAACGATAAAATATAATCTGTAATCGCTTGTAGTTCACTAGGATTCATCTTTGGAAAGGCAGGCATCGCATTGCGTGTATAGCCAAAGAGCTTGGAGACCGCTTGGGGATTGGTAATCATCGCGCGTATCTCATCGGCACTTCGTTTGGATGCGATCTGGGTAAATGAGGGTCCAAATGCCATAGCAGTTTGATGATGACACCCCCAACAGTAGGTCTCAAACACACGCTTACCACTCTGAGCTATCAGTGGTTGTGAGAGGAGATAGAGGATAAAGAAAGTGATAGAGAGTCTCTTCATAATGGTTGTCCTTGATATAATGTAGGGATAATAACAGCTTTTTTATGTTGGAGAGTTGATTTTAGACAAGAGTTGGGGAAATTACCTCTAAAGTGATACAACTTCCACCAGAGCTAAAAGGCTAGGGAGTAGAAATAAAGAGGTTGTGAAGGTGATAATATCAAAAAAGTGGTTTAACCTTAAGGCTAGAGGGGAGCATACCAAATCCCCTCACCACATCATCCTACAGAGTCCTCAGACTCTATAGGCTACTCTGCTGGCGTAAGACGCACATCATCCATATTGATCATCCCTGTACCAACAGGGATCAAGCGACCGATGACAACATTCTCTTTGAGATCCTCTAGGGTATCAACTGTCCCTGCGATAGATGCAGAGGTGAGTACCTTGGTGGTATCTTGGAATGATGCCGCGGAGATGATAGAGTCTGCACCAACCGCTGAACGGGTAATACCTACAAGCATCGGCTCAGCAATCGCTGGCTCACCACTCAAGGCGATTACACTCTGGTTCTCCTCTTGGAACTTGCGTCGAGAGATGATATCTCCTGCAATAAACTTCGAGTCACCACTATCGACAACTTTTACCTGTCGCATCATCTGCGAGGTAACGATCTCGATGTGTTTATCAGAGATATTAACCCCTTGTCTACGGTAGACCATCTGTACTTCAGAGACGATATACTCATAGAGTGCTTTCTCTCCCAGTGCAGCAAGGATATCGTGGCTTGAGATGATACCATCGGTGAGTTTCTCCCCTGCGTGGACATAGTCACCTGTATGGACGAGTGCCACTTTATTCTTATCGACAAACTGCTCAGTAATCTGATCATTCTCACCAGAGATAATCAATCGCTCTTTACCACGCAATGGCTTACCGAAGCTCACCACCCCATCAATCTGTGCAATCAGTGCGATATCTTTTGGTCGTCTCGCCTCAAAGAGTTCAGATACTCTTGGAAGACCCCCCGTAATATCTTTAGACTTAATCGCCGCTTTTGGTGTCTTCGCAAGGATATCAGCGATACTCACATCATCCCCATCTTTGACAAACAAAATTGTCTTAGGATCGAGCTGATAACGGATCAACTCACCCGACTCTGTCGCCAAGATGATCGCAGGCTTATAGGCTGTAGGAATATAGTCATTGAGGGCGAGTCGTGTATCTCCTGTCACCTCATCAAACTCCTCTACGACCGTCACCCCTGGTACAATATCTTCAAACTTCAAGGTACCGCGTTGCTCTGCAATAATAGGCTCAGAGTAGGGATCCCACTCAGCGATAATCACTTGTGTCTGCTTCTCAGGAGCAGAGAGGACATCCCCTCGTTGGACTAAGGCATCATTATCAACTTTGACGATAGAGCCTCTTGAGATATAGTGACGAGATCCCTCACGGTTGTTCTCATCTACGATTACTGCAAAGAGTCCCTTCTCTTCGACTGTCTCACCCACTTTGATACTATTGTGTGGCTCAAGGTAGTCTCCTTTGAGGAGGAAGAACTTCACCGCTCCTTTGGACTCAGAGACCACCTCTTGTGTCACAGGCGCTCCATCTTCTACTTTGAGTTCTGACGCAAATGGGATACGCCCAGGTACGGCCCACCCTTCATTGATCACCTCAACAATAGAGTCACCCTCTAGCACGCTCTCACCATGCTTGAGTGGAAGGTAGAGTTTACCCTCAATCTTACCTGCAACCCCTGCAAGCTCATTGGATTTGGCAACATCAGATTTTCTAAGGTTGTACTTCACCTCATCACTGCTACCATCTTGAACAGAGATAATCACCTCATCATGTGTTGTCACGATAGAGACTTTACCTGAGACAACCGCTTTAATCTTAGGCTCTACCAAGAGGATACCTGCATTTCTTCGGTTGGCAACGATAAGATTATCTTCTCTGTTACGGTAGACATTGAGGTTGTAGTAACGCACAAACCCCTCTTTGGTTGCGGTAACTGAACGCTCCTCTTTTCCTGCGGTTGCGGTACCACCCGTGTGGAAGGTACGCAAGGTAAGCTGTGTACCAGGCTCACCAATAGATTGTGCAGCAATAACCCCAACTGCCTCCCCGCGTTTGACGATTTTGTTATCTGCCATATTAAGCCCATAACACTTCGCACAGATACCCTTAGGAGCTTTACAAGAGGATGGCGCACGCATCACAACAGAGCGAACCCCTGCATCTTCGACTTTCATCGCCGTCTCTTCATCTATCATGGTACCCTCACCCACCAACACTTCACTGGTGATAGGATCGATGATATCTTCTGCAAGTACACGCCCATAGATACGATCAGAGAGTGGTTCAATCATCTCATTACCTACAACAATATCTGAGACTTCAACCCCTTCGTGTGTACCACAATCTGTCATAGAGATCTTCACATTTTGTGCAACATCGATAAGCTTTCGTGTCAAGTATCCTGCATTGGCAGTCTTCAGTGCGGTATCGGCAAGCCCTTTTCTCGCACCGTGCGTTGAAATAAAGTACTCTAGTACATTCAATCCCTCACGGAAGTTTGAGGTAATCGGTGTCTCAATAATCGATCCATCTGATTTCGCCATCAATCCCCTCATACCTGAGAGCTGTCTAATCTGAGCCGCACTACCTCTCGCCCCAGAGTCTGCCATCATGTGAACAGAGTTGAATCCATTCTTATCTTGCTTAATCAAGCTCATCAACCCTTCAGCAATACCATTGTTGGCATCTGTCCAGATATCAATAATCTTATTATAACGCTCTTGATCGGTCAAGAGACCCGCAGCAAACTGCTTCTGAATCTCTTTGACATCCTCTTTGGCAGTACGGACACGCTCCTCTTTGAGCTCTGGAATTTTGATATCTTCTACTGAGATAGAGACCCCAACTTTAGTCGCATATTTGAAACCCATATCTTTAAGATTATCAAGGAATCCAGCCGTCTCAGCCACACCACCAATCTTATAGATGTAGTCAACCAACGCACCGATATCTTTTTTCTTCAAGATTTTATTCCAGTACTTCTCTGGTACATAGTCAGGGATAATAGACTTCAAGATCAAACGACCCGCAGTGGAAGTAGCAATCTTCCCTTCGATAAGTGTTCGGATGCGTGCATTGAGATCGAGTGACTGTTGCTCAAAGGCGATCTCTACCTCTTCTACATTGGCAAAGAGCTTATGCTCCCCTTTCACATCATTTTTCTCTAGTGTAAGGTAGTAGAGTCCCAAAATCATATCCTGAGAGGGTACTGCAATCGCTTTACCTGACGCAGGAAGCAAGATGTTCATTGATGCGAGCATCAAGACTTTTGCCTCAGCTATCGCCTCATCAGAGAGTGGTACATGCACCGCCATCTGATCCCCATCAAAGTCAGCGTTGAACGCAGAACAGACCAGTGGGTGTAACTGGATCGCTTTTCCTTCAATCAAGCGTGGGTGGAACGCTTGGATAGAGAGTTTGTGCAGTGTTGGGGCACGGTTGAGGAGGATTGGGTAGTTCTCTACTACCTCCTCTAGACACTCCCATACCTCATTGGCTTTGGTCTCAATCATCTTCTTGGCTTGCTTGAGTGTTGTAGCATACCCCTTCTCTTCGAGTTTTGCCATCAAGTGTGGCTTGAAGAGTTCGATCGCCATCTTCTTAGGCAATCCACACTGATCCATACGCAGATCTGGCCCCACAACAATAACCGAACGACCCGAGAAGTCAACCCTTTTTCCAAGGAGGTTTTGTCTAAATCGTCCCTGCTTCCCTTTAATCACCTCTGAGAGTGATTTGAGTGGTCGCTTGTTAGCCCCTTTAACAGCATTTCCTCGTCTACCATTATCAAAGAGTGCATCGACAGACTCTTGAAGCATTCGCTTTTCGTTTCGGACAATAATCTCAGGAGCATCCAACTCAATCAGACGCTTAAGACGCTGGTTACGGTTGATGACTCTTCGGTAGAGGTCATTGACATCAGAGACAGCAAACTTCCCACCATCAAGACTCACCAATGGTCTCAAATCTGGAGGAAGGACAGGAAGCTGTGTGAGCATCATCCACTCAGGACGGTTACCAGAGTGGAGGAACGCTTCAATCACCTTAAGACGCTTTACAATCGTTTTGCGTTTGGCTTCTGATTTGGTCGCTTGGATATCCTCTTTGAGCTGATTGAACATCTCAACCAAGTCAAGGTCTGCCAAAAGCTCTTGGACAATCTCACCACCCATACGCGCATCAAAGTCTGTATCTCCAAAACGCTGAAGGATCTGCTGATACTGCTCCTCATTGAGAACATCATATTTGTTAAGTGGGTTAAGTCCCTCACTATCATAACTCGCATCTGCTGGGGTCTTGACGATATACGCTTCATAGTAGAGTACACGCTCAAGATCTTTCATCTTGACACCAAGCAGTGTCCCGATACGAGAGGGGAGTGAAGAGACATACCAGATGTGTGCGACAGGAGCGATCAAGTCGATATGTCCCATACGATTTCGTCTCACTTTAGAGGAGGTCACCTCTACCCCACACTTCTCACAGACAACACCCTTATAACGCATCTTTTTGTACTTACCACAGAGACACTCATAGTCGCGGATAGGGCCAAAAATCTTCGCACAGAAGAGTCCATCACGCTCAGGTTTAAGGGTTCTATAGTTGATGGTCTCTGGCTTCTTTACCTCTCCAAAGCTCCAAGAGAGTACTTTCTCTGGACTTGCAACCCGTAGTTGTAGTGCTGCGATATCCGTTGGTCTCTCTTCACTGTTTAGATCAATTGGTGTTAAATTCTCTAAAAACTTATTCATCTTCACCCTCCACTTCTTTTTTACTCTCATATAGCTCTGTATCTAATCCAAGGGCTTGAAGCTCTTTGGTCAAGACAAACATCGTCTCTGGAACCCCTGACTCAGGGACAGACTCACCTTTGGTAATCGCACGATAGGCCTTGGCTCTACCATCGACATCATCTGACTTGATGGTCAACATCTCTTTGAGGATATGTGACGCACCATACGCTTCAAGTGCCCAGACCTCCATCTCTCCAAATCGCTGTCCACCAAAGAGGGCTTTACCACCCACTGGTTGTTGTGTGACAAGTGAGTAAGGACCTGTTGAACGGGCGTGAACTTTCTCATCGACAAGGTGGTGGAGTTTGAGCATATACATATACCCTACATTGACGCGTTCGATCATCGCTTCACCTGTCTTACCATCAAAGAGTTTCATCTTTCCATCAGAGTCGATTTTTGCCATCTCAAAGAGTTTATCAAACTCAACTTGATTTGTCCCCTCAAAGACAGGTGCTGCAAAGCGTACCCCTGTAGACCAATCTCTACCATATTTGAGAAGCTCTTCATCACTCATCTTTCCAAGAATCTCTTTGGCATTCATCAACTTCGCCACATCGGCAATCGCAATCATCTTAGCTCTAAGCTCTTTGATAAAGTTATCCTGCTTTGCCTCAAACATCTCTTGAATCTGCTCACCCAAACGCTTACCAACAAGCCCAAGGTGTACCTCAAGAATCTGTCCAATGTTCATACGAGACGGTACCCCTAGTGGGTTGAGGATAATCTCAACAGGGCGACCATCTTCCATATAAGGCATATCGATCTCTGGTACGATATTGGAGACAATACCTTTGTTTCCGTGACGACCCGCCATCTTATCCCCAACTTTGAGCTTACGCTTGGTTGCGATATAGATCTTGACGAGTTTAGTCACACCTGAAGGGAGAATATCATCTTTCTCCAAGACAGAAAGCTTCTCTTCATGCTCATTTTTGAGGCGTTTTTTCTGCTTGAGGAAGTAGTTTTTCAGTGCTTCATACTCTGTTTGAACTGCATCGTCATAGGACTGTACCACACCGCGTAGTGCAAATCGGTTGACCCCTTTGACTACCTCTTCAGGGATTTGTGATCCTGCAAGGTACTCACTCTCACCAATCGTTACATCGTGTGCCAATGTCTGCTTAGAGAGGTAGCTAGCGATACGCAAGATCTCTTCTCTATCGATCATCAGAAGCTGATCGTGGTGATCACTATCAAGGATAGACTTCTCCTCTTCATAGGCTTGGATCGCACGAGCATCTTTCTCATACCCTTTTTTAGTAAAGACTTTGATATCGACTACTACACCCTCCATAGAGGCTGGGCAGTAGAGTGATTTATTGACCACATGTCCCGCTTTTTCACCAAAGATTGCTCTAAGCAATCGCTCTTCTGGTGTAGGCTTGATCTCCCCTTTAGGGCTTACTTTACCAACAAGAATCATTCCTGGTTTGACATAGGTACCAATCTGAACAATCCCACTCTCATCAAGGTGGAGTAACTCATCTTCACGGATATTAGGGATATCGCGTGTGATCTCTTCGGTACCATGCTTCAACTCTCTCGCCTCTACCTCTTTCTCATAGGTATGCACTGAGGTGAAGGTATCTTCACGGATAATCTTCTCAGAGATGATAATCGCATCTTCGTAGTTGTATCCATACCATGGCATAAAGGCAACCATAATATTTTTACCAATCGCAAGCTCACCTTGATCCATATTGGCACCATCAGCAATCACCTGCTTCGCCTCAATCTTATCACCCAATTTGACAATAGGAGTCTGTGTAAAGGTGGTGTTTTGATTGGTTCGCATATTTTTCTCAAGTGGGTAGTGGTCGATAAAGACTCCACTCTCATCCTCCCCCATCACATAGATATTTTTAGCATCTACCTTCTCTACACTTCCTGAACGCTTCGCTTTGACACACTCCCAAGCATCACGACTCACCACCGCTTCCATCCCTGTACCTACGACAGGAGCATCTGTTTTGAGTAGTGGTACAGCTTGGCGTTGCATGTTTGACCCCATCAAGGCACGGTTGGCATCATCGTGTTCCAAGAATGGAATCAACGCAGCCGCACTTCCTGAGATCATCAATGGAGAGATATCGATCAAATCCACACGCGTCGCATCATTAAGCTCGATATTACCATTGAGTCGCGTCTCAATCAATTCCTGTACAATGTAGCCATTCTCATCAACCTCAGTTGAGGCAGGAGCGATACACTTATCCTCCTCTTGTGTTGCGGTGACATAGACAATCTCATCGGTGACTTGACGATCTTTGACCACCTTATAGGGTGCCTCGATAAATCCATGCTCATTGACTTTGGAGTAGGTAGCAAGGGTATTGATCAAACCAATGTTTTGTCCCTCAGGTGTCTCAATCGGACAGATACGACCATAGTGTGTAGGGTGGACATCCCGCACTTCAAATCCTGCACGCTCTTTGACAAGTCCCCCCTCACCAAGTGCGGAGAGTCTTCGTTTGTGTGTCACTTCTGAGAGTGGGTTGGTCTGATCCATAAATTGTGAGAGCTGACCACTTGAGAAGAACTCCAAGATCGTATTGGTGATCATCTTCGAGTTGACCAAGTCATGAGGCATCAACTCATCGAGTGTACCAGAGACCGTCGTCATCTTATCTTTGATCGCCTTTTGCATCTTGACAAGCCCATTGTGAAGCTCATTTCCAAGCAACTCACCAATGGCTCTAATTCTTCTATTTCCAAGATGATCTCTATCATCGATATGCCCTTGACCATTTTTGACTTTGATCAAGTATTTTACCGTATTGATAAGATCTTCAGCAGTCAAGACCGTTGCATACGCAGGGATATCAAGACCGAGTTTGTGGTTCATCTTCATACGACCGACTTTGGTAAGGTCATAACGCTCAGGATCAAAGAAGAGCTGTCGCAAGAATGCTTTAGCCGCTTCAGGTGTGACAGGTTCCCCTGGTCTCATCACCTTATAGATACGAATAGCAGAGAGGAGGTTCTCATCATCGATCTCTTCGGTTTGCTTCAAAAGTTTTAGGCTCTCATTGTCCGCGATAAAGGCGTTGATGATAGACTTATCCGCACCATCTTCTAAGTCATTAATTACCTCAATACTCTCGATACCTTGCTCTATCATCTTTTTGAGTTTTGCCTCATCAAGTGGTGTTACGACATCATACAGAATCTCTCCACTCTCTTGGTCGATAACAGGTCTCGCAAGGTGTCGCTCCATAAGGACTTCGATAGGATACTCTACCCACTCCAACCCATCAGCGATAAGTGTTTGTGCTTTTTTCTTTGTGAGTCTTTTCCCCGCAGCGACAATGGTTTTACCATTGACATCTTTGACATCATACTCTGCTCTTCCGCTAAAGGCTTCAGCATTAAATCGCTCAAGGAAGCGGTTATCTTTGATTACGATCTCTTTAGTTGTATAGAAGAGTTTGACAATATCATCTTTGGAGTAGTCTAAGGCTCTAAAGAGGATGGTAACAGGAATCTTTCTTCGCTTATTGATTCTAGCATAGAGGATATCTTTGGAGTCATACTCAAAGTACAACCATGACCCACGATCAGGGATAATCTGTGCAGAGTAGAGTAGTTTTGCCGCAACAGTTGTCCCCTCCTCCTCTTTAAAGATAACACCTGGTGATCGGTGAAGCTGATTGACGATAACACGCTCAACACCATTGACAACAAACGAGGTTCTATCTGTCATCAGTGGGATATCACGCACAAATACCGCCTGCTCTTTGATCTCTTTGGCATCTAGTTTTTCACCTGTCTTCTCATCTCGATTCCAGATAGTCAATGCGATATTCATCTTAAGTGATACAGAGTAGGTCAATCCTCTCTCCATACACTCTCTTACCGTATATTTTGGTTTAATGATTTCAGAATTCTTGTAGGTAAGTGTCAATCGATTTTGCTGATCGTGGATAGGGAAAGAGGCTTTAAAGACCTTCTCAAGTGTAGAGTTTTTTCTATCCTTTTCACCTAACATTAAAAAGTCTTCATAACTTTTCTGTTGGAGTTGAAGAAGGTTTGGGATTTCTATCTCACGGGGAGTTTTAGAGAAGTCAACACGAAGTCTATTACCCGAGTATAAAGAATTTAACATATTTATCCTTATGAGTGGTGTTTGTATGATTTGCAGTTAATTAGTTGATTAATATCGTCGGTTTAGAGTGATTTCCAAAAGCTAGATACACAAAGAAACTATTAGAGGAGGGTATGAAATGTCTCCAAATAGCTTTTAACTATATCTATAGAGTGTATGGGTGTCTAGGCGAGAGCCTAGACTGCGTTAAATAAGTAGACTTATTTAAGCTCACAAGAAGCACCAGCTTCTTCAATTTGTTTTTTGAACTCTTCAGCTTCTTCTTTAGAAACAGCTTCTTTAAGTACTGATGGAGTCTCTTCAACTGCTGCTTTAGCCTCTTTAAGACCAAGACCAGTGATTGCTCTTACTACTTTAATTGCATTGATTTTCTTAGCACCTGCATCTGTAAGAACCACACTAAACTCTGTTTGCTCTTCAACTGCTTCAGCTGCTGCACCAGCACCTGCTACGACTGTAGCTTGCGCAGATACGCCAAATTTCTCTTCAAATTCTTTTACTAGCTCAGAGAGCTCAAGTACTGACATGTTTGAGATAAACTCAAGAACATCTTCTTTAGTTGTTGCCATTGTTAATTCCTTAAAATTATTATTTTTTAAATCAAAAGAGCCTCATGGCTCTCACCACTCTATGCCTCTTCTTCTAGTTTTTTAGCGAGTGCATCCATACCGATCGTAAAGTTCTGTACTGGTGCATTCCAAACATTAAGAAGCATACCAAGAAGCTCATCTCTCGTTGGAAGTTTAGCCATAGCATTGATAGTATCCATGCTTGCCACTTCACCTTCGATAAGACCAGTTTTGATAGAGAAGCTCTCTTTGTTATCTGTAGCTGCTTTATCTGCTACTTTACAAGGAAGAACTTGTGTGTCACCCCAGATAACAAGGTTAGTATCTGTAAAAACTACATCTTCACACCCAGCATCTTTTAGTGCAAGTTGTGCAAGTTTATTCTTGACAACTCTTACTTTACACTCTTCATTACGCGCATTGTTTCTTACTGCTTCAAGGGCTTCAACGGTCATACCTTTGTAGTCACAAACTACGATAGCTCCCGCTTCCTTGAACTCAGCCGCCATCTCTGCAACGATCTGTGCTTTTTCTGTTCTAGTTAACATTTTTTCTCCTTTCGACCTCTAGTAGGGTGTAGCATCTGCTACATGAACTACTCTTTCAAGTAACCCCTATTAAGCTCTCGCCCCTACTATCTTTGACCTAAAATTAATTGAGAATATTCTCAAAAAAAGCTGTCGAAACATATTTTTTTGAAAATAGTCTAAGAGGCTTCAATATCTCCCAAGGAGATATTGAAGTGATAAAAAACTATGATTTATTTAATGTCCATTACTTCTGAAGCACTCATCTTAACAGATGGACTCATGGTAAGTGATACAGCTACATTTGTCATATATCGACCTTTTGCAGAAGCTGGTTTTGCTTTATTCACTGCTTCGATTAATGTTGTAAAGTTCTCTTTGATCTTCTCATTACCAAAACTTACTTTACCAATACCTGCGTGGATATTCCCTTTTTTGTCTACTCTAAAGTTAACTTTTCCACCCTTAGCTTCTGTAACAGCTTTTGTTACATCCATTGTAACAGTACCTGTTTTAGGGTTAGGCATCAAACCTTTTGGCCCAAGGATTCTTGCTACTTTACCAAGAACACCCATCATATCAGGTGTAGAGATAACAGTATCAAAGTTGATATTACCTGCTTGAATCTCTTCGATAAGGTCTGCTGCACCAACGATATCAGCACCTGCCGCTCTTGCTTCATCTGCTTTTGCATCTTTAGCAAAGACTGCTACACGCACAACTTTACCTGTACCATGAGGAAGTACTACCGAACCTCTTACCATCTGGTCTGCATGTCTTGGATCAACATTAAGATTTAATGCGACTTCAACAGTCTCATCAAACTTTGCTGACTTAAGCTCTGCAAGTGTTGCAATCGCTTCATCAACACTATACTCTTTTGTTGCATCTACTTTCTTAAGGAGTGCTTCTCTTTTTTTTGTTAATTTCTTTGCCATTCTATTCTCCGCTTTTATGCTCCCACACCTTATAAGGGTGTGGTATTATAGTTTATACGATAGATTACTCAGTAATCTCAACACCCATACTTCTACAAGTTCCAGCAATAATTTTTGCTGCCATCTCTTTATTGTCTGTGTTAAGGTCGACAATTTTTCTCTCGATAATCTCATCAAGTTTTGCTTGAGAGATAGTACCTACTTTTGTAGTGATAGGGTTATCTGTACCTTTCTTAATCCCCGCAGCTTTCATAATAAGCTCCGATGCAGGTGGTTGCTTAGTCTCAAAAGTAAAGCTTCTATCGGAGTAAACTGTTACTTGAACAGGTACTTTAAAGCCCATCATCTCTTTTGTTTTCTCATTGAACGCTTTACAGAATTCCATAATATTAACACCACGCTGTCCAAGTGCAGGACCTACTGGTGGTGATGGATTTGCTGATCCAGCAGGGATCATCATTTTGAACTTTTCAGTTATCTTTTTTGCCATCTAATCTTCCTTTTAGTTAAATTTGTTAAAAAAGCTCTATCAAAGCTTTCCAGAGTTGCTTGGGTTAGAGTATCTTCTCTACTTGTGTATAGAGAATCTCTACAGGCGTATTTCGACCAAAGATTGAAACATTAAGTTTCAACTTACCATGATCGAGATCATACTCCTCTACCATACCAGTAAAGTTTGCGAAAGGACCATCAACAATACGGACAATCTCTCCCGTCTCAAAATCTACCTTAGGTCGTGGTGCAGCTTTCTTCTCCATTTTGTCTAAAATGACTTTAATATCTGCTTCTGTAAGTGCTGTTGGAGTCTTCTGCTCACCGATAAATCGAGAGACTCTTGGTAGAGATTGGATCTTATGCCAAAGATCGGTATCGAGATCGATATGAGCAAAAGCATACCCTGAGTAGAGTGTTCTCTCAGTGATCTTTTTCTTACCGTTTTTGACTTCGATAACCTCTTCAGTCGGGACAACGATACGCTCTACCTTCTCTTCGATACCATGATCAACTACAAGTTGCTCAATTGCTCGTTTGACAGATTGTTCACTTCCCGAATATGTTTGGATTGCATACCATTGATAAGCCATTTATAACCCTATAAAACTGATGATACGATGGATGACATCATAAAGTCAACCAATGCTAAAAATATTGATATCACAGTTACTACGAGAATAACTGCTAAAAATGCTTGTCTTACTTGTACTTTTGTTGGAAATATTACTTTTTGAATCTCTGATTTTGCGTGTGCAATAAATGTTGAAATTTTTTCCATGATGTGTTACCTTTTGTTATGGCAGGCCAAGAGGGACTCGAACCCCCGGCACCTGGTTTTGGAGACCAGTGCTCTACCAACTGAGCTATTGGCCTAAATACTATTTAGGATGTCACCTGAGCCAAAGCTCAAATGACAAGCCTGTTACAAAGAGTGATTAAAGTTTCATCTCTTTGTGAACAGTATGGCATTTACACCACTTACAATATTTCTTAAGTGCAAGTTTTTCTGTAGTTGTTTTTTTATTCTTATTGGTGTGATAGTTTCTTCTTGTACACTTTTCACAACCTAAATGAACTGTTTCTCTCATCTCAATCTCCTATTAGATCGTATCATGTAAGAGGGAGAACCCTCTCACATCATACTTATGCAATAATTTTACTTACTACACCAGCACCAACAGTTCTACCACCTTCACGGATAGCGAATTTAGTACCTTGCTCAAGTGCTACAGGAGCGATAAGCTCAACATTGATTTTTACATTGTCTCCAGGCATAACCATCTCAGTACCCTCTTGGAGTTTAACTGAACCTGTTACATCTGTTGTACGAACATAAAACTGTGGTCTATAGTTGTCAAAGAATGGAGTGTGTCTACCACCTTCTTCTTTAGTCAATACATAGACTTCAGCTTCGAACTGAGTATGAGGAGTAATTGAACCTGGTTTACAAAGAACCATACCTCTTTGTACTGCTTCTTTGTCGATACCTCTAACAAGAACACCACAGTTATCACCAGCAAGACCACAATCCATCTCTTTACGGAACATCTCAACACCAGTTACTGTTGTTTTTTGGTTATCTTTGATACCTACGATCTCAATCGCATCACCAACACATACTTGACCACGGTCAACTTTACCAGTTACAACTGTACCACGACCTTGGATAGTAAAGATATCTTCGATAGGCATCAAGAAGTCTTTATCAGTCTCTCTTACAGGCTCAGGGATATAAGCATCTACTTCATCCATAAGTTTATAGATTTTTTCTGACCACTCACCTGCTGTACCAGATTTTGCTTCTTCCAATGCTTGGAATGCAGAACCAGCTACGATTGGAGTATCATCACCAGGGAACTCATACTCTTCAAGAAGCTCACGAACTTCCATCTCAACAAGCTCTAACATCTCTTCTTTATCTTCATCATCAAGTTGATCTTCTTTATTCAAGAATACAACGATGTAAGGGACACCTACTTGCTTAGAGAGAAGAATATGCTCTCTTGTTTGAGCCATTGGTCCATCAGTTGCAGCAATAACAAGAATTGCACCATCCATTTGAGCAGCACCAGTAATCATGTTTTTAACATAATCGGCGTGACCTGGACAGTCTACATGAGCGTAGTGTCTTGATTCTGTTTCATACTCAACATGAGAAGTAGCAATTGTAATTCCTCTTTCTCTCTCTTCAGGAGCATTATCAATTTGATCATAATCCATAGTTGCTTGACCATTTTTAAGCCCCAAACACATAGTGATTGCTGCTGTAAGTGTAGTTTTACCGTGGTCAACGTGACCAATAGTACCGATGTTTACATGCGGTTTTGTTCGTTCGAATTTTTCTTTAGCCATGCTTTTCTCCTAGCTTTAAATGTTTTAAAGGCAGTATTATACCTAAAATTTCTTAGACCCCATAGCCATATGGACAAAACTATTACAGAGCTGTAATACTTTTGTCCATATAATTTTAGAGAGTGGAGCCCATAGTGAGACTTGAACTCACGACCTCTTCCTTACCAAGGAAGTGCTCTACCCCTGAGCCATATGGGCACTATTAAATAGTGTGTTTTGATTAGTTACATAATACAGTAAATTGTGGAAAGCTTTTGAATGTGAAGTTATTATCATTTAAGTACATAATTCACACAGCTCCCAGTTTATGGAGCGGGCGAAGAGATTCGAACTCTCGACAGCCTGCTTGGAAGGCAGGAACTCTAGCCACTGAGCTACGCCCGCATTATGACTTAACGAATGGTGGTGAGTGAAGGATTCGAACCTTCGAAGACATAGTCAGCAGATTTACAGTCTGCCCTCGTTGGCCACTTGAGTAACTCACCACTTATATTGTTTGTCGTTTACTGGTCAAACACTGATAATTATATTTCTATGGAGCTGGTAAAGGGACTCGAACCCCCGACCTGCTGATTACAAATCAGCTGCTCTAGCCAACTGAGCTACACCAGCGCCAACATAAAAAGCTGTTATGCTTTAAATGGACGAGAATTATAGACAAAAATAAGATGAATGTCAAGGGTTTTTAGAAAAAAGTCTAAGAATTTCTCTTTTTTATCTTTTTATACTAGAATACTTTCCATAATATATAGCATTAAAAGAGAAAATCATGAAAATACTACTAGCACCTAGTGAGAGCAAGCGAGCAGGAGGGGAAAATGCCTTCCATCTTGAGCAACTACTCTTTGAAGATCTCCTCTCCTCTCGCACCCAACTCCTCCATCACTATAGCAATCTGCTTCAACAGAGAGATCTCTCCAAACTCTCTAAGATGTTTGGACTCAAAAAAGAGGCGGATATCACCTATCATATCAAGGAGCTAATCCATGAACCTACAATGAAAGCTGTGGCACGCTATAGTGGGGTCGCCTTTGAGTACCTTGACTACCCAAGCCTCAGCCTCTCAGCACAGACCTATATCGATACGCATCTACTTATCTTCTCCAATCTCTTTGGTATTGTGCGTGCCAATGATCACATTCCTGAGTATCGACTCCAACAGGGCAAAGCGATAGGGGAGATTAAACCTGCACAGTTCTACAAGCCACTCCTCCAACCACGACTCGATCACTACTTGGAGGGGGAGGAGATCTTGGATCTGCGAGCAGGATTCTATGACAAATACTACAAACCCTCTCTCCCCTATACGACACTGAAGTTTATCAAAGAGGGGAGAGTCGTAAGCCACTGGGCAAAAGCCTATAGAGGGATTGTATTGCGAGCGATAGCCAAAGCAGAGGTGACCCGCCTTGAAGCCTTTATGCGTCTACCCATTGAGGGACTGACCCTCTACGAGATACAGACCAAAAAGCAACATACCGAGATCATCTATACGATTACAGCGTAAGGAGCTACTATGAGAGAGAATCTATTTGAGATGGGGAGTCAGTTTGAGTCAGGATGGTCTGCGGACAATAAAACACCCTCCTCTGTAAGTACCCATGAGGTCAAATCCCCCCAATCCCATCAACTCTATCTACAAAAAGAGCGACGCAGAGGTAAGATCGTAACTCTTGTTCAGCCATTTTTTCTAGAGAAATCCACACAACAAGCACTTCTCAAACAGCTTAAAAAATCACTAGGAAGAGGGGGAACATCCAAAGACGATAGACTGGAGTTTCAAGGAGAGGTGGGAGATACCCTACGCCAACAGCTTGAGGCGTTGGGGTATCGCTTTAGACGGTAGCTCCCATCTGCATATCAAACTTCTCTCCCGTGGCTTGTGTCTTCTTGTAGAGTTGCCACGCATGGATTACCTGATAGCCAATCCACCCAAAGAGCAGTATAGTCAAGAGTCCCGCTACCATAATGAACCCATCGATCCAGAGGGCGAGTAGAAAACTCCCCATCGTTGCTAGATAGATCACAAGATGCTGTTTGGCCGTTTTGGGGTGGATCACTTCATGCATCATTGGAGCCGTGAAGTAGCCTTGTGAGTTGAGATGAAACCATGTCAAAAATGGGACAATCTTATAGAACATCGCAAAGACGATACTCAGAGCAAATGAGGTAAAAAAGAGATAACTCATCTGCCCAACGATAGGATCAGCCCCCCACCCAAAAGCCAAGCGGGTCAACATACTAAGCAGTAGACTCCCCAACCCTATACGCCAAAACCACACCGTCGCATCGGTAAGGGGGCGTTTACGCTCGGTAAGACGCTTGAGTGTCAAGAGTGCATACCCCCCAAGCAGTAGTGCCAAGAGAGGATTACTCACCTGCCATATCCACGGCACAACAAGTGAGAGGAGTGTCGAGAGTCCCAAGATACCCACCAATGCCATCGGGAGATAGCGACTCACCAAAGAAGGATAAGAGGGGGTGACATAGAACATCTCAATCACCTGAAAAGAGATCGAGATAATCAGCAGAGCCACCCACCCAAAGAGTCCAAACGAGTAGTGTGCCTCTTTGAGCAGGAGATAGTGGCTCCCACTCCCAAGCCCTGTCAGTGTAGCGGTGAGATAGAGTGCCAAGAGTACGACAACCATCAACGCACCCAGTGCCATCAGCATACCTCGCGAGGAGGCACTGTGGTGCTGAAGTCTCAACAGCCGAGAGAGCATCACCACCCCAATCGAGAGGATACTCCCACCCAACAGTAGTGAGGCGATTCCAAAGAGTAGCGTACCGTCAGATTGGTTAAAGGCGATAAGAAGTGCTAAAACCCCCGTGACCAGTGGGTACTGTACCCAGTTAGCTTTCTGGACAGGAGTGGTGAGGGTCACACCTGCGATCACAGGCAACATCTGAAAGAGTGCCGCAAACATAAACGAGAGCATCACGCCCAGTGTCAAGGTGTGTGTCAGAGTCACCGCCCCCACACTCGTAGCATCAAAGATATCAACACCATACCAAAGCACTAAGCCCCCCGCCACCATACCAAAGAGGGCACCAGAGAGAAAAAACCGAAACACCACAGAGATCGGCGGGGCTTGATCTAGGGAGAGTCCATTTTGACTAAACATCCAGATACTCGTGTAGCTCTACAGAGGGATCTTTACTAATCAAAATATGCCACACCGCGTCACTATCCTCTTGACTTAGTAGCGTAAAGCCCTGCTCTTTTGCCAAATCAAGTAAGGGGATAGGGTTTTTACGATGAATCATATAGAGATAACTCTCACGATCCAATGCTCGTAGTGCTTGCATCGCCAGTTCGAGTGGCTTGGGATGCTCTAACTCTCGTGCATCGAGTACAATCTTTCTAAGCTCCCCCATCACGCTATAGCTCGACTGCTTTCATCTTCTCTAGTGTCGCCTCTTTCATCTCTACAGGCAGGACTCTATCACACATCGCATAGAGCATCTGCTCCTCTTTCATATTGTGCTGTTGGAGCAGAATCATCATCGATTCACACA
>JAMOSB010000024.1 GCA_027068485.1 Sulfurovum sp.
ACAAACTCTGGAACGATATGCTGGAGGGCTTGGACTTTGTCTTCTGCGTCAAGGAGGGTCTGGATGTCTTGGGTGAGTTGGGCGATGGGGTAGTGGGTGCGTTGGGCGATGAAGATGGAGCGGTAGAGGGTCTGCTTCTCACTCTCGTCGATGAGTAGCTCCTCGTAGAGCTTCTCTCCTGGGCGGAGTCCTGTGAAGCTGATCTCTACCTCCTCTGCTTTGCCGTAGAGTTCTATCATCTGTTTGGCGAGATCGACGATCTTGATCGGCTCTCCCATATCCAAGACAAACAGCTCTCCCCCCTTGGCGATAGCAGCCGTCTGGAGGACGAGTTGGCACGCTTCAGAGATGAGCATAAAGTAGCGGGTGATCTCAGGGTGGGTGACGGTGACAGGTCCTCCCGCTTCGATCTGCTGTTTGAACTTGGGGATGACAGAGCCACTAGAGCCTAGGACATTCCCAAACCGCACCGCCACGATCTCAGTCGCTTTGGCATCAACATTGTTGGCGTAGAGTTCGGTGACGCGCTTGGTCGCTCCCATCACATTGGTCGGGCGTACGGCTTTGTCTGTAGAGATGAGGACAAGCTTGGAAACCCCCCGCTCGATACTCACATCGACGATGTTTTTGCTCCCAAGGACATTGTTGCGTACGGCGATCGCTTGGTTGGCTTCACAGATGGGGACATGCTTGTAGGCAGCCGCGTGGATGACTAGCTCTGGGTTCACCTCCCCAAAGAGCCTCTGGAGTCCCTCCCTATCGGTGACACTCAGCAGTCTCAGTGTCGCACCACTCAACTGCTCCCCTATCTGATAGAGGTTGTACTCACTATGGTCAACCAATGTGAGCGACACCGCACCAAACTGCTGACACTGACGGGCGATCTCTGAGCCGATACTCCCCCCCGCCCCTGTGATCAAGACCCGTTTACCTACAATCGATTGGGCGATAAGCTCTAGATCGAGGTCTTTGGGGTGGCGTGCCAAGAGGTCTTCGATCGAGAGATCCTCTAGGTGTTCATGTTGGGAGCCAAGGAGTCGTACCCGCTTGATCTCATGTACCCCTGCTTGGTTGAGGCGGTGGACGAGAACTTTGAGCTCTGCTTGGGTGATCTTCTGAGCGACAATTGCACTGACGATCCCCTTTTGGGTGATGAGTGCTTCGAGCTGTTCGAGGGGGTAGACCCGTACACTATTGATGTAGGTATCCATCGTCGTCTCGTTGTTGTCTAGGGAGGTGATCGCCACGGGAGAGTAGTCGATCTCCCCTTTTAAGGCACTCTGGATAATCGTCTCGGTTTTGGAGTTGACCCCGATGATGACCATCGGCTTGATCTCCTCTTGGCGTACCCCCTCACTCAAGAGCCGTTTACTCGCCCGCACCCCACCGATAAAGATCAGCGATAAGAAGAGGTCGATGATGATCACTGAACGGGGGAAAGGGGAGAAGACCTCAGGAAAGAGCAAGAAGATGACCACAAAACTCAGATACGCTCCAAGGTGGGCTTTGACGATATTTTTGGTATCAAAAAACCCAAAGAACCGCCAGACGATACGGTAGTTTTTGAAGAGAGAGAAGAAGAGGAGCTTCAACCCAATCAACAGACCATAGACAAGCCAAAAGGCACTATAGAACTCTGTGGGTATCTGGAAGTTGAACCGTAGATTGTAGGCAAGGAAGAGGGTCACAAGGGAGAGCAGGATATCTGCGATGATAAAAAACCCTTTGCGTTTGAGTGCAGTGGGTCGCAGGAGATAACGCACTACAGTACCCCTTGTATCACATCACACACCCGTGTCACATCCTCTAGCCCCATCGCAGAGCCACTGGGCAGACAGATCCCTTGGGCAAAGAGGCGTTGACTCGTCCCATCAGCTACCACCATCGCATCAGCAAAGAGAGGCTGAAGGTGCATCGGCTTCCAGAGTGGTCGGCTCTCGATATTTGCCTCACTGAGTGCAGCGATCACCTTGGCAGGATCGCACCGATCAAAGGTCAAGGTCGTGAGCCAACGGTTACCCCGACTCTGTGGGAGTTCAGGCATAAAGGTGATCTCCTCATATCCACTCAACGCACGCTGATAGTGTTCAAACACCTCGCGTCGCTGTTGGACTCTCTGGGTGAGTACCTCCATCTGTGCCACACCAACGGCAGCAAGCACATTACTCATACGGTAGTTGTAGCCAAACTCCTTATGCTCATAGTGAAGATGTGGCTCTTTGGCTTGGGTCGAGAGGAACTTCGCCCGCTCAATCCACGCCTCATTGTCACTGATGAGCATCCCACCCCCTGAGGTGGTCAAGATCTTATTGCCATTGAAGGAGTAGACCCCCATATCACCTATTGTCCCACTCTGTCGTCCCTCATAAGAAGCCCCCAAGGACTCTGCGGCATCTTCGATGAGATAGATCCCCTCCTCTCTACAGATGGCAACAATCTCATCAAGCTTGCTTAGCTGTCCATAGAGGTGGGTAAGAATCAGGGCTTTGGGCTTGATAGGGGCGGTGGCGATCGCCTCTTTGAGCAAAGTAGGAGAGAGATTCCAGCTCTCATCACTATCGACAAAGAGCGGGGTGGCATTTTGGTAGAGTATCGCACTCACTGAGCCGATAAAAGTAAAAGAGGAGGCGAGGACGATATCCCCCTGCCCAATCCCAAGCACCCGTAGTGCGAGATGGAGTCCCGCAGTTGCACTAGAGAGTGCCAAGGCGTGTTGGGTAGCTGTGTAGGTCTTGACCTCCTCTTCAAATCGGTTGACAAACGCCCCAAGGGGTGCGATGTAGTTACTCTCAAATACCTCTGCGATATACGCCTGCTCTTTGCCACTCATATGGGGTGGCGAGAGAAAAATTCTATCCATAATCTATCCTAAAATGGTCTGTATGATGTAGCCTATATCGGTACGGAGTGACCAGTTTTGGATATAGGCTCGGTTAATGGCGACCTTATCGGGCCAAATGACGCGACGATTGTACTCCTCGGGGTTGGACTGCTCTGCGAGGATACGCTCCTCCTCTTTGTACTTGAGTGAGGCGGGTCCCGTGATACCAGGGGGGAGTGACAAGATCACCCGATCCTCCCCCTCTAGCTTATCGGCAAACCCCTCCACATCGGGTCTCGCCCCCACAAAGCTCATACTCCCCAAGAGGACATTGATCAGCTGAGGTAGCTCATCGATCTTGGTACGACGAAACCACACCCCACTGCGTGTGATACGCGGATCATCTGCTGTGGTGACACTACTCTCTAGCCCCGCAATGGGTCGCATCGTCTTGATCTTGAAGACCCAAAAAAGCCTCCCCCCCTGCCCTACGCGTCGTTGCATAAAGAGTCCATTGCTTCGGGTCTCTAGGGAGGCGATAGCCCACGCAAGGAGGATCAGCCACCCTGTCAACCCCAGACCTATGAGAGCCAGAAGCAGATCAAAGAGCCGTTTTTGGTAGTGCTGAGATCGTGTAAGCATCTAGCGTTTGAGCTTGTAGATTTTGCTATAGGGAGAGGAGATGACAAGCTCAAAGAGGTGCTTGTCATACTTCTCCAAGATAAACATCTGCACATAGGTGGAGTTGAAGGTCTGCGTATCCATCACCACAAACATCCCATAACTCTTCATAAAGATCACCGAGTAGCGTCCATTGGCATGGAAGCGTTGGGTGTTGAGCAGTACCTTGCCCGATTGGGTGTTTTGGGTCACGATGAAGTATTTGACCGCTTCACTCTGTGCACCAATGGTGAGTTGCCCCTTTTTGGTATCGAAGATGATACCGTTTTGGAGCTTGACGATCCCCTGCTTGCTACTCACCGCACGGGTCGGATAGAAGGCAAAGGGTCGCTTCTTCTGCCCTGTGGTGAGATCGAGGTTACCAAAGACTGCTACAGTGGGGAAGATATTCATCATACGGTAGGGCAGATAGAGGAAGATATCTCGACTCTTGGGAGGGAGTGGGTAGGTACCATTCTCTATCTCCGCAAGGAGGAGATTGGGATCACGCTGATCTGCTTCTTTGTTCTTGAAGAGGCTATTGGCAACGATAGAGTAGTTGGAGTCGACATACTCCTCCACGGCGACACGGCTGAGGTTAGCCGCTAGCTCTGGAGAGGTGGTCTGCATAATCTGTGAGATGATGAAGTTATCGTTGTGGTGTTTTCCCCCATCGATGAGGGTATTGGTGTGTGAGTAGAACCAGATAGGGTACCCATAGTCCCACCACGCCAAGGTGTAGTCCTTCTCATCGGAGAGGCTATCAAGCTTGACGAGATCCTCTACCTCTGCTTTGTTGAGTACGGTAGGGACTTTGTAGCCGATGATATGGGTGATATTGGGATAGAGCATCCCAAGGGTCGCCACCACCACAAAGGCTATACGGACTTTGGTCTGCTGGATAAACTGCTCAGCTATCACCAAGAAGAGATAGATCGCACTCATCGCAGCGATAGGCACCGCGTAGACTGTAAAGCGAAGCCCACCAAGCAGTGCAAAGACCCCAATCCCAATCAGAGGGAGTGCCAAGATAAAGGCACGGTGACGCACCACGAGTACCCCATACCCAATAAGGGAGAGTACCACCCCTAGCTGTGAGCCAGAGATACGGTTGGCAAAGGTTGAGAAGGAGATATGCCCCGCCTCTCGCACTGTCTGTACGACCGAGTAGAAGTGTAGCCCCTCACCCTTGGTACCTGTCGCAAGGTAGTTCATCGCCTTACCGACAATCAACCCCAAGACATTACCAAAGATCAAGAAGAGGACAAACAGTACCCCCGCACCCATCATCAGCTCTTTTTGTTTGAGGCTCTCACGCTTCAAGAAGCCATAGAGTCCTACCAGAAGCAGTAGCTTTACAAGGTAGCCCCACGGCGTAGGGAGAGGGAGTGGTATCAATGCCACAAAGAGCAGGATAAACGCCCCATAGATACGCAAATTCTCACGATGATAGTAGAGCATATAGGCTGTATAGATGATCCCCATCGCATAGACAATCGCACGCCCTTGGTCATAGAGGAAGGGGTAGATAGCCACCGCAATCGCCGCGTAGAGTGCGATACGCAGATTGAGCTGAAGGGTACTCTTCATCAAGAAGTAGAGGATAAACATCGGAGCCATCGCTGAGAACATATCGGTATCGTAGTAGCCTATCATCGTACGGTTGTAGTAGCTCCATGCAATCGAGCCTAACAACGCAGCCAAAAAGCCCCATAGCACCTGCCCATAGAGCCGTGCTATCAGGATAATAGGCACCACCACAATAGAGGAGATAATCGCAGGCATATAGAGGATCGCCGTCTCTAGCGACATCGGTGTAAACTTCACCAAGAGCGTCGTAAAGAAGATCACCCCATAGTCAAGCCACCCATGTACCCGTGGGTTGAAGGTGTGTAGCCCCTCTAGCGTCTGCTGAACCCCCGCAGCAAAAAAGTACCCATCGTTGGTGTTGATCATCATCTGATCATTCCAGTAGAAGGTGGGGTTTCCTTGAAACTGCCAAACCCATATCATACGCATCAAAAAACTAAAGAGATACGCCACTGCTATCAGTCCTGTCAGCTGTATCGTGCTAACTTGAAACTTCTCTTGATTCATGAGAATCCTTTTATAAACTTAGTAGGGGGAAATTATAGCTAAAACGCTTTATAATCCCTCTCTACATCGACGATATAGGCGTGAGAGGGGTACTGCATCTTGACCGCCTCTGAGGGGAATTGCATATACTCCGTACCGTAACGGATACGCAGATACGCTTCAACATTGGCAGGGACGGGAAGGTGTAGATGCTCAAAGGGTACATAGCGAGGGGTACCCAAATACGCGGTCGGAAAAGAGGTACGCCCAAAGGGGGCCCGCCCAAAGAAGTGTCCGATACACCCCGTATCACGCCCATTGAGTCCGCGTACAATACGCAGAAGCATCGCTTTGATACCATCGGTGATAGTGTAGCGAGCGATCCACAAAAAGAGCCGTTTGACCCAACTGCGTGTGGCATACCCGCGTGTCGCGAGGATGCGGGTGTTGAGGACTCTCGCACTAAAGTACTGGATATAGCGTACCACACGCCATGGGGAGGTGGCATTGAGGCACATAATATCGATATAGATCCCATGGTGCATCGGGAGGTCTTTGAGGTCTTTCTCGATAAAGGTGGTGCCGTTCATCCGCACTTTGCTAAAGTAGAGTCCCCACTCTTGGGTATCCTCCCGCTGAAAGTAGAACCGCTCATGGTCTAGCTCCCGCTCAACGAGAGAGAGAAACTTCAGATAGTTGGCACGATCCATAAAGACATCAAAGTCATCATCCCACGGGATAAACCCCCCATGACGCATCGCCCCTAGTGCCGTGCCTCCCATCAGGTAGTAGGTGATACCGTGGGTTTGGCAGAAGTGATCAAAGTAGTCGGCGATCTCCAAGATCTTTAGGTGGAGCTGTTTGAGTTGGTGAGGTGTCATCTTATATCTTCTTTGCGAGGTAGTAGTAGCGTGAGAGGAGGTGCTTGAGCAGGGGGATCTTGGAGAGGAGTCGTGCAGTGAAGCGGAGTACCTTGAAGAGGTAAACCCGTAGTACAAACCGCACCGTACTACGCTCCCATCGGTGAGGGTGAGTACTGAGGATGAGTGGGCTTGGGGTCATCAGATGTGCAAGGAGTGCCTCATAGTCTGCGATGGGGATATCACGCTGGGCTTGGGTGCGATCATTCTCTGCGATATTGACAATCTGCTTAAAGCCATACCCCGCGTCAGAGATATAGCGATAGGACTCCTTAAGACGCGTCGGAAGGGCGATGACCATATCGAGGATATCGGGATAGCGTTGGGCAATGGAGGGGTCTCGAAAGAAGTCTTTGTTGGAGTGCCACCCGTGGCGTATCATCACGGGATTGCCGTGGGGACAGACACTTTTGACCGCAAAGCCATAGTGACGAAACTTCGCAAGATTGGTATCGAACTCCGCTACGGCTTGAGAGAGATCCCCACCATTGGCATCAAGAACATCGTAGTGGTAGCTCACCTCATGCCCCAAGGCTTGAATCTCTTGGAGGAGTCTATGGTGGGCATCGACCAAGTCCGCTTGGACATAGTAGGTCGCTACGATCCCATACTTCGCCTCTATCTTGGCAAGTGCGAGTGCTTTGGGGACATCGGTCTCCACATCATGCTTGATCGCTAACCACCCCTGTCCCGCCTCTTGGTCGAGGATCTGATCGACTCGGATCGTCTTACGATGCTGAGCGATAGCCAAGCAGAGACGATCCCATACCCCATAAGTAAATCGCATCGGCTATCCTATATCGTTGTTGGCAATGGCGGTGAGTATCTCACGAAACTTCGTCGAAGAGACCTCCTTGGTGTAGGGGAAGTACTCCACCTTCGCCCCATACCCATCAAGAAACTGCTCAAGATCCTCAAAGATTATTGTCCCTTTCCAGTCATCTCCTACAAAGAGCGTATCGTAGCCTACATCAAGGTAGGTCTGCTTCTTGTCACGGTGGGTGATCGCGACCACCTCATCGACAAACTTCAGCGACGCGATGATCTCCAACCGATGCTCAAAGGGGATAATGGGAGTCTTATCCTTGTACCCCTCCACTAGCTCATCCGTACTCACTCCGACGATGAGGTAGTCACAGCGGTTTTTTGCCTTTTTGAGGAGATGAAGATGCCCAATATGAAACATATCATAGACCCCTGTTGTAAATCCTACTACTTTTTTACCCATGTTGTATCCCTTCTCTTGCTAACTTTTGAAATAGTATCCCACGCAACCGATCACTCAGAAGCACCTGTAGGACTAAACGCATCGCACTATTGAGCAGAAACCGCCCAAGTGAGGTGATCCCCTCACGGTACATAATGCGTTGGAGGCGAAACTCACTCAGAAAGTACCGCCAACCCCCTCGACGATCATAAAATGCCTCATTGATACGCACCTCCACCAAGACATCGGGGAGATTGGCAAAGTGGTACCCTGCGAGGTACATCCGAACCCAGAGGTAGTAGTCCTCATTGTGGTAGAAGTCGATATAGTTTCCTACCGCCAAGATATCCTCTCGTCTCACCATCACCGTGACTTGATTGAAGGGGCATCGGCGTTGGAGATAGGCTCTAATCTCACTATCGGTGAGGGGTACCTCTCGTCTACCAAGGGGGCGTTTGCTAGCATGATCGATCTCAACAATCTGCCCCCCAACAATACTCAACTGAGGCGACTGCTCAAACCGTGCAACCTGCTTGGCGAAGCGTTCGTAGTCACTCAGGTCATCCGCGTCCATCAGTGCCACAAGCGGGTGAGATGCCCGCTCGATACTGATGCGTCTCGCCTCCCCATGCCCACGATTACGCTCAAGGTAGCACGGCTCAAACACCACCCCCAACGCCTCACACCGCTGATGAAACCAGACAATCACCTGCTCCAACGCCTCCCCAATCACCCCATCGACCACCAACACCACCTCCGCAGGCATCAGATGCTGATGAACCACACTCTCCAATGCCTCCTTAAAGTAGTCGGGGTGGTCTTGGTGATAGACACAGAGGGCTACGGTAAA